>DATLMN010000133.1:0-59214 GCA_035537255.1 Pyrinomonadaceae bacterium | reverse complement strand
TTACTTTTTCAGGGTTCACGATAAGGAGACTTGAGAGATGAATAAAAGAAGAATGTTGCTGTTGGCTCTCGCAATCTTTGCGTCTGTCGCGGCAAGCGGGTGCGGCTACAACACGCTTCAAAGCAAGCAGCAGAACGTGCGCGCGCGTTGGGCGGATGTCGAGAACCAGCTTCAACGGCGCGCCGACCTGATTCCCAATCTCGTCTCGGCCGCGCAATCGGCGGGCGTGCAGGAGCAGGAAGTCTTCGGGCAGATCGCGGAGGCGCGCTCTCGCCTGCTCAACGCGACGAGCGCACAACCGCAGGGCGAGAGCGGCGATAAGACGCCCGAACAGAAGCAGGCCGTCATCGACGCCAACAATAGCTTCGGCGGAACCATCGGCAGGCTGCTCTCCTTGCAGGAGAACTATCCAGTGTTGCGCTCAAGCGAGAATTTTTTGAAGCTTCAGGATGAGTTGACCGGCACGGAGAACCGTATTGCCACAACGCGCGGCGACTACAATACGGCCGTGCAGGATTACAACACGACGCGCGGAAGTTTTCCGACCGTGATCGCGGCGAAGATTTACGGCTTTAAGGAAGAGCCTTACTTCAAGGCCGAAGAGGGCGCGCGCCAAGCGCCGCGTTTCGATCCCAACACGCTGCGCAGGAATCAAAACAGCGGCAACACCGCTGCGCCCGCGACGAAATAAGAGCAGTGACGAGTGACAAGTGGCGAGTGACGAGTTAAGGGAAAGTTCCTTCGGCTCTTCACTCGCCACTCTTCACTTACCACTGCTTTTAAAATCCGCGCGAGCTGCACATGGCGCAATGGTCGCAGGGCTTGCCGCCGGGCTCAAGGTTACAGGTCTTCTCGCGCTCGAAATAATCCACCAACTCGGAGACGGCTGCTTCCTCTACGCCGAAACGCTCCTGGCTCGGGTGCGCTGCGGCGGCGTTGGTCGCCGGAACGTACATGCCGCTCAGCCAGGGCGAGCGCACAGATGTGGGCGGCGCTGTGAAAGGCGATTGCTGTCTGGCTTCCTGTTGTTCGTCAACGCTTCGCGCGGCGCGCTCACTATCCCTCTGTGTAGACACATCATCTCTGCGCGTGAGATGCGATTCGATGTGTGCCAGCCGGTGCTGTAGATCATCCAGACCGGCGCGCACCGCAGCCAATTCTTCGCCGACATTGCCCACGTCATCCGTTGAAGCTGTTGTGCTGGACGAGCGCGAAGAACTTGCTGCGTCGCCGATGTTTGGTTGAGAGATACGACGCGCGATGCGTTCAGCCAAGATACGCGCTTGATCTTGTGAGCCACTGCTACTGCTGCTCATCGCGCTTCTCCCTTCGGTTCGTCTTTGTGTATGTCCACGTAATCGACGACGCCGATGATGGCAGAGTCAATCGCCGCTCCTGCCTCGCCCGTCGCCGCTGTCGATGCGCCCCAGCCCTCCTGCACGATCAGGACAGTATCGCCGACGCCCGAATCCACAGAATCTAGCGCCAGGATGGTCGTCGCCATCTCTTCACCTTCCGGCGTGATCTGCTGGCAGAGCATGATGCGCGCGTTCTGATAGCGCGGATTCTTTTGCGTCGCGACGATATTGCCCAGCACACGCGCGAGAATCATCTGCCGCGACTCCCTTTGTTCGTGACGTGCGCGTCGGAATCGACGATGCCTATGATGGTGCAATCGGTCGGCGTGTCCTCTCGCTTAAAGGGAAAGCTGGCCTCTTTACCACGACACCAGAAAACCAGCTCGCCCACGCCCGCCCCGATGGCATCGAGCGCGACCATGGGCTTACCCTGCGGTTTGAAGTAGGCATCGAGCGACTGAACGACGAGCAGCTTGCGCCCCTCGAGCGAATCGTTCTTGACGGTTGCGACGACCGTGCCGATGACGCGCGCCAGTTGCATAAGTCTTAATCGTCCGTGACATCGACGGTGTCTATGACGCCGACGATGGCTGCGTCTACGGGCACGTCTTTCATCCCCTGTGCGAGGCGTGCGCTTGAGCCTGAGACGACCAGCACGCGCTCGTGAAAGCCAGCGCCCACAGTATCGACGGCGACGACATAACCGCTGGTGTCCGTCCCGTCGACGTTGACGGGACGCACGATGAGCAGTTTTTTTCCCAACAGCCGCTCATCCTTTTGAGTTGAGACGACCGTGCCAAGGATGCGCGCGATAATCATCTTCCGCCGTCGTTGCCAATGGGCAGAGCATCGTCCACGCTGCCGTGCGGGCGCGGAATAACATGCACGCTGACTAATTCGCCGACGCGGCGCGCGGCAGCGGCTCCGGCATCCGTGGCGGCTTTGACTGCCGCGACATCGCCGCGCACAATCGCCGTCACAAAGCCAGCGCCGATCTTCTCGTAACCGACAAGCGTGACGTTGGCGGCCTTGACCATCGCGTCCGCTGCTTCGATCATCGCGACGAGACCTTTTGTTTCAACCATTCCCAATGCTTCCTGTGGCATTCAATATGCTCCTCTTCAGATGGAATCTATAAACAGCTCAAGTGATGAGCATCGGATAAAGATATAACTCGTCACTATTTTCCCAGTTGCGCGGCCTGGCTCAACAGCTCGACCAGCTCATCGCGCGTCAGTTGAATCTTGCCCGCTCCGTTGGTTGACGCTTTGGGAGCGCTCCTGTTGGCCGCGACCGGGCGATCATTTGTCGGACAGGTGATCTGCGTTTCGTGCAGGTAGCCGCACGACTGGCAGCGCGCGCGCTCGTCCAGGTAGCCAGCGGCCTCACGGACGTTGATCAATTTCTCTATGGCGTCGGGCGAAAGATTTCTCGGCCCGCCGAGCAGGCGCGAGAGAATAGAGATTTTGGCCGTGTGCTCTAAAGTCTCAAGACGATCAAAGGCTTGCCACACGTCCGCGCCGTATGCGACCGCGCCGTGATTAGCCATCAAAAGCGCGTTGTGATGCTTGACGAGCGGGCGCATCGCTTCCGTCAACTCGTCTGTCGAAGGCGTGCCGTACTCCGCGAGCGGCACACAGCCCAACGTCAATATCACTTCGGAGAGAATCGGTTGATCGATGGCGAGTCCCGCGACGGCGAAGGCAGAGCCGTGCGGGGGATGAGCATGACAGACAGCCTTTACGTCCTCGCGCTCGGCGTAAATGAGCAGGTGCATCGCCAGCTCCGACGATGGCCTGCTACTGGTGAGCGCCTTTCCCTTGGCGTCCGTGACGGCGCAAGCCTCTTCGGTCATGCGCCCTTTGCACATCATCGTCGGCGTCGCGACGATGCGCCCGTCGTCGAGGCGCACGCTGATGTTGCCGTCCGAAGAGACGACGTAAGAGCGCTCGTACATCAAGCGTCCGACGCGCACAATCTCGCGCCGCGCGGTTTGCTCATCCATCAAAAAGCTTTGGCTGCTAGTACCTGTCCATGCTGAAGATGAACTGCCTGACCTCCGTCACGGTGTAGGGCTTGCCGTTGATGGTCGCGGGCCTGAAGGCCGTGCGCTCCGCCGCGCGCTCAGCCTCTTCGGTCAAGCCGTCCGGCAGCGTCGTCAGATGATCGACGACCGTCGCCTTACCGTCCGCGCCGAAGCGCACGAGCAGCTCGACTACGCCGACAGTCTTATTGCGACGCGCAGCTTCCGTGAGCCTTGTGTTCGGCTCGAAGGTGACGATCAGCGGCGTCGATTCGGCAGCCGCTGCGCGTGCGCGATGACGCTCCGCGCAGCTATAGCTGCGGGTGGTCAGCGTAGTTGTCGTGGTCACGCTCGACTGGCTGCGCGGGCTTGCGCCGCTAAAGATGCTGCCGAGGCCGGAGCCGACCAGAAGGGTCAAGGTAAACGGAAGTGCTCTTTTGAGAAGGCAAACAAACATGACAGGTACTCCTTAATCTTCAACTCAAGTTCTACAACTCATGCTCATCGCGCTGCGCTATCTCTTCGTAGGGAAGAATGCTGCGCGGGTTAGTGACACAGGTAATCACGGGTCTTGCCAGAAAATAAGACAGGCTCTCCAGACTGATTGTCAAGTCGACTGTTTTGACCTTCACGCCGAGCCGCGCGTGAAGGCGTACGGGAGCAAAGTTAAGCACGGCCTTGATGCCTGAGGCCATGATCTGATTCAAGACTCTCTGCGCGACGCGCGCCGGGACGGCGATGACGGCGACATCTATTTCCAGGTCGCGCACGACGCGCGCAATCTTTCGCACGTCGTAGATCATCACTTCGCCCTCGCCTATGCGCCGCCCAATCTTCTCGCGGTCGTTATCGAAGAGCGCGACGACCTTAAAATTAGACTTCTCGAAACCGGTATAGTTGGCGAGCGCCGTGCCCAGTCGGCCAGCGCCCAGGATGCCCACGCGGTGCGCGCGGTCCAGCCCCAGAATCTTAGTAATATGCTCGCGCAGCTCTTCGACGAAATATCCTACGCCGCGCACGCCGAACTCGCCGAAGTAGGCGAGGTCTTTTCTGATCTGCGCGGAATTAAGGCTGAACTGATCCGCCAGCGCCTGCGACGAGATCGTCCTGATGCCGGCTGCTGCCAGCAGATTCAAACAGCGCAGATAAACGCTCAAACGATTGGTCGTCAGCTCTGAGATTTTCTCCGACTTCATCTCGCTAAAGCTTCCCTTTTCCTTCTACCGGCTCAGTATAGCTCCAATTCCCGCGCCGATGGTAGGGCGCGCGCGGCGACTTCGCCCGGCAAGCTGTAAAAAAAGAGGGCCGTTTTGTAAAAACCCCGGCAGACAGCAATAAGGTCAGGCTCTTTCAGACTGTCGATGACAGAGCCAGCTTCGGTAGCATAACCCTCAAGTGACGGGCGTTCCATCCTCTGCCACGGAATCACGCAGCAGTGCGCAGGGACTGCGTAACTCGGCTTTGGTATCGCGCAACTTTGCTTCGGTAACGCGCAACCGGGATTCGGTTGCACACAACCGGGGGTAAGTTACGCGCAACTTTGCTTCGGTTGCGCGCAACTTTGCTTTAGTTGGGCGCAACTTCGCTTCAGTTGCGCGTAACTTTGCCTCGGTTGTGTGCAACTTTGCTTCAGTTGGGCGTTACCGGACTTGAAAATTGCCATTCCACCTGCAAAAATGGCATTTCCGGGCGCGAAAGCCTCGTTTTGCGCTGGACAATGACGATTTTCCTTAGCAATTTCGCGTTTCCCGGTGATAGACGACAGTTGGCGTAGGCCGGACGGGCGGACACTCATCCAGCGCTCGCGCGCCGACACCCTGACTGACATTTCCGTGCCTCACAAGCACACGACAATCAACCACCAACCGTGCGCCCCACGCGCGCAGAAAGGAAACTCACACATGCCTACAGGCCCGAAAGATAATGAACAGAAGATGGAACGAATGATTAATGCCTGGGAAACACTCGCGCCCGACAAATCCTTCGGCGGCATGACGCTTCCACAATTCAAGGCGGCGGCTCAACCCGCACAGGCCGCGCGCCAACGCCTTGACGAACTCGACGATCAGCTCAAACAGGCGCAGGCCAACCGCGACGACGCCGACGAAGCATTCCTTGAAAAAGCCCAACTCGTCGTCAACGGCGTGCTTGCAGACCCCACGGAAGGAGCGGACAGCGCCCTCTACGAAGCGTTCGGTTACACGCGCAAGAGCGAGCGCAAGAGCGGCCTGACGCGCAAACGCAACCCGCCGCCCACACCGTAACTCATTAAAGAGAGAGCGCGTGTGCCTCTTTGAGTTAATCAAAGAGGCAGACGCGCTAACTTCTCTTTAACCAAGTCTGCACCTTGCTTTTTCAATCAGTGAATTGATGGTATAAATCGCTGCTCCGGTTATTTTATTCTTGTTAAGTCTCTTTCTCGCGTTATGGCACGATTGCGACCAATGTCATCGATCAGGGTAGAACAAACTGAGTTAGCTCGGTTCGGCGAGGCGTGGCGCAACAATGGAGGCAGACTAAGCCGCACGCCGCCGCAATCATCAAGCCAGCTTGGCAATCTCTTTGATGCTGCTGTCGGCGTAGCACTGGCAACAATGCTTGGCGGCATTCCTATCGTAAGACCGACATCAACTGCTCTGACTGCATCTGTTGCCGACTGTGTAGAGGTGGGGCCTGTTAGAATCATCGGCGGCGTGCGCCCGCAGAATTTTGATGTGGGTTATCGTCCCGACGGAGTGCGGTTCGCTTTCGACAGCAAGACACTGAATGACGCAGATAGCCTCAGAAAGAATTGGCAGAACATGATTAACGATTTGGCGACTGAGGCGACAACCGTTCACAGTAGATTCCCGCACGCGGTAGTAGCTTTTATGGTCATTATCCCGACACCATGCCTTGTCGAGCCGCAACGCGCAGCGATGATCGAAACTCTTGAGCGTCTTGCTCGCCGAATAGATGTCGAGCAGCCAGCCTATATGGCTGAAGCGATCTCCTTGGTATTATGGAATCCTGACGAGGGCAGCATCGACGTGAATATACCGCAGCCGACATCACCATTACGGCTTGAACATTTCTCAACGTACGTCGAAGCTGCATACGTCAATCGCTACAAGGGCCTGCCACCGCACGCGGTAGCTGAGTAACTAACGGGAGCTTTCGTTAATTGAGTAAACCCGCACTTTCATATCAAAAGCTTCGGGGGGGCTATTACACACCGAAGCCTATTGCCGACTTCTTAGCGCGGTGGGCGATTCAGTCATCAAAAACGGAAGTATTAGAGCCAAGCTGTGGCGACGGGGTGTTGCTGCAATCCGCGTTCGAGGCTCTTATAGCCAAAGGTACCAAGCCAGAGCAGGCCGCCGAGTTTTTGCACGGTGTTGAGATTGACGAACATGAAGTGCAAAGGGCTGTCAGCCGTCTCGAAGCTCTAGGCGCAAAGCCTTCCATGTTCATGATTCATACAGGGGACTTTTTCGCTTACTGCAAAGCACATCTTAAAGACAAGCGACTGTTTGACGCCGTGATCGGCAACCCACCTTTCATTCGCTATCAGAACTTTATTGAGGAACAGCGCGTCCCGGCTTTCGAGTTGATGAGTACAGCGGGGATGAAGCCTAACAGGCTGACTAACACATGGGTTCCATTTATCGTGGCGTCGTCTTTCCTCTTGAACGAAAAGGGACGATTGGCGATGGTCATCCCCGCCGAATTGCTGCAAGTCAATTACGCCGCCGACTTACGCCGCTTTCTGAGCGGTTATTACAATAAAATCACTCTCATCACTTTTAAGAAACTGGTCTTTGAGGGCATCCAGCAGGAAGTGGTCTTGCTGCTTGGCGAGCGCAACGGCGACGGACAAACAGGAGTCAGGACGATAGAGCTTGAAAGCATGTGCGACCTCGCTTCCTATGAGCACACCGATTTCGTCAGCGGTGAATTGAAGCCAATGGATCACTCGACCGAGAAGTGGACACAATACTTTTTGAGCAAGGAAGAGATTAAACTGCTCCGCGCGATCAGAGCTAATCCCAATCTCACCGAAGCAGGGAAAGTTATTGATGTTGATGTTGGCATTGTCACGGGCCAGAATCAGTTTTTTGTCCTCAATGATGAGCAGATCAGGGAGCGCGGTCTTGAAGCTTATACGCTGCCGATAGTCAGCCGGTCTGGTCATCTTAAAGGGGCAATCTTTTCTAAGACTGATTGGGAAACGAATGTCGAAAGCGATCTCCCCACTTATCTGCTCAATCTTCCCAACGTCCCCTTTGAAGAGTTGCCCGAAGCCGCACGCGAGTATGTGGTCAGCGGTGAAAAAGCAGAACTTCATACAGGTTACAAGTGCAGGATTCGCAACCGCTGGTATATCGTGCCGTCAATATGGATGCCTGACGCGTTTATGCTTCGTCAGGTTCACGGCTACCCTAAAATTATCGTCAACAAGGCAAACACAACTTGCACAGATACGATTCATCGCGTCAAGCTCCGCAACGGCACGAAGGCAGACGTAATAGCGGCTGCTTTCTTAAACTCTCTTACGTTTGCCTTCTCTGAGGTAATTGGTAGAAGCTACGGCGGTGGCGTGCTTGAGTTAGAACCCAACGAAGCTGAGAAATTACCTCTGCCACTCAATGGCGCAGAGACACTTGACCTCAAACAGATTCACAAACTCTTGCTGAATGATGACATCAGTGCCGTGCTCGACATGGCCGATAAAGTGCTGTTGGTTGACCGTCTTGGTCTGAGTCTAAAAGAGACAGCGATGCTACGCCGGATATGGCAGAAATTAAGAGATCGCAGAATCAACAGAAAGCATTCAGGCAAGAGCAATGGCTTCTCAGCTTCTTAAGGGATCACCATTGCTGTTACCCACCACATCAAGCTAACGACTCAATTGAAAACTCCTTTTGACGGCGTCGGAGATGGCCGATCTTTCACCTAAGCCTCGCGGACTCACGGCGCGTTGCCTAAGGCGGCGCGGATAAACTACAATTCGTGTTGAAAAGCGAAGACGCTCCCGAAATCTCTTCTTCGGTCCGAGAATTTTTCATTAGATGATCGCATATCTATCCGGCAATCTACTCTCTAAACAGGCAAACACTTGTATCATTGACATCACGGGCGTCGGCTATGAAGTCATTATTCCGTTGTCGACTTTTTATGATCTGGAAGATGTCGGCTCGAACGTTCAGTTGCGTATTTATACGCATGTTCGGGAAGACGCTTTACAGCTCTACGGCTTTAAGACGGCGCGCGAGCGTGAGCTTTTTCTGCGATTGATCTCTGTCAGCGGTATTGGCCCAAAGCTGGGAATCACTATGCTCTCAGGGATGAGCGCGGACGAGATCATCGCCTCGATTCGCACAAACAATCTGGCGCGCCTAACCTCTATTCCGGGCGTCGGTAAAAAGACCGCCGAGCGCCTTGTCATAGAGCTTCGCGATAAGATCGCCGCGCTCTCCTCTCCCGCGCTCGAAGAGGAGTTTGCGACGAGCGGCACAGGCGCAGGCGCGCAGCCGTCCGAAGACGTAGTCAGAGACGACGCGCTCTCAGCGCTTATCAACTTAGGGTATCAAAAGTCTGCCGCCGAGAAAGCAATCACCTCGGCGATGCAGGAGGGCGGCGACATCTCCGTCGAAGTCATCCTGCGCCGCAGCCTGCGACAGCTCGCCAGAGGATAAACGAAGGGATGAGGGATGAGGGATGAAAAGCAGGGATGAGGGATGAGGGATGAAGGATGAAAGGAAGGCTGATTCAACTTGAATCTTTTCTTATTCATCCCTCATCCCTCCGCCCTCATCCCTTTTTCGCGCCCTCATCCCTTGGTTACGATGTCTGAAGAACTTGAGCCAGCTAATGCGCGCGACGCTACGCTTGTGGATGAGGAGCGGCAGTTCGAGCTGTCGCTCAGGCCCACGCGGCTCGCGGAGTACATAGGGCAACGGCGTGCGACGGACAATCTGAGGATTTTTATCAAGGCCGCGCTCGGTCGCCGCGAAGCCCTGGACCATGTGCTTCTTACAGGCCCGCCGGGATTGGGAAAGACCACCTTAGCCAATATCATCGCCAACGAGATGAAGGCAGAGCTGCGTTCCACGGCCGGGCCTGTGATCGAAAAGTCAGGCGACCTGGCGGCGCTCCTGACCAATTTGCAGGAGGGAGACGTGCTCTTTATAGACGAGATTCATCGTCTCAATCCCGCCATCGAAGAGGTCTTGTATCCGGCGATGGAGGATTATCAGCTTGACCTGATGATCGGTCAGGGCACTGCCGCTCGTTCCATCAAGCTCGAATTGCCCAAGTTTACTTTGGTCGGCGCGACCACTCGCGCAGGGCTGATCACAGCGCCTTTGCGCGGGCGCTTTGGCATAGTCTTTCACCTAGACTTCTATAATCACGATGATCTGGAAGTGATCGTCCGGCGCTCGGCCGATATTCTCAAGGTCGAGATCGACGACGGGGGCGCGCGTGAGATTGCGCAGCGTGCGCGCGGCACACCGCGTATCGTCAATCGATTGCTGCGCCGCGTGCGCGATTACGCAGAGGTCGATTACGAAGGGCACATCACGCAGGAGGTCGCCGCAGATGCTCTCGACCGTATGGAGGTCGATACTTACGGCCTGGACGAGATAGACCGTAAGCTGCTGTTGACGATCATCGAAAAATTCGCTGGCGGGCCGGTGGGCCTTGGCACTATCTCCGCCTCGATTCACGAGGAGAAGGATTCTATAGAAGAGATCATAGAGCCCTACCTGATTCAGATAGGCTTTCTCAACCGCACGCCGCGAGGTCGCATGGTGACGCGCTTAGCCTATGAGCACTTCGGAATAAATTTCCGCGCGGTTGATCGCGGCGGCACGCTCTTCGATTCCGAATAGCAGCGCTTTCAAGATAAAATGGCGGCCTACAAGTCATCAAACGGATTATGAAGCAATCACCTCGTCAAAAGCGGCTCGCTCGCCTTCTGTTTCTAGCGGCGCTCGCCTTCGCGCTCCTTTCTGTAAATATTTCCGCGCAACCACAACGTGGACAGGGCAGCGACAGCGCGCCGCGTCGTACGTCTACGCAGAAAAAGGATGCGCAGAGTAAAGCTGCGGCGCAGCAGCAGGAGCAGCAGCGACAGAAGGCGCGCCGCATGGAGGCCATCGCGTTGCTCAACGAAGCGGCAGCGAGCGCGCGCCTGTTCGACGATCTGTTTTACAGAGCGCGCGTGCAGGCGTTGGTCGCGGACGCGCTTTGGGATGCGGACGAGCGTAGCGCGCGCACGATCTTTCGCCGCGCGTGGGAAGCGGCTGCGGCCTCGGACAAAGCCGAACGGGAAGAAGCGGCAAATCAGATTGGCGCAGCGTCAGTCACCTCGCAACCCTTGATTACGGAAGCGCGCGACGAGGTCTTATTAAAGGCTGCGGCGCGCGACACCAGCCTCGCCGAAGCTTTTCTTAAAGACCTGACGAAGGAGATGACTGAGGATAAAAGCAACGCTCAAAACAGTCAGCAGCCTGCGGGCCGCAACCCGTGGCGTGAATTGAGCGGGATGGACGCAGAGCGTCTTGCTTATGCTTTTGAGCTGCTGGGTCAGGGCGAATCAAAGAGCGCGGCACAACTGGCCTCGCCGCTGGTCTCGCGCGGCACAAGCGCAGACCTCATAGCCTTTATTATTCGTCTGGGCGAGCAGAATCCTGCGGCGGCCGAAAAACTTTACGGACAGTTGCTGGCACAGGCTCGCAGCGATCAGAGCGCGGACGCCAACACAGTGCTGTTGCTTTCCGCTCCGCTGATCTCGCCGCGCCTGCTCGTAGTCGTGGACGAGCGCGGGTCTTTACAGTTTCGTCCCCTTCCGCGTACGGAGACGGAGGCAACTCTCTGGCCGCCTTTGAGTCCTCCTTTGAGCAAAGCTTTTTATCAAACCGCTGCCGCGATACTGCTGCGCCCCCTGACGCCGCGCGCGGACAGTGTGCAGACGGGGCAGGCTTTCGCTCTCTACCTGGCGTTGGGAAGATTGCTTCCACACTTTGAGCGCGAGGCTGCGCAGTACGCGCCCGAGCTGCGTGCGCGCGAAACGGCTCTGGCTGGCGAGTTGGAGGCAACACGGCGCGAGCAGTTCGCCGCGCATTTCGACTCGACGCGCGCGGCTACTGAGCGCACAGGGGGCGATCCTTTGCGCGCTTCATACGAGCAGCTTTCACGCGCCACGGGCGCACAGGAGCGCGACCCTATACTGATACGCATTGTGCGCGCCGCCGCGCGTCACAGGCTGTGGGACAGAGCGCGCCGCGCCGCAGCGGAGATTGATAATCAGGACACGCGCCGCGCCGCACTCTCTTTTATCGCCGTCAGCCAAATCTCCGATCTCGCGCGCACCTACGCCGACGATGAAGAGTACGATTACGAGGGCATTATAAAATTTTTGAATAGCGCGGATGTCCCGCCGTTGGCCCACGCGTGGGGCTTTACGGAAGCGGCGCTCGTCGCCGCCCGCCACGGCGAGGATACGCGTCCCGCCTTGATCATTCTGGACGAGGCAGAGCGATACGCCGCGCGCACAGAGGCGAAGACAAAAGAGCGCGTCGCCGCCTATGCGATCATCGCCGGAGCAGCCGCGCGCCTCGAAGAGCAGCGCGCCTGGCGGCTGCTCTCGGAAGTTGTCAGAGCGGCCAATGCGGTCGATGGTTTTACGGGCGATGAGTTTTCACTGGACATCAGCGCGACGGCAAGCGATCAGGCGCTCCCTGCGGCTGACGATAACTTTAGCGTCAAGAGCGAGGCATTTCGTTTCGATCAGATTTTTGCGACAATGACGCGACTGGACATGATAAAGACGGTCGCAGAGGCGCGTGCTCTTCAGGGCCGTGTGCCACAGGCCTTCGCCTACATTGCGATTGCGCGCGCCGTGCTCAATAACAAGGGATGAGGGATGAGGGATGAGGGATGAAATGGTTGAATCACTGCTCAAGTGACTCAATCACTCGATCCTCTTCATCCCTCATCCCTCATCCCTCATCCCTTACTTATGCGTCGCTTTCCATCCTTTTCGCGCCATTCCTTCGGCGTGCGTAACCGCGCGCCGTGGTTGTCGATCATCAATCACACGCTGCATGCGTTCCACGACAACGACCTGTTTACGTCGGCCGCAGCGATGAGCTACTTCGGTTTGCTCACACTCTTTCCGGCGCTGCTCCTTCTGCTGGCCTTGAGCAACAGCTTTGCTTCCGGGACGGAGATGCTGGGCGAGATGCTGGCGCGCGTCGTGCAGGTTTATCCGGGCTCGGGCAAATTCCTGCGCGATACTGTCAACTCGCTCTCGGATTTGAGCAAGGGCGTGATCATTACCTGCTTTATCCTTGTGCTCTGGGCTGGCTCGTGGGTGTTCGCCGTCATCGAGCGCGCGCTCAATCGCATCTGGAATACAGGGTCGCGCGCCTTTCTGCATGGGCGCGCGCTGACGCTCGGAATGATCGGCGTGGTCGGGCTGCTCCTTTCCGTTTCCGTGCTCGCTACTTCTGTGCTGGTCTTTTTGCAGCAACTGGCTTCGCGCTTTTCTCCGCGACAGCTTGAACGCTACGCCTGGCTCGCGACCGTCGGGAGCGCCTTCTGGCAGTTCGTCTTTATTCTCGCCAGCGTCATCGTCACCATCATTCTCTTCGTCGTCGTCTATCGCTTTATGCCGAACGCGCAGGTCAGCCTGCGCGATACTTTGCCGGGCGCAGTGCTGGGCGGTCTGCTGTGGGAGCTATCGAAATATATTTTCGCCTGGAGTCTGCATTACTTTCATTACGATCAGATTTACGGCTCGGTCGGCGCGGTCGTCGCCGTCCTGACCTGGGGCTACTTCTCCAGTCTGATTCTGCTGTTCGGCGCGCAACTGACAGCCGTCTTTCATTACGAGCATCCGGCAGAACCCCTGCAAGCATCAGCCGCCGACGCCGCGATAGCGCCAATGCCGTAAATAAGGGATGAGGGCGGAGGGATGAGGGATGAATAAGGGTTGAGTGATTGATTCAGGTAAGCACTGGCTCAATCATTTCATCCCTCATCCCTCCGCCCTCATCCCTTCGTTCCGCCCTCATCCCTTCGTTGTTATGTTGATAGAGGATTTCGATTACCGGCTACCTGAGGAATTGATCGCGCAGCACCCATTGGAGAGGCGTGACGCGGCGCGTATGCTGGTGCTGGACAGAGAGCGCAGGGCATGGGTGGATTCACAGTTTGCCGAGCTGCCTTCCCTTTTGCGGGCGGGCGATGTGGTCGTCTTTAATAACACGCGCGTCTTTCCCGCGCGGCTCAGAGGCTGGCGCGAGCCTTCTGGCGGGCGCGTCGAGCTGTTTCTGGTGCGCGAGCGCGAGCCGCTCGTCTGGGAGGCGCTCTCTCGCCCGGCGCGAAGATTACAGGCGGGCGCGCGACTGCGATTCGGTGACGGCCGCTTACGCGCAGAGGTCATCGAAGCCTTAAGCGACGGACGCCGCGTGGTGCGCTTCGAGTGTGATGCGCCGCTGGATGCTCTGCTAGAAGAGATCGGCCAGACCCCTCTGCCGCCATACATCAAGCGCGAGGACGACGGCGCTCTCTCTGCTGAAGACCGCGAGCGCTATCAGACAGTTTATGCGCGCGAGCGCGGCGCGATTGCAGCGCCTACCGCCGGACTACATTTTACGCCGCGCGTGATGGAAGAGCTGCGTGCGCGCGGCGCTCATCTGATAGAGATTACTTTGCACGTCGGCTACGGCACATTCGAGCCTGTGCGAGTTTCCGATCTAAGCCGTCACGCGGTCGCGCCCGAACAGTACGAGATTAGCGAAAGCGCCGCCCAGACAATCAACGAAGCGCGCAGAGAGGGCAGACGCATTCTGGCAGTTGGCACAACCACCACGCGCGCTTTAGAATCTGCTGTGGGCGAAGATGGTTCGCTACAGCCCGGCGCAGGGTTGGCCCAACTGACGATCACGCCCGCTTACAGGTTTCGCGCGGTGGATGCGCTGCTTACAAATTTTCACCTGCCGCGCTCGTCCCTGTTGGTACTCGTCAGTGCATTCGCCGGACGCGGTTTTGTGCTGGACGCTTACCGTCATGCCGTCGCCGAACAATATCGCTTTTACAGCTACGGCGATTGCATGTTAATAATTTAGTCGGACAAAGCGGGAGACGCTCTTGCTCGTCACTTATCACTGATTACTGTTTTTATATGGCAGTCTTGAAAAAGATTCGTTCAAGGTGGTGGTCGCCGTCGCAGGGTGAGGGCGGGAGTGCGTCGTCGTCCGGTGAAGGATACGGCGCGCCGCGCACCCTGCCGCTCGTAGAGCTGCGATATGACGTGCGTCCCCTGACCGTCACGCAATTGGATGAATGCTGGCGGCTGGATCAACGCTGCTTTATAGACGGCGAAGCCTACAGTCGAGACACTTTCGAATATCTCTTAACCGCGCCGGAGTCCGTCTCTTATCGCGCGGTCACGCAGGCCGGATTGATGGTCGGATTTATCGTCGGCCTCGTCGAGCCAGATCACACAGGCCACGTGACGACGCTCGGCGTCGCGCATGAACATCGACGACGCGGGATCGCGCGCCGCATGCTTCAGAAAGTTGAAGACGGCTTCCGCCGCCGTCAGGTGCGCATCATTCGCTTAGAAGTCCGCGCCGTCAACACAGGCGCACAACAGCTCTACACTGATCTGGGCTACATCGTCACACAGCGCCTGCCACGCTACTATTCCAACGGCGGCGACGGACTCTTGATGATTAAGTCTTTGGAATAGAACTGAAGCATCGAGTTAAACCCTCCGAAGCAGAAAGAGCCTGAGTCAGACATTCTTGACTCGGGCTCTTTCTTTAAAGGCTTTAAGATTTTTCTACCGGGGATTTGATTCGTTCGCAGCCATTTCAGCCTATTGTTCGCATTTCGGCGGATGTGGGGGATTTGATTCGTTCGCCCCTCGGAGAATTATCCTGCAAACTCTTCTAACTTTAGCTTGAAACCAGAAAAATTCTGGATGTGCCGTTAGATTTAAGTTACAAATCTGCTTTTGCTGGCATATAATCACAGGGCCAATGCCGCTTGCTGACTTATGAAGTGGCATGCAAACTTTGTATCCTCATCAGCCATTCTCACCTGCGTTCTGAATGCTTCTACAGGTAATGGCGTCGAGCTACAAATCTTGTAACAGTTCTAGTTATACGAACTGTAGTTTTTCGTACATCAACTTGCCCTTTGGGCGTGTGAATCCCGCTTCGGGCAGCTTGTTTGCCTGACTCATTAAGAGTATAGTCCATGTTTTAATGGTTCACACGTAAATTTGCTTGTTCAATCAGTAGGATCTCGTAAGCATGGTGACGGCGACAGCTGCGGCAAGTAAGCTGCCCATAAATGTTGGGCCACTAACCGGGCTAGGCTCTTTTTGCCTATACACTGCTCGCGCCCTCAAGCAGTTTAGCGATTTGTATATGGAGGGCGAGCGTCCTGAGGTCGTGTGGGATTTAAGGCATGTAGAGCCGACTCATATGAGTATGGCCGGGCTCACCGCATTCTTATCAGTAGCACATCGATTACGTCAATTTACCGATCACGCACAGCCTGCTCGTGTAGTTTGGAACCCTGAGATATTCGCATTTTGGGATGACATCTCACTCTTCCGAATCAGTCAACAATACGACTTATTAAAATGGCCGGAAGGCATTATAGGTGGATATTCTCCTGGCCAGACAAATCCTAATACAGAGCTTTTAGTAGTCCCTTATGAAAACGTACCCGATCGTACCGTCAATATAGACTATTGGAAGACATGGAAGGACTCAGTTCGTCAGAAATTTAAGGAGGATCTCCTCTTACGTTGTGGCCGACTTTTTCAGCCGAGCCGTAGAAGCGGTGATTTTCCACAAGAATTACTAGATAATGTTGCCGTCGCATGTGCAGAACTCGTTGTGAATTCTCTATTATGGGGGCGCTCAACAGCCTTTGTTGGTCTTCAAAGGAGCGGGAAAGGGATTACGGTAGCGGTTTGTGATAGCGGTGTTGGTTTTATAACCTCCATTCGCGGGCAATCAAAACTAAGGGCAATGAATTCTAAAGATCATGCTGAAGCACTTGCTATCGGAGCGGTAGTGAACAGGCGTGAGTACGGACTGCGACGAGTTATCAATACGGTGATCAAAAACGGCGGATGGGTGATAATGTCTTCCTTTGACACAGAGATTCACTGGAAAGACTCATTATGGGAGCGTGCAAAGGCAGGTGCCGGGAGAATTGAAGAGTCTGCACTTGATCTCAAAGGGCTTATGAATGCTATCGGCAGTCCGGTTCGCGGCAAACCAACTTTAGACGACCGTGAAAGTGGATATTGCAAAGCTTGGGATTATGGATTACGCGGTACAAGAATAACTTTTGAGATACCTTTATCAACAGGGGGTAGGTTTTAACAAACAGATCTTTGATGAGGCGCCTCCCCGTTCTACATCATGAAGACTTTGTCTATACAAGACTCAAGGCGCTGGCATGGGTTGCGAATGAGACTGTTCTGCCTACGGTTCTGCAAGCCGATGCCGGTAAGGCCCTTTCCCAGCTTTTCAATGAGGTCGAGCCAAATAAGCCGCTGGTAATCAATTGCCGTGGGATCAATGTAATTGACGATCATGCACTCGATTCCATTAGAGGCGCATTACAACCACCTCATCGAACACTCGTGCTGGTTAATGCAGGCGAACTCAAACCGCAACTAGATAGTGCTCTTGGCCGCTACGATCTTTACAATGTCGGCGGGATTACTGTGATGGTTCCGGGAGATGCTCAGATTGAGCGCGCAACAGCCGCGCGCATCATCGAACAGTTCCCGGAATTAGAGCAGAAGAACGTCAAAAACTTCGTAAGGGATTGTTTTCGTCCTTATCCAGATGGTGAAATGCATCGAATGGCTTCTACGCCGCTTCTGGCTTCAGGCATATTTGATGCTAGGCCCCTGATTTCCGATCCTGAAAGATTCGTATGGGTCAGTATGCTGATGGCTGACCGTTTGGAAAAATATCTGGATGCGGGCTTGGGGAATGCAGGTGAAGCTCAAGGCTCAGGCACTACAGATAAGCCTAAGAATTTCAGACTACTTGCGGTCAGCCTTCGCGGGAGTCCGCTAACCGCTGCAGTTGGGCTTCTCACAGGGCGTCAAGATATTGAGATCGTTGATCACATGGGGCCAAAATATAAAATACTGGAGGAGCACTCTTTACGTTTAAGCGCAGGCAGCGAAGACTATATTTATGTTGGTGATTTTGTAGTCGGCGGAACAGAATTGAGAGTCGCTCAAGCGTATGCTCGCAGCAAAGGAGCCACGCTTAGACATGCGGTTGTGATTGGCTGTCGGCTTGACCCTGACGAATATCAACTAGACATGGGCATCTCTTACCTAGTGAAGCTAGAAGAATGTTGTCCAACGGCTAAGTTCCAATTCATAAAGTGAAGGTTAAGGCAATGGACGCATGGCAAGTCCTTCATATCACTGATTTTCACATAAATGCCCCGAACGCGTCGGGTGAGCATTTACGCACCAAGTATTATAAAGAGTATCTACAACCGCTTGCCGAGCAGGTTCTGCGGAAATCGAGTGACCCTCTCGACCTGCTAGTTATCACAGGTGATTTCGTCGATCGTGGCTTGGTTGATAACTTCGACCATGCCTCTACTGTGGTCGACTATTTAGCCAGCCAGTTAAATATTAGTACCGACAATATCGTCGTCTGTAATGGCAATCACGATATTGTTCGCGCCGAGGAAGAAGTCGGGAACTTTGATGCAGCTCGTCAGGCTTATAAAGCATTCGCAAGAAACTTTGCTAATAAGAATGCTATCCAAGAAAACAAGAGAGCAGCACTTTGTAAGCTGGCGGACGGATTATCATGTTTGATGATTGATGCAACTTTAGTTGTCGATTCAACAACTGTAAAGCCAGCGCAGGACACACCCGGTGATCTGACCGAGGAAGAAGCCGACGACTTGATGGAATGGATCAAGCCTTTGCCGAAAGAGGAAGTGCTAATTATTGGTTCCCATTTCCCTGTTCATGATCTTATGGTTAGAAATGCGCCCTTTGATGAGGATGAACCGGACTGGGCTAAACGCCATGTTTGGCAACGTGGGGCGCTGCTTAGGGAAAGACTCCACAGGTGGCGTGCCAGACCTCACATCGTATGGCTGTGTGGCGATATTCATAAATCAGTAAACATTGTCCATGATGGACATTGCTTTATTTCCACAGGCCGGCTCGGAACGAGAACCGATAGATACGATTCGCAGATTCCCCGCCAGGCGAGATTGATACAAATTCCTAAAGATGGAGATACACCTAAATCTCTGCTTATAGAGTATAAGCCTGTAGGACATTATTCACAGGCACAGATCGGAGATTGGGAAAGCAAAGGAGAGGCGTTTACCCTCGCCCAGACAATTAGAGAAGAACAAGAGATAGCTATTGTTAAGTTGCCGGAAATAATAACAGGCTCGGCTAATGATCAAGCTCGCCCCTCCGCACAAACTGTTTCGGGTCTTGCTGCTGCGGTCTTATCTTCCGATACCGCTCATGCTGAAACACTGGCTACTACTGAATCCTTTTCTGAGATGCCAGTTGAATTGATCGACGGCAATCTCCAGCAGGAAATCATTAAAACGATCACTGATCTCCGCTTATATCACTTTGGAAGATTCACCACATCACAGTCCGAGGTTTCTCTTTCGTGGGTATCTATTGGGCCTCTTCTAAAAAAAGAGATTCTGTCCCAAGTAATTAGCCATATGGCGAAATCACTGCGGAAACTTGTTGGAAGCGAAGAGGACAACAAGATGGAGAAAACCGTCCTCATTGGCTTCGATTGTTGGGGTGCAGTGCTTGCCAGCCAGCTCTCTGTCCTTACAGGGGCGCGGAACTTCTGCGTGGCCATGAGAGCTGAAGGGAAACACAGCGTCTCGGCTGAAACAGTAAGTGAAGAGGTTCTTAATTACATTAAAGGTTGCGACACGGTGGTTTTAGTAAGCGATGTAGTAGCCAGCGGCCGAAGTCTTCGATCTCTGTACAAAAGTGTCAAAGATGGTCTAGGGGATTCCGAAGCCGAAAGACTTCGTTGGTTCGCGTTGTCTATCATCTGTGACCGTGTCCAGCCCAGAAGAGTAGATTGCAGCTTTCTTACAAATCATAGCATCGCCTGTGTCGATCTTCGGATGCCAGTGCTGCCCTACGATGCATTACCGGAGGAGAGTGTTTTGCCTCCGATAATTTCTTTTCAGTAGTATTCCTCACAAGGGGAAGTGTAAAAGTCATCCGATTTTATGACTCTTGTTAATAAATGGATGGAAGATCCTACATCGGCCTGACATTTATTGGTGCTTTGAATCTCTTGTTTCAGTATCCTTAGTAATTAGATCATAAATGGCTGACAGCTTTTCTATCGGCTCAGGCCGTTCAGTCCATTCAAGTGAGGCTGAGAAGGCTTCCCCTATCACTTTTACATTGTCGACTTTCCTCGCCTTCAATACCGGATCCAATCCGCAGTAGATGATTTCGGAATAAGGTACTCTACCTTTATAGAAGTAGTAGCGGACGATCTCATATGGCTGTAACTTGAGCTTTCCATTCGCAAAAGCCAGCCGGCCTTCTAGGCTATAAATCTCATCTACATAAAGCTGTTGGACAACTTCCTTGATGCGCCTGTCTCCCAAACGGTAGTTATATATGCCGGCGATCTTGCCATTTTCGACGAGGGTGCTTGCGAATGCCTCCCATGTTATAAGCCATACAGTCATGAATACACCTCGATCTAATCCGAGCCAGATGATTCTATAAGTTTCGCTGCGGTGTAAGAGTCCAAAGACTTTTCCACATCTACTCTATGAACGCGCATGTCCAGTCTTTCGTATTTCATATCATCATAGGAACGGAACTGGATGGCATCTCCTTTTTCATCAAGCAAGGTTGTGAATGTACTCCCGTCGTCCCTGTACCAGTCTTGGAGCGGTGTCCTTGTAAATCTACTGACAACATAAGCGCAATCTAATGGGCTCCAAGTCTTCCGCTTGGCAGCCCGACTGGTTCCTACAAGCTGGTATGCTGAGATGTATTTTCTGAACCCGATCAGCTTAGACGTAAAAAGTATCTCAGGCTTGTAGTGCTTAATTGCGTATGACGTTCGGCCTGCAAACTCCATGACCTGATAAGGGTGTAAGGTAGCCTCAGATAGTTTTTTGTGTCGTGAGTCACTAAGCTGTTTCATGATCCCGCAGTCATCAAGAGTGGCGACTATTCCTATATCCTTCATGATGATCGTGATCAGTCTGGTTTCCAAGCAATAAACCATATGAAACTGGAATTTAGGGTCATCAGCATAAAGCGTCTTGAATAAGAAAATTGATGCTGGAAAGAAGTTTTTGAATATAGCTCGCTCGCGTGCAACCTGAAGGAAATTGTGAATATGCTGTAAGTTGTTTACGTGCGCTCCGGTGAATACAGTTGTGCGTGAATGGGGTCTGGTATGATCGGTCAGCATTGCCTGCTTATACACTAAACCATAGAAAATCTTTGCGAGCCATACAAACAAAGTGTTTTGTCTGACCGTCTTAAAGCTGTCGAGTCCCAATGCAGAAGAGGACGCTATTCTGCTTTCAATTCTGCCGAGATAAATGTTATTGCATTCAGAGCATGCTGGTATCTTTATTTGTTGATTTTTAATGGTTGTCAAATTGGCTATAACGAACCGCTCGCTGTTTATTTCAAAGCGTCTCTGTATCCAGTTAGGTACAACATCCTCATCTGTAACCGTGAGCGGTCGGTCAAGCCCGCATAGAAAACATTTTCGCTTTAGACTCATAATTCCATCCTAAAACCAACCAAAACGCATATCTAGGGAACATCATTATAACCAAGACAGTCAATATCTTCGGATTCCCGGATGACCAACAGCCCCGGCAGCTACAGCAGCCGGGGCCATTGATCGTGCCATCGGTGCTCTTTTCGCTACCTGAGCCCGTATAAACACAGGATCGCAGCCCAGCCGGGCTGCAAGGTGTCCGGTGAGGCTGTTAATTCTCGCGCATACCGGACGTGTTGCTTGACGAAGTAGTGGGCGTGAAAGAACGCAGCGACGATCGGGGCAGCATCCTGGATCCATATTTTGCGCTGCACTAGATCCGTCGTGCGGTTCGTACCTTCCCGGATGACCAACTCGAACAGCAAAGACAAGTTGCCATCATGTGAGGCAATAGTGCGGAACAGGCTTACGGCCTGTTCCGTGAAGTATTGAAGGCCATAAGTGCGCGGATCGGAATGATAGAATTGGTACACTCCGGCCTCTTGCATATCATTCATCCGTTTCTGTAAATCTTCGAGTTCCGGTAGATGCTTTTTGATTCGTTCGAGCAACGCATCATGTGTGAGGCGCAGTTTTTCTGTTTCATACATACCATGTGTCCTTTCTACAGAGCGGTAAAACCGTTAACTTCCAGCAACGGGATGATGTCGTTCTCGCACCAGTACATAAACGGCAACTCGCAACAGATATCAGGATTAGTCGCTAAGAGCTTAGAGCCCGCCACATCGACCACCATTACAGCGTCTGTTGTGCCGAGTGCTAGGAAGTCCACCTGCGCGTCGAAACAGCCCGCGCCTTCGTCGTAGTAACCAAAAGTGAGCCTATTGCACGGCTTAACTATATAGCGTCTTTCCATGTGCTCTACTTTCTTCAGCTGGCCTTCGCCACGCATTCTTGAAACTGCATTCGGTAATAGATTTCACGGGTCAACATCACATCCCGCAGGCAATAATCCGCGATTTCTACGTGCCGGTTGTGCATGAAGTAGTCGTACACACGACTACCGTCCAGCCCATTCTGCTTTGAGCTTCTCAAGCTCAGTGCTACCGCAAGATCGTGCAAGGAGATGCGGTTGAATGCCCACCGTTCCCATTCCCTCATGACATCGAAGATGGGCTGGCTTCTGTAGCGTGCGAAAGACAACATGATCGGCGGCTTGACCTGATGGATGATGCTGCGCTTATAGAGAAAAAGCAGATCGAAATCATAGATATTGTGCCCGATCACAAAATCACGGCGCGGATCGAAGTTTATGAATTGCTTCCAGAAGGCGCTGAGTGTTCGAGCTTCATCAAGATGAAATCTGAGTGTGCAGCGATCGCGCCCTAACACGCCTTGGTGAATGATAGTGTCGTTGTGCTCGACAACTAAGCCGATGCACAACACCCTGCCCTGTTCGGCCTTTAGCGACAAGCTTCGGTACTCCTCATCCTGACAGGGATCATGACCGTTGCAGGTTTCGTGTCCGCAGTTCGGCGGCGGTAGGGTTTCGATGTCGAGAAATATCTTCTTCATAATGTTGCACCTCTCTAAAGTCATCGTGCCGGTCACACACTCGCTAGGGCGTGCGCCGGCATCGACTGCTGATCGTTTGTTTCGCTGATTCTAGTTCACCAGCATCCCTTCCTCGACCACATCATCTTCGGGATGCTCCCATAAGCGCGCCCGTAGCTTATCGCCCCGCTCCGAGTACCAGTCGGCCTCTTTGCATAAGCCCCGTCCGCTCGCGTAGTGGGCGACTCCGACGAACTCCTCGCCCTGGTCAGCGAAGGTGAGTTCTAAGAGCACCTCGCCGAAGCGGTTGCTCAGCTCGCGCACGATGGGGAAGATGGGCTTGCATGAGTAGAAAAAGAGCCGAGCGTCGGGCTCGCCAGCCCGCACCGTCTCGATGAAGTCAACGCCCCAGACGTTCCGCGCCGAGCCCCAGTAGGTCTCCATCCACTCGGCCGCGTCGTCTAAGCCTGTGTCGATCCACGCCCGCGACATGGCGGTCTGCTGTCGTTCTGTATATCGCTGGAGTGCCTCTGGCGTCGCGCGGGCGGCGGCGATGGCCTCCGGCGCGCTCAGCTTGAGAAGCTGGCGGATCGTGCGGGGCATCGGTGCGACCTTGTTCAAGTCGAACAACTCGTTCTCGGTGCCCTTTTTGCCTCGGATGTACTTGAACATCTCGCGGGCCTGGTCGCGGTTGCCGAGCGCGCATAGTCTTTGACGTACCTGCATCATTCCCTCCTTTATAAAAGCCAGATCGCCGCGCCGTCGGCTTTAGCGATCTGCGCCGCGAATTCTCTCACCTCTTCCGCTCCGTCGTGACGCATCATCACGGTCGCCAGATCGTGCGCCCACTCGCCCTGCGCGAAGGCATAAGCCCAAAGCGCGGATTGCCTGATGCCCTTCTCGTTATCTTTCATCACCCTCGTTTTGAGCAGGTCGCTACCCTTCTCGGTTTGCAGGAACGCCAGGCAGGCGACGGCTGCGAGCCTCGCATCTGGATCGGCCGCCTCGACCGCCGGGAAGATGAAGGTCGGGTCGCGCAGCAGGCCGAGCTCGGCGCTGGCCAAGCCCGCCAGAAACACGCATTCTTTGCCGCCGAACCGCCGCGCAGCGAAGAAAAGGGCGTCGGTTCGGTCGTATTGCTTATGAAGGCTAAAGAGCGTGGAGACGCGGCGGATTCGGTTAGAGAGGAGCGTCGTGACCTGATATGCCCGCTCGACCTTTTGCTGGAGGTGCGGGTAGATGGGATGCAGCAGGGCGCGTAGCTCTTCCTTCGTCAGCGTGGGTACTAGATCGCTCGGCTGCTCTGGCAACTGATGCTCGCCTACAGCGAACGGCAGCGGCCAGTCGCGCGCCCGCTCGTCGATGGCCTCGGCGCGCTCGATCAGTATCTCGGCCTCGTCGGCCCACTTTCCTTTGAGTTCGCCGGCGCCGATCATCCCGCGAAGACGGCCGGCGAATCGCCGAGCTTGGAGCGCGAGTAGCCTGACTCGCCCAACGGCCACTGTGGGCAGCCGGCAGCCTTGCGCCTCGTATAGTTGCTCGTCCGCCCGCAGCTCTTCCCACGCTTCTTCCAGTTGCCGGAACTCGACGTATGCCCGCGCCTGCTCGGCATTCCCGATGGTAGGATAGTAGAGGGCTTTAGCCTTCAGCAGCCCGATGCTCTGTACATGTCCCTGTATGTAGCCGCTTCTTGTTTTCGCGTTCCCGTCCGAATCAAGGTAGTCGACGGCTGCGGTGACGGCCTTCGAGACGGACGGGTAGTTCATGGGCCTGAGTGCTGAGTCGTTTTCAACTTCCTGCTCAATCTCCCGCAGCGTGACTGGCCGCTCAAGTCGGGCGGTGGCGCGGGCTACAGCCGCCCCGACTCTTTCCAGGTCGCTGGCGTAGGCGTTGCCTAGATCGAGCCCATCATCAGGCACGTCGACGGGACACCAGAACAGTGACTTCCGGCTTCGGCGGCTGATCCTGCGGAGCGCGGCGTTCGAGTGCTTCGATAGCTCCCACAGGGCATTGACGACGGTTGCCTTATCCTGCAGCTTCGGATCGTCGCAACCCATCTCTACGAGCCGCGCCCGCACCTGCCGAGTTGTCGCCGGCCGGGGCAACCGCCCCAGCTCTTTGGCATCGCGCACATGCTCGTCCCATAGGTCTTCGAACGCAGCCTTCACCCATTCGATCCAGTGCAGCGGCTTCGGCGGCGCATAGTCCTCAGGGTTCAGGTCGGCCGGCAGGTAGAGGTTGCGGTGCAGGCCACGCAGCGGCATCGAGATCAGTTCGCCCTTCACGTGGGCGGCGATTATCGCGTTCTGGATCTGTGAGGCGCTTAGGCGCGCGTATTCTGGACGATCTTCGGCGAACTTTATGGCGTCGACGATGCGGACGGCGCGCCCCAGTTCCAGCGCGGCGTGGCGGACGAGCGCCACGACCAACTCGCGCCGCGTAACGGCTTCCGGCAGGGCCGCCTCTTCCGGCTTGAGGACGCGTGTTGAAGCAAAGCAGCGCCTGCGGCTGTTGGTAAGCCCCGGCGAGTAGACCAGCCCGCGATTTTCGGAGGGTACGCTCAGCAGCTTCAGTATGCTGCCGATGACCGCTCCGAGCGGGAAGTCGTAGGTGCGCTCCAGCAAGACGCGCTCCTCCGGCGCGAGGGCTTCGATGATCTCTTCGATAGTGACCGCACGGCCGAGCGCCAGGTTGGCGACCTCAAGTGCGCGCAGTACGGCCGCGTGCGTTTTCTTCGGCTGTTCGCTCGCCTTCATGCGGCTTCACCTCCGTCTTCGGCAAGATGCGCCACTGTGACAGCTTTCTGTGGGGGCTTGGCGAGCGGTTTTTGCGCCTTCGCCCTTTCCGGCTTCGGTGTTGGCTTGGCGGGAGGAGCGCCGTCGGGCAGCTTGCCCTTATACCGGAGCTTGGCGTCCTGAATAGCGCGCTGCTTGTCGCGTTGCGTCGAGAGGTGAACGGCGCGCAACAGGAGCAGGTCGGGCTCGCCCGTGGTGTGTTCGCGCAGCCGGTGGTCGAGCTTGCGGATGAATGGCACGATCTCGCCCACCACCCCGCCGAAAATCTCATGGACGAATTCCACCATCTCGCGGTGCTGTTGCTTGCGGCCGTCCAGCCCGGCGAAAAACGGATGCAACTCAGCCAGCAGCACCCAGGTCTCGTCCAGGCTGTAGGGCTCGAAGTAGACCCATTCGTGCAGCCTCAGTTCGACCTGCGGGAGTTCGCAGAGCTTGGAGGGAAGGTCATCCATGCCGACGAACACGAGCGAGACGGGATAGCCTTCGAGCTCGGCCACGTCGCGGACGAGCACCATGCCCCTGATGGCGTTCAAAGTCAGGCAGCCCGCCTCGTCGATAAAGATCAGCCGGATGTTCTTCCGCTTGAGTCCGAACACCAGTTGGCGCGCGAGGTCTTCGGCCGGGAGTTGCAGATATGTACTCTGATCTAACCGGGCGATGCAGGCGTGGTAGAGCGACCTGATGCCGGCCTTCATGTTGCCGACCGTGCCGGGCACGCCTCCGGCCTCGAAATGGACTGCACGGAACGTATCCGGCTCGTTCGGGTCATAGCGCCGGTTGACCTCGGCCGTCAGCCACGTGGCCGTGACCGACTTGCCCAGGCGCGAGCGCCCGAACCAGGCAGCCATGCCGCCACCCGGGATGATTGCCAGTGTGCGGTTCGCCGCCCGCCGCATCATCGACGTCTCGATGATCGTTTGTTTAGCCGTCTTCGGAAATTGAAGTCCTCCCATGTTCTGAAAACCTCCTTACAGCCCGCGATCCCGGCGCTCGAACTCGGCCAGAAGCCGCTCGACGTCGTCCTGCTCGGCCGAGGGCGGCTCCTCAGCCGAGTCTTCCGCTTCAGCTTCAGCGTGCGCCTCGGCCAGCTTGCGCGCCTCGTCCCACTCGGCCTGTCTGGCCGCGCGCCGGTCGAGCGCGTAGATCTCCTCCGCGTACTCGCGCTGGCGCTCGATGAGCCCGCGTCGGAATTGGCTGCGCGTTCGCTTGATGTCGACGATGTTGAAGCGCGAGTCCGGCTCGCCCATGATCCACGCCTCGTCGATGTACTCGCCGGTGTCCGCGCTATAAACCAGAACCGATGCCAGGTCTTCGGGGTTGTAGCGGAGGACAACATCCCCGCCCGCATGGTAGACGAGCCCCGGCGACCAGTAGCGGCCGCCCGATTCCTCCAGATTGCCCTTGCCTGCAAGATGGAAGTCGATGCCCGTGTTGCGAATCTTCCTGCGCACGTCGCTCTTGAGCAGCATGTTGTCGAGCGCGTCCTGCGATGTCGGCATCCTCAGGCGCACAGTCTCCCCCCACAACTCGATAGGCTTACGCCCCGTCTCGCTGTGGACTCGCTGGTGGTAGTCCTCGACGATGAATCGCTCGATCTCGCGCACGAGTTGCGAGCGCGTGAGGAGAGCGGCGAGGTACTTCTTGGCCGCGCCGCTCGTCACTCCGATGGCCGCGTGGTGCCCGGGCAGCGCGCGAAGGCACCCGGTGTTCAGTGTCCTGAAAAACCGCTCGATTCTGCCCTTCATCTGCGGGTAGCGAGGAGGGTCGTGATCAAGGATGATGCCCAAGTATGCCAAGGACGCGGCGACTGCGTGGCTCAGAAAATCTTTTCCGCAGTCGGGCTGTATAATTGAAGGAATGCCCTTCACGCGCCACCGCGGGTTCTGCTTCCGCAAAATGGAGTGCCGCAATGCCACGCTCGTTGACCACGCGTCGGGTGCTTTCTTCGATAAATAGAAGCCGGCCACAGCCCGCGAGTGGGCGTCCAGAAGTAGCGTGAGCCAGACCGCGCGCGGTATCCATATATACCTAGCCTCTCCCGTCAGCCTGTTGCGCGCCCTAACGACCGCCATCTCGCGTATCCAGATCGGCAAGCTACAGTGGTCGATCTGCCATCGCTCGTTAGAGTAGTTGGTAAGCATCTGCCGTACTACGGGGCGGTGTTGCTTGTCCCAGATATCAATCTTGCCGGCACGCACGAGCTTCTCGTGTTGGGGACGTGCCGCCAGAAACTTCTTGATGGACTCGTAGCTTGGTGGCTTGATGCCCTGCTCCTTGCAATCTTTGACCACCATCTGGAAGATGGCGTGAGCGCCAGCGGCTCGCCGGGCGAACCACCACGCAAGTGTGAGCTTCTGAACCTGATCAGTGAGGACGAGGATCTGCTGTTTGTTACGGCAACGGTTGTCGAGCAACGCCACCGCTCCATGGGACTTGTAACGCTTATATAGCTTCTGCGCCCATCGCGTGCTTCGAGGCGGGCCTGGAAACTCGGCCTGCAACCGCTTCAGGGCTTTGCGCGGCGTAAGACCGCCATCAATCAAACTCACGAGCCACTGGTTGCGCGCGATGATCTTGATCTGCGCCTCGGAGAGCGTCTCGATCCGTGGAATAGTGCTATCGGCAAGTTCTAGTAGTTCTTCACTCATAACAGTGCTCCGATCATAGAAGGTAAAGAGCGGCGCGGCGGACGTGTGCCCGCGCATGAAGCAAGAATCCGCTCGAAGTGTTTGTGTTTACGGGAGATGGCTTATGACGGCAGGTGCTGTAGAGGACTAGCGTGCCGGTTAATTGCAGAAATGACTTGACATGCCGTGTGGGACGACTATACTGAAAAAGCATACAAATGCTCCGTGGCGCGCGTTCAGGGCCTGTCAAAACTCGAAACGCCGCCGTTGGAAATGGAGAGTCGACTGCTAGAACAGTCGACTCTCTTACTATCTGCCGATTCTCACTTCATATCTGTTACTTCACCTTCTGTATCACGAAGCGCGAATCGGTTAGGCCCGACACGCTTGAAACGCTTATGCTTGGCGATGTACCGAACGATTGAGGCTGTAACGGCCTGCTTGGTCGTTTCTACTACAGGCTTGAGACGTTGAACGATCTCATTCGCATGTAGTTCGCCTGATTGCCGGAGCAACTGTTCAATTAGATCAGGAAGGGACGCTTTCGAGGACATTCGCGCAGCGGCGTCCGAGTCGGTCTCTCCTTTGATCATCGCCCGTGTTCTGTAAAGAGCCTGTAAGTCGGCTTCAACCGATGCGAGAGCAGCGCGCAACTCCTGCGCTTTCCGTTCCCGTTCAGAGATGAGTATTTCAACCTCTTCCATTTGGCTGCTACAAAACAGTATCCCGCATTATAAAGATGTACAGCAGAGTGTCAAGTGTAAAGTTTTAACATCAGGCGAAAATGAAGGTTAAACCCTTTATATTCTTGAAAATAGCTGATGCAGTAAATTCTCACGAAAAATAGCGTATGCTCATCATCGTGCTTCGCGTTGCCTCATTTTTGATATATATGATATATCCCATAATGCCATCGTGGCTAATTTATCAGGGTAATTTAATAAACATAAGCCGAAACGTTATTATATCACTCCATACATTCGGATGTAACGAAATGAGTTAAGGCCATCAAAGGATCCAAGACTCAATTCCATCCTAAGTTTCGACGCACTACTTCCGTTTTGGTTATCAGAGCATCACAAGCTGCGTTGAAGAAGTTCCAGCGTCATAGTTCTATCCTTGATTCCACTGCCAATTAAGGGAGAAAGGCAAGTAGACTGCTCCGACTTCACTGAACTGAGATCATGATAGTGCTTGCTTCTAAAGTAACGTCCTGAGAAGATTCAGTTATGGGCAAACGATCGCGCTTTCGTCATCGAGGTAAAAATAAGAAGAGCGGAAACCATCCGGCAGTAACTATTCCCGATGGAAGCTCTGCTGTGCCTGATGAGGGTTTGCAAAAGCGTGTGGATAAATGTTTCGAGAATCATGATTTTGAAACCATCATCGAGCTTTTACGCGAACAAGAAAAAACCACACACCTGACAGATTCACAGTTAATTGATCTCGCCGAAGCCTTGTTATTCGGAGATCGAGAAAACTATCCGGATAGCGCACTGGAAACAATTCAAAAGGTGAAAAGCCCTACCCCTCAAGCTCGGCGTATTGAGGTTTGGGGTTATATGGGAAAGTGCGAGTGGGACAAAGCAATAAAGATTTCAGAGGATCTGTTAGAAGTAGATGATAGTCCATCCACACGGTACGTTTTGTGTTTGGCGCTTCTAAAAGATCGAGGGATTTATCAACTGTTTTCTACTTATGGCGTTGATGATGAAGTTTTAGCTGAAAGAAAAGAGACTTTAGAACGGCTAAAAACCGTTCTGGAAACCGCAGTCACACAAGAAAATTGTAGGCCCATCTGCTTCTGCTGGCTTGAGCAAATATGGTGGCAAGAGAACAACCATGAGGTGTATGAGGACGGTCGCAACATCTCACTTTTGAAGCAAGCCTTGAGCTTGTATCCAGATGATGAAGAGATAAGACATCAACTGGCATGGAGACTTAATCAATCGGGCGATGCAAAGGCTGCTATGGAGGTACTGAAGTGGGCATTAACTGCAAAGCGGCCTTCAGGGACGATCCTTTTGCAAGGGGCAGATATTTCTACTCGTATAGGTGAATACAACACCGCGCTTACATTCTTAGATAGAGCAGAAAGTTTAGAATTGGTCAGTGGCGCAGGGAAGGATCTGTTTAAGGCAATCTTGCTGGCTAATACAGATCAAACAGATGCTGCACTTTCTTTATACCAGTCGCTCGCCGAAAATACAGAGGACAAGAATGCTCAATTCAGTGGCTTAATCAATATTGCCTTATCAGCAGCGTTGCAAGGGAGAAAAGATGAGGCTGTTGAGTATGCCGTAAGAGCTGCGCAGTTGTGGTGGGAGAATATTAGAGAGTCAGATACCTTTTACGATTATGTCAGTTGGCCTTCTGTTGATTTTACGCCGGCCCCCTATGATCGTTTTAGTTACTTTCCTTTAGAGGGAGAGCGGTTCGAGATAATTCCAGAACTTGCGGCCTCAATAATTGATCGCCTTGATAATTTTAACGATCTTCGGTTCGCCCGCCTCTTATACCTCTTTTACATTGCTTGTTCTAATCAAGATGAGCAACAAGCGGATCTAATAAAAAGGATTGCAGGATCGTTTACGCGAGTATCTCATTTATTGGATAGCCCTGCCGTTTTGAGCAGAGCAGAAGAGGCTTATAAGCAGTTGGGTGATCTGCCATCTGCGTTCAACGCTCATGTTCACTTTTGCTCGCACGCCTTACGGCTGGAGCAACATTTCTACACTTCTTTCGGAAGTGATGCATACGATGAAGAGGGGAATGAAATAGATTTAGAAAAAGTTGTTGATAAGAAAGCGGCTACAGCTATCCATAAAAACTTTCTAAAGCAACTAAAGTCTGCAGCCTTAGATGTCAAAGAAAACGTTTTGAGGCCAATATTCATTGATGATTTGTGCCCTTTGTTTAGTGCTTATGATATGCATAAGCAAATAATTGAGTCGAGCGATAGGTTACTAAAAGATTTTCCGGATAATACGGAGCTACTGTGGAAACATGCATATTATTCGTATAAAGAGCGATCTCTTATCCCCGCACAAAAATCATATAGGCATCTGCTTCAGTTGCAGCCGGATAACTACTCGGTACTTCACAACTTGGCTTTAATTCAGGATGATGTCGGAGACCTACAGGAAGCTGTAGAGCTTTCGGACAAGGCGGTGGCACTCGCGCCGAATGATGAACTGATTACCAGAATCAATTCGCATCTCAAAGAGAAGATTAAAACATCGGAAGAGGCTAAAGCTAAATGGGAGACGCTGGACTTTTACAAGAAGAAGATTCTTTACACATTACGCTCTGACGGATTCAAAAACTACGCGAGTTTGGCAAGCAAAACGGGGATTGAGGAGAAATCTCTACGTGGACATTGTCGAAGACTGGTCGATCAAGGATGGATCACTGAAATAGGTGAAAGGCAATGTAAGCTCAGCGACTTGAGTCTACTGCTCCCGACAGAAACATTATTGAAGGCTACTAATTCTACTTACAGATCTGATACAGGCACTGGCGGCCGCCCTGCTCGAACAAATCTCCCAGATAACAGTGAGCAGTACGGCATCAAGACCAGGTTTGTGATAGCGAATAACAGTAATGCCATCAAACCTATTTTTAATTCAAAAAATGAATATAGGTTCTACTGTGAATTTGTCCATCTATTTCCTCAGCATAAAGTAATCCCCAACATGGCACTCCAGTCGATTTTCAGCTACAGCGTTATGAAGGACTTACTAAGTCCGGACGACTTCAACTACTATTTGAAGGCACAGGTTGATATTTGTATTGTTTCGATGATCAACTTCTTACCGCGTTACGCCTTCGAAATAGACAGTGTATTCCACGATAAGGAAGAACAGATCACACGCGATGATCGTAAGAATCGCATCTTTCGCGTCGGTAATCTGCCGCTCATAAGGATGCGCCCGCTTAGAATCACTACCAGTGAAGAGATTCGTGATGAGATAATAAAGGCGATGCGTTCCCTACCAGAACATTTCAGGGGGATATCGACTAATCTGTCACTAGAGCTTGATACGTGAAAAGCGAAAAAGATGAGACCGCCGCGCGGCCTGCGGCCTTTGGCTGCGGCGGTCTCTGTCCGCCACGCTTCCACCCCTCACAAGCGTAGCGGCTGGCGGCACAGCCTGCCCCTCCAGACGTGCCAGCGCGTCACATCTTCAGTTTCCAGGCGTGCTAATTTAACGGGTTCAGCGGCCTACTTTCGAAAGGCAGCGGCTCTAAACGCCAGCCATCGTCGTACAAGACAAAAGTTGCTACTGATCGTTGAGTGCCACCTAGCTCCAGCGGCGGGTGCGCTCCGATGTTAAAGACAGAAACGCCCTCTTCATTGAACTGCTTTTTGAGCCTTTCCGGCAGGCGCTCGAACTCAGGCGTACCGCGTGTCATGGCACGTCCGGCCAGCGTGGGTAGCCATTTCCAACTGAACTCGATGGTAGCCCGCCGAGACTTTTCATCACCTCCGGTGATGCCTGTAATTTGAACTAATTCCCGTAGTGCTAAAGGGAGCGTGGCAGGATCAACAGGCATGTTTAGATCATGCCATAACTGTTCACCTTTCTCGGTAAGACGTACATCCAGGTTATAAAGGCTCGGCCCTTCTCGCTCTCCGTACATCGTTGTTTTCACGTAGGTCGCGCTCGCCGTCATTAGCCCCAGCTCTCGCAGCACACCTCTGTAAGGTGATGCGTTGAAGTATTCCTCGACTGCCCGTGCCTGCCCTTGCTCTTTCGTTTCAGAGGGGCTGATCGGATCAAGCTGCCGCGAATCCTTCTGGTGGCGGATGATGATTGCGTAGGGCTGAGTGAACTGTGAAGAGCGGCGGATGAGATCGGCGGCCTTGCTGCGATCAAGCCGGGTTGATGAAGCGCACGAAAGCGGAGCGCACACGGCGATTGCAACGAACGCAAGGAGAAGCGCGAGTTTGCTGCGAATAGTATTTCTGAGCACGGGGCTTCCTTTCCGCGACGTACGCGGCGTGAAGACATTGGATGAAAAGAGGATGCGCTATCTGATATGATGCGCACGTTTTATCTTTGAAAAATCGGCAACGGCTAATGCGTAGCTCAATCCCACTTGCAGCGTGATGAGCATCGCCGTTGAGCATGGAAGGTTCCTACTCACGGCGATTCTGTTGCACGGCGATAAGCTACCACCATTTGGTGGTAGCAGCAAGCTTCTGCTGCGGCCTGTCCTATCAGGAGACTATGCCTGATGGGGACAAAGCCGCGCGCTAAACCTGAGCGTTTGGCGGAAAAGCTGCGCCAGATTCGCCTTGCGCTCAGACTTTCTCAGGCTGAGATGTGGAGGTATCTGGGAGTGGAAGACCTGATCGTCTTCAAACAGATCTCGGCCTATGAGCTAGGGAAGCGAGAGCCGCCCTTGCTGATACTACTGGAATATGCGCGGGCGGCGAATGTTTACATTGATGCGCTGGTGGATGATGGAGTTGATTTGCCGAAGGAGCTTCCGGCCGGCACTAAGAGCGAAGGGAATAAAAGGCTTGGGCGGCCGAAAAGGTGACAAATTTATATGGTGTCTAATCTGTCTAAGTTCATGAAATTCCGGTGACGTTCACAGGGGTCTCCCCAGATAGAGTCGAAAGTAGGAATCCCCTTCTCAGCGCAAAGCTGATCGAACCTCGCGACGAGTTCATCTTTATCTTTCACGTCGAGCAAGAGTTTCAACTTATTGAAGAATGCTTTTGATGTCCCCTTCAAGAAGATCGGAAATGTGAGAGTATTATGGGCCTGTCCTATTGTTTTCGGTGCCCAACTTAAAAGCTGTCCATGCTTCGCCATAGTCTCTCGATGCAATAAAAATCTAATGAATAACATGTAGTCAGCCTCGAATAAATCCTCAGAGGTGATGCCTCCTGTCCTATCAATGCGGTTCCTTATTAGCTCTGCTGAAGGACTGATACGCGAGTAGGCATTTCTGCTCCCCTGAGTGTTTTCGATGGACTGAATATCCGGCTGGAAGATGCAGTAGTTGTATATGCTTCGCTCATTGCCTAGTCCCGATCTATCACCCGGATCGTGGTAGAGCTGCGTTAGTAGTGAGTTCACCTCCCGAAAGCGGTCGCGTTTGATCAGCGCTGCTATGGTGTAGAGGAAGAGTTCATAGATCAGGAACTTCTGTACATCAAAACGGGGGTTTCGGTATTCGTGTAGATTGAGAAATCGCAGGCTCTTTGAGAAGAAGGCATGTATTGCATCATAGAGCCTTTCATCCGACCCGTACCTGGCGATGAATGTTATAAACTCAACGTACTCATCCTTGTAGGGGCGCGTATCCTCCAATCTCGTTAAGACCTTATCTCTTAAAACAGTCCAGCTCGCGCTCCCCACCTCCAGAGTGAACGAGTCGAGGGCGCTCCCTAGAAGGCTCAAATAGTCATCGGCATAGCCGACCGCATATCCTTTATCATGCAGAATAGCGTCCTTCAGAGCTCGTAACTTGTGTGTGGTCTCTAGGACACTCTTGCTGGGATCGGTTATGTACGCGGGCGGTTTCCCCAGTGCCGGCTTGCTTAGCAAGGGCTTGTTATAGATGTTCCTTAGTAATTCCTCATAGTTCTCATAGAAAGTTTGAGGATCAGACAGATCAACATAGATTCGGCTTTGTATGAATACAGGGATGTAGGGTCTCCCCTCATCTGTCTTCTCTTTAACGACGGGTATGAATTTCTCCTGTGCGACGGCACTGTAGACTTCACGGGATATGATCTGAGTCTCGGTACTCACGCCCGTGTCTTCACGCTTGTCGGCCTTCTCCGTATAGGTCTTGTCGCAGATGATCAGCACCCTGTTGATGGACTCATCTTTAACCATCTGCTCCATGAAGTGGTACTTGTCTTGCCCCGGCTTCAGATCCCATCGGTCGATGATTACAGCCACACCATCCGACATTAACTTCTTCGCCAGATCGAGTACCCACTGCTGATGATCTTCAGAAGACCAGCTGTATGAGATGAACACCCTGGGTATCGTGATGCTGTGTTCGTCCGTCATCGCCATCGTCGAGAGACTCCTGCAGCTATAAGGCATGGATGGATGCTGCTATGCGCATGCGTGGGCATCACTGCCGATGGAATAGGGGCAATAAGGAGGGCAAGATGCATCCTATGAATCCTTTCGACGGGGAGACAGGATCAGGTAGCTACGGCCGCGTTATTTTATCATCCATAGTGAATACTTCTAAGGCTTTCAGCCGGTATTACTCTCGCAGCCCTTTTCACTTGACTATGCACACGGCGAGCCTTTACCGCAGCGTGTGGGCTGGTGAAGAGATGAAACTGCCCGCTAAAATGCCATGAGACACGAGCGATGTGGCTAGGTTCTTTGGGACAAGGTAGGTGGATGAATTATGACAAATCACGACAAGCCTCACACTCCTTACGAGTTGGCTCACACTCTCTTTAGCGCCTGCAAACATGAGGTAGAGCAGCAAACCGTCCGCATACGAGGGCAGTACCGCAGCGGGCAAGGCGTCCTCTACAGCGGCTACTACTACGACTATCTTAGAGATGAGCGCGAAGACTGCTCACTGGTAATAAAAGTGCCGAAGGTACTCAGGCTGCAGCTGATAGACCGCACGCCTTACGAACTGGAAGGCAGGATCGAGAAGGGACTCATCCGCAATAAAGAGCTCGGTATTCACCTCTACTTTACCCTGGTGGATGTCGTCGGCCGCAGAGACCCGATCATCGATTCACGTGTTCAGGAGAAGGCCGACATTCTGCAATCTCACCTATCCAAACCCCGGCAGGATGTCGATCTCCTGCTTAGAAACCTGTTCGAAGACAGAAAGCGGCCGTTGGTCGCGATGGTTTTCGGTAGGAGCGCTGCGACCGAAACAGACATCATGTGGGCCGTCGGAAATCGGCAGGACAGATATGAGTTCGCTAAATTCCCCATCAACCTCGCGGATAAGAAGGCGATCATTGATAAGTTGCGAGAGTTGGATAAAGCACGTGGTTACGATCTCATGGTCTTGTACAGAGGGGGAGGCTCCGGGCTGGAGATCTTTGATGACCCTGACATCGCGCGCGTTGTGGTCGGCATGAAAACTCCGTTCGTGACTGCCATTGGCCATGCCATAGATGTGCCCTTCCTTCAGCAGGTCGCTGATCGGGCCTTCACCACTCCCACCGATTTCGGCAAGTTTCTGAAAGAGACTGCTGATAAATATATTAGGGAGGCTTCACAGTTAAGGAAGTACCGCCAGCAGGAAAAAGAGCATCTTCAGAAGATCGAAGACCTGCGCGCTGAAAAGGATCACTTCCAGGAAGAAACCCTGCAGATGAGCCGCGCGCAGCAAGAGCAAATGCCCATTCAGATAATCGCAGCCTTCCGCCGACGCCTGATTCTCTGGCTGCTCGCGGCAGTTGTCTGCGGTGCGGGCATTGGTGTCGCCGTCTCTTATGTTTATCTGCGGCTGCTCTCTCACGGCGTGACCGCTGCTGGCGGCGCGCGGGAAGGCTCAGTCTCGAATGAACAGGTGCCACCTAACCCTGTACCCACATCAACCAGCAACTCACCGAACGTCGATAGAAAGAAACGTGCAGGTAAGTAATAGGACGCCAGTTCTCCCATCAGCACATGGAGAAACGGGGAAGAGCCTGTGAGGCTCTTCCCTGTCGTGGCCGGCAGAGGCTGCTGCCTCACCAGTTCTGTAGAGTGGCCTGGAGCGGAGCCTCCAGGTAGTCGGTGTCTTCGAGTGTCAGTGGGCCGAAGAATCTGGCGATGCTGAATAGGGCGCCGATGTCTTCGGCGTCGATGAACCACGCCGTCAGTTGCACGCTCCGCTCGCGGTAGCAGAAGGGCTCGCCGTCCCCGTCTGTGTCGTCCAGATGGCCAGTCCCCTCTTCGTGCCATCGCGCGATGGCGTCCTCCGATGCCCCGGCCTTGTCCGGCCAGAGGAACTCTTCCTTCGTGAGCCGGAGTTCGGCGCGCTGGATGTTATTCAGCGGCGGCTCGTCATCGCCCGATCCCCGGCGGATAAGTATTCTCATGCCTGGACATCTAGTCGGTAAAAGCGGCTCCCTCAAGAGAATTCTTATATGAAGGGGGCCGGTTATAAATGAGCAGGCCATTTGGCGGATGTTTAAAGTGCGGCGACTGCGGCATTATTCATCATCCATACTTGGCCGCGCGAGATTCCTAAAGTTCTAATTGATCCTTGGATGTGGCAGGAACAGACTGCACTTATGCTCTTAAGGACTATAGGTACTGTGGCGCATTATGAAACCCTACCGAGGCCGCTACGTAGTTATAGTTTTTCTAAATTGTGGTGATAGAATATGAGCACAACATGTAGTAGGAAGGGCGCATAATATGGCGCAGATATTACGTGTAATCCGATGCGAATATTGCTATCAAGCGCATCAAGCATAATGGGCATGAGGCGCTAAAGATTCACAATCTTCAAGATTAAGAGAAACCTCGCATGAAAAAGACGGCACTACCGCCTGAGCTTAGCGCATTAGTACATCACGTTGAATTAAATAAATCGGGATGGTGGGGAAAGGCTATTCAAAGAATTATTCTGACCGCTTCTTACCGTATCAACAAAGAGCTTACCGCTGCCGAAATGGTTAGTGTACTCAGCAGTGACTTCTCCATACATCTCGATCTTCAGAGGACTGAGAAGCAGATCAGAGCCCTTGAAAAAACAGGTGATTTGATCAGCTTGAGCGGCAAATTTAAGATTAGTGAAAATACCCGTAAGAACCTGAAGTTAGAGCTAGAGAGCGGCGAGGCGCTTCAAAATTCAGTAAAAAGTAAGTTCGATGCTTGCCTGGCAAAGCACTGCCCAGAACTCGCTGGAAAAGGCGCATGGGATGAATTCGATAGGAATTTTCTCATTCCATTCGTTCAGGAGCTAGGAGCAAATACTTATAGGCTTGTCTTAGGGAATAATTTGTACCAAGAGGGTGGAAACAAGCTCGACCAGTTTGCGCGTAATTACGACAAGGAATTACATCCGTTGATCCGCAAGGCCGTTGAAGAGTTCCTCGATCCCAAAGATGAAGAAGTACGTGCATATGTACTACGCACCCTGAATGCATCCTTCTTCGTCGAAGCAAGTAGTTTGAAGGAAGGGACTCTTAGGGCTTTAGAGAAAGCTACGGGGGCTTCCAATCCTGTATTCAATGTATTCATAGATACGAACTTGCTGATATCAATCTTGGGGCTTGATACCGCAGTCGAAGAAGTTGTGGTTCCGTTAATGAATTTAATAAAGCAGCTTTCGGGAAGAGTTACCATTAAGCTGTATCTTCTAAAGACCACCTGTGATGAATTCAATAAAGTCATCACAGCTAAGAGCTTAGTTCTTAAAGGTCTACATCTGCCAGGAAATCTCTCAGCCGTAGCACTCGAATCAAATCTCGACGCCATCGACTTGAGGTTTGTCGAAGAGTACAAAAAGCACGGCGACTTAGACGCGACTCGATATTTTGAGCCATATCTCAAGAACCTAATAACTGTCATACGTGCGAAGGGGCTCGATCTATACAACGATACCCTTGATGGCTACACCACCAATCAACATGTAATTGACGACATTCATGAGGAAGAGGAGTATGAAAAGAAAAAGTACAAGAATAAGGCGAAGGATTATGACAGGCTGGAACATGACATTATATTGTGGCACTTTGCTAAAGATCGTCGCCCTGTGAAGTTAGATTCTCCATTGGCAGCGAGATATTGGGTCGCCACCCTGGACGGGCGGCTACTAAGTTTTGATGCTCGGAAGAAGAACAAAACCGGAGACCGGGTGCCGATCTGCTTACATCCCAGCACGCTTATTCAGATGCTTCAGTTTTGGGTTCCTCGAACGCCACAACTTGAAGAGGCTATGTTAAGCACCATGCGCTTGCCCTTCCTGTCACAGGACTTTGACATTTCATCGGAGAAGATCACGTTAAGTATCATCAAGACTCTTGGGAACTACGAAAACATAGAGACATTGGATAAGTCTACATTATCTACAATCCTGACGGACGAGGCACTGCGAACTAAGATAAGTGGGAAAACTTCCGAGGCGGACAAAAGGAAACTAATAAAGGAGGCGTTAGTAGGAGAATTAAGTCGCGTCAAAGCAGATCTCAAATCGGTTTCTGACAACCAGCGTTCCCTCGAATCCACTGTTGCCCAGAAAGAAAATCTCTTACAGGAAAGGGTTCGAGCAAGTGATGAGCTTAGAGCCAAGTATGAAAGAGAAGCTGATGAAAGAACTAGACTGGAACAGGAGCTTGATACTAAGAGCCAGACACTTGTCACTGCCGAGTCTCAGAACAAATCATTAGCTAACCGAGTTGATGCTCTAGAGAAGCATCTGGCAAGCAAGGAGGCGGAAGACGCTAAGTCAAAACAAAGAAGATTCTTTGTACAGATGTGGGTGATAACACCTGCTTTAGCCGCGTTCTTTTTGTGGCTATTGTTTTCGTTAATAATGGTTAGGTTAAATATACCTAGCTTCTACACGGCTGTTGCCATTGGACTTTTACCTATTCTATTGCTAGTAGGGCTTATAAAGCTAATTGAGCTAAAGGGCCGTAATAATGAAGTCGTTGCTGAAGTGAAATGGTTCCGGCGCTTCAAGTATATTAGCCGTTTCGTGAACGCGTGTTTAGTGATTGTCGGTCTTGTATGGGGAGTTGCGTCGAGTATCTATTCTGATGAGATTAAAAACGCCATCAATACAACCATTAAAACCGTTAGAGGGCAGGGGCAGTAAAGCTAAGACACTTCATTTGAACTTAGCAACTGCATAACAAAACCCCGATGTCCTTCAAAGACATTGGGCTTCATTGGAACAGGCTATCACTCAATTAAAGAGATGGGCAGAAGATCTGGTTTTGTCGGCTTAATGAATTCTATCGCTAGGGAATCGGCGCGGGCGCAACGTAGCGCTGTGGCCGATTACAACCGCCGTGTGCGAGAACAGCAACGCGCAACGCGAGCTGCTGAACGCTATCACCGGCAACTTCAGCGCGAGTTGGAGAAAGACCGCAAGCAAGCCGAAAAGGAGGCGAAACAGCAGTACCTCGAAGACCGGCAACAGGAAGCGGAAGACGCAAACGAAGCACTGGCTGCCAGAAACGATGAATTGCAATCGGTGCTGCAACAAACGCTTGAGGTCGACGATACGATTGCCTTCGGTTCTTTAAGGATTAACGAACAATTTAAGCCGTTTACGCCGCCCACGCAGATGACGAAGCAAACTCCCATGCCTCAAAGGGAAAGTTTTGTTTCGAGGATCACGCCAAGTAAACCTGTGGGATTTCTTGAGAAGCTGTTCCATGGCGAACATGGTAAAGACCAGCGTGTTCTGAAGCACCAGCAGGAGCAGACTCAAGCCGCTGAACAGCAGTATCAAGTGGCCCTCGCCCAATGGAAAGCAGCCGAACAACAGCGGCTTTCGCAACTCGAAAAATTACGCACCGCCTATGATGCAGATCAGCAGGCTTTTATGGCCAAGAAAACGCAGCGCAACGCGGAAGTTGATGCCCTTGAAACGGCCTACCAATCAGGCGATCTTGAAGCGGTTATTACCTATAACACGATGGTACTCGAACGCTCCCTGTATCCTGATGGTTTTCCGCAGGAGTTTCGATTAGCCTATACGCCCGAATCGAAAGAACTTGTGGTTGACTATGAATTGCCGAACATTAGTATCGTGCCGACAGAGAACGAGCATAAATATGTAAAGAGCCGCGACATCATTGAAATCAAACCGCGCAAACAAGCCGAAATTAAGAATCTTTATCAGGATATAGTGGCGGCCGTTGCGCTGCGGACGCTGCATGAGGTTTTTGAAGCCGATCAGGGCAATCATCTGGCTGTTGCGACCTTCAGCGGCTTTGTGCAAACGGTAGATCTAACTACGGGGCGCGACATGCGCCCGTATTTAGTTAGCGTGCGCGTGACTAAAGAGAAATTTGAAGAGCTGGATTTAAGGCGAATAGATAAGCGGGCATGCTTACGAAATCTTGGCGCACAGGTTTCGCCGCAACCGGACGAATGTGTGCCCGTTAAGCCAATAGTTGAATTCAATATGGTGGATGGTCGCTTTGTTGAGGGCAGCAACGTGCTTGCTGAATTGGATGCACGCCCGAATCTGATGGATCTAAACCCATTTGAATTCGAGAACTTGGTTGGCAATCTCTTTTCGCAAATGGGGCTGGAGACACGCCAGACGCAACAATCACGTGACGGCGGCGTGGATGTAGTAGCCTTCGATACCAGGCCGATTCTAGGCGGCAAGGTAGTGATCCAAGCAAAACGCTACCGGAATACCGTTGGCGTTTCAGCCGTGCGCGACCTCTACGGCACAATGCTGAATGAGGGTGCAAGCAAAGGCATTTTGGTTTCTACGAGCGGCTATGGAACAGACGCTTTCAACTTCGCAAAAGATAAGCCGATTGAATTGATTGACGGCGGCGGTTTGCTCTATTTGTTGGAGAACTACGCGAACATCAGCGCAAAGATCATTATGCCTGATGAGAGATAGAGGCGTCTGCATCTGGCTCTTTTGTAGTTGATAAATCAACGTTCAATTAATGCCCTGTCGTACCTGCCGCGAGACTTTGTATCACGCATGAAACATTGCTATAATGTGGAGGTCGAATCAGAATAATGAAAAGTGATTTGGCATTGTTAAACGTCAATAAAGTGATTATTCATGAAGTTCCGAAACATTCTAAAAATGTGGGCGGAAGCGGGCCGATTTACAGCGAGATTGAAAGCCCCCTAGACCCAGAGCTTGCTTTGTATTTTCAGGAAAAGATGATCGGTTCACTGGGATCAAACAAAAGCTTTGACATTTGCATTGACCCCGGTTGTGTATCGCCTGTGCCAGGGTTATTGACTAAGCATCTTGGCTCTGATGGGAAAGATTTTGTCGGGATAACTAAACAGGTCGCCGAGCATTTATACAACATTCAGGATGGTACTAATCCGGGTGGTTTGTTAGCTGTGCTGGATTGCATCATCAAAGGCGAGCGAGCCCTTGGTCTAATAAAACTTGAGAAGGAAGAGGGTGTGCGTCTCAAACAAAGGCGTCATGGGGGCCAACGCACTTTCGACCTTCATGTCCTAAGAGACCTAGTACTGACCGAGCGTACTAGAGTGTACAAACTCGCACTGTTTGTGGTTGTACCGGATAAGGGAGATGATTATGACGCTGCCGCCTCAGACAATCAAACCGGGTACGGTTCTTATAATGAAGTAGCGTCATTTTTCTTAAGCAGATTTTTGGGCTGCAAGCTTCGGAAAGAACCGGAGATCGCAACCAAGCACTTTTATGAAGCGGCGGAAGCATTTATCAATGAGAAAGTCGAAGATCCCGTATCACGTTCTCAATATTATGGTCATGTGGTTTCTGAGATGCTGTCACAATCGCCGACGCTCTCAACCGAACAATTTGCTGAAACTTATCTGCCAGTCGATCTAAGGAAGAGTTTTGTTAATCATTTGGAGGCTAAAGAAGTACCGGCTAATTTCCCTAAGAACAACGAGTTGATAAATAAGAAGTTGAAGAAGACCTTGTATGAGTTTCGCTCCGGTATCCGTGTCATTGCTCCGAGCGACTTAGCCGATGACCGCATAAAGTTAACGAACTTAGAGAACGGCGAGACGAAGCTTGAAATACAAGATCGGCTAGAGGAGGTCAAAGGGAAATAGTGGAGGAGCTGGAAGAAGTCCGGAAGACCTGGATTAAGGAAAGGTCGATTTATGAAAGCTTTGTGAAGCGTGTGGTAGAGATACTTAGAGATGAATTTCGAGATCCGACCATACAAATATACGGTAGGGCCAAAGAAATAGATAGCCTACTGAAAAAGCTCATTCGCAAGCCGGATAAAACCTACGAAACCATGACCGACAAGGCCGGGATTCGGGTAGTTGTTAAGTTCAATAATGAGTTAGACGATGTCGGGATATTTATCGAACAAAGATTTAATGACCATAAGAAAGATGACAAAAGAATAGGATTAAAGATTGATCAGGTTGGATACCAGGGTATTCACTACGATATTAAACTTAACGACCATGAAGCTGAAGGTACTGAATTTGCCGGCATTTGGGCCGAAATTCAAGTGCGGACACTTGCGCAGCATCTCTGGTCAGACATGTCGCATGAGCTTGGGTATAAGCCCGAATTAAAAATACCTGATGCGATGTTGCGACGGTTGTTTCGCTTGAGCGCGTTGGTTGAATTAGCCGACGACGAGTTCTTAAGATTGAGAGACGCCATACAAGAAATGCCGGGATTTGATACATATAAAATTTTAGGGTTGCTCGAAGCGCAGTTTTATAGGTTTGCTGCGACTGAGTATGATAAAGAGCTATCGATAAATACTATCGATGCCTTTAACCATCTTTATGGGACAGGCGGGCTCGTAGAGCAACGAGAGCAATTTGAAGAGTTCTGTCGACAAAAAGCGGAAAAGCTTTCGCATATTTTTGATACCCACAGAAGATCTGTGAATCGCCCTCTATTTTTATTTCAGCCCGAATCGCTGATGATCTTTCAATTACTTGACAGCGATAAGTTCAAGCTACGGGAGGAGTGGGTAAAACATTACCCGCCAAGAGAACTTGATCAACTCGCTATCAAGTGGGGAACTCCTTACGCTTCATAAAGCAGTCTCATTTTATTCTCAACGCAAAAGCCTGCCGCAGTACTCTGCGGCAGGCTTTTGCGTTGAAGTGAACGAATCAATTACCCCAAACGAACGAATCAATTACCCGAAAGCGAATGAATCAATTACCCCGTAGAAAGATTTTCTGCTCTCGCTGCTCCTTAACTCTTCCTCAATTCCGTCAGCACCTGCTTGGCGACGGCCTTCAAGGTGTCGAAGACGCCTGTGCCGGTTGAGGCGACGGCCTCGACGACGGGCTCGCCCTTGCGTTGCAGCTCAGCGGCGAGGTCTGCGGGCGGTATAACGTTCGGCAGATCGCGCTTGTTGAGTTGCAGCACGTAGGGCAGGTTCATCAGGTCATAGCCTTGCGAGCGCAGGTTCTCTTCCAAATTATAGAGCGATTCGATGTTGGCATCCATGCGCTCCTCTTGAGAGTCCGCGACGAAGACCACGCCGTCTACGCCCTTGAGGATCAGCTTGCGCGAGGCGTCGTAAAAGACCTGGCCGGGCACTGTGTAGAGATGAAAGCGCGTCTTGAAGCCGCGCACAGTGCCAAGCTCCAGAGGCATAAAGTCGAAAAAGAGCGTGCGATCCGTCTCGGTCGCAAGGCTGATCAGCTTGCCCTTCGATGCCGGGGCAGTGGAGTCGAAGATATATTGCAGGTTCGTCGTCTTGCCGCACAGACCCGGCCCGTAGTAAACGATCTTGCAGTTGATTTCGCGTGATGCGTAATTGATGAACGTCATAGAAGTAAGTCTACAGGCAAAAGGTAAAAGGCAAAGGAAGGAGAGTGCTATTTTCCGCTCGGCTTTGATGCTGACATTTCCCTTTATCTTTTAATTAAAGAGGCTGTCAATATCCTCGTCCGTGATCTCTGCGAAGAGCGTGGCCTCTTCGGCGGACTTTCTGGCTTCGCGGACGACCGTCTCAAAGATCGAGGCCAATTCGTTGGAGACCTGTTTGACGCGCAGCTTGACCAGCCCCAGGCTCGAACGGTCGTCGAAGACGACGACCAGCAGAGCGCGCCCTATGACACAGATGTGTATGCTCTCGCGCTCGCCCTCGTGCGAGAGGGTCGGGAACTCTTTTTCCCCGATCAGGCGTGCCATGCCGCCCGTGGCGGCGACGTTTCCGGCGGTCAGCGATGCGAGGCTGGTTGTGTCAAGATTACTCACATCACCATCAACGGCTATTTCCTGGCCGTCCTTATCTATAAGGACAGTCACGCGCGCCGAAGAGTCCAGACGCAGCTTGTTTAAGACAGCCTTGATCTGCCGATACTGCGGCTCGCGCATTACAATGGGAGTGTCTGCCATTAGTACAGCTTTCTTTAACGGTTTGGCGAGCGAAGGTGGGTGGTTCAAGTGACCGCTTCGGGCAGGCCAGCCCTGAAACTAAACCGAAGTGCCAGAAGACTTTTCGCCCGTTCTGAGAATCGCGCACGTGATCTTCGCGACGCCTACGGGGAAGGCCGGGCCGCGAATCCATCTGGCACTCTAACATAGCACATCAAATGACTTCAACTGTTTTTCTTTGTTGGCCGGACGGTCTCAATCGTTCAACAAACATGTCTTGATCGCCGCAAACCCTCGTCTTACGTTGAATTTAGACGGCAACCTATGTTAAGGTGTCCGAAGTTTTTTAGGGCCGACTCTGGTAGAGTGAGAGTCGCCCTTTGAGAAGTCGGGGGCTTCGCATGAGCGATCCTATCGTAAAGGGTGTGAAACGTTCTCCCTCGCGCCCTGCCTCGCGTCACACTTCCACAGGGTCTTCGTCAAAGAACCGCTCATTGGCTAATAAGTCATCTGCGCGTCCCAAGCCAATGGTGAAGCGTTCGGCGACGGAGAAGGCTCCTGCGCGTAAAGCCACCAAATCCGGCAAACCTGCCTCCAAGAGCAAACCTGCGAAGACAAAAGCGAAGACGGCAGCGCCGCCTGCGCGCCGTAAAGCTACTGCGCCAGCCAAAAAGTCAGCGGCCAAAACGAAATCGCCGGTGCGCAAAACGACTGCGGCGACAGCCAGGCAGCCTAAGAAGAGCGCCGCTACGGCTGCGAAATCCAAAACAGCGCCGGGGAAGAAACCACAGGCAGCGCCCACCGCCGCGCGTCGTCCGCCGCCACAGCCTGCGCCACCGCGCCAGCCGACACGTGATGAGGCCGCTGCCCTGCGTGCCTTTGAGCGCGCCCACAGAGAGTTTACTCGCGGTCGTTTTGCAGACGCGCGTGCGCTGTTTCGCGCGCTCGTCGAAAAGCATGCTGGCGTCTCGGAAGTGACGGCGCGTGCGCGCACTTATCTGGCGATTGCCGAAGCGCGCCTGCGCACAGAATCCACTCTGCCGCGTGACGCGGACTCGCTTTATGACAGGGGCGTGATCGAGCTAAATCGCGGCGAGTACGTGGCCGCGCAGGAGATGTTCGAGCGTGCGCTCAAGCGCGAGCCGGAGGCTGCTCACATACACTACGGCCTGGCGGCCACGCGTGCGCGCCTTGGCGCGATTGATTCGGCGCTGGAATCGCTGCAAAAAGCCCTGGACCTTCAGCCGAACCTGCGAGTCCGAGCGCAGCACGACCAGGACCTGACGGTGCTGCGTAATGACCCTGATTTCGAGCGACTCGTCTTCGCTCCTCGTTTTTGAGAGGAACTCTTTTCTCCCTAAAGGGACGCGCACGGCAAGCGCCGCTCCCATACTCCACTTCGTACAAATGCTTTGAAAGCCCCGGTCTTTTAGGTATCATTTCGCTGCCCGCGTGCGCGCTCTGGCGGCATGTGTCAGACACTTTTAAGGAGAGCTTGCAATTGCCTGTCGAGGAAACGAGTCGCGGATTAAAACTGGTCGCCATCGGCGGCGGCACAGGGCTGTCGGCGCTGCTTGCCGGGTTAAAACGGCTCGTCGGATTCTACACGGCAGAAGGCGTGTGGCTGGAAACCCTCTCCGCGATTGTGACCGTCTCGGACGACGGCGGCAGCTCCGGCCGCCTGCGTGAAGAGTTGCAGATGCTCCCCCCCGGCGACATACGCAACTGTATGATCGCCCTCTCGGAAGATTCCACGCTGATCTCGCGCCTCTTTCGTCATCGCTTTCGCGGCTCGGGCGAGCTTGGCGGCCATAGCTTCGGCAATCTTTTCCTCGCCGCACTCACGGAAGTCACAGGCGATTTCGTTGAGGCCGTCCGCCTCTCTTCGGAAGTGCTCGCCAGTAAGGGACACATTTATCCTGCCACGATCAACGACGTGCGTCTGGTCGCGGAGTTGGAGGACGGCACAGAGGTACGCGGCGAGACACAGATCACAGCATCGCGCTCAGCCATTCGCCGCCTTCGCCTTGAGCCTGAACAATGCCTGCCACTGCCCGAAGCGCTCAACGCCATACGCTCAGCGGACGCGATCACGGTCGGCCCTGGCTCGCTCTATACGAGCATTCTGCCTAACCTCCTGGTCGCGCGTGTGGCGAAAGCCATCGGGGAGGCGCGCGCCACGAAAATCTACATCTGCAACCTGATGACGCAGCCGGGCGAGACGGACGGCTACACTGCGCGCCAGCATCTGGAAACCGTCAAGCGTTACGCGCCGGAGATCAGCTTCGATTACGTCATCGCCAACAATCGTCCGATCACGGCGGAGCAGGCCGCGCGTTACAGCGCCGACGGCGCATACCAGATAGGCATGCAGGATCACCTGCTGGAAAAAGCTTTCGGCGGTGAGACGGAGATCGTCAGGGCAGACCTGCTGGACGAAGGCGAGAAAGTCCGTCACAATTCCGAGAAGCTGGCGCGAGTGGTCGTCGACTGCTGCGCGCGCGCAGGGCGTACTGAAAGGACGCTCACCGTCTAAAAGTTTTACACTCTATGGAGAAACAGCCGCAGATCACTCTACAGGAATCGCCTGCTCCGCTTGACGTGTTGATTCTGGCCGCAGGGTTGGGAACGCGCATGCGCTCGCGTACGGCCAAGGTGCTGCACAAGCTGGGCGGTCGTCCACTGATCGCACACGTCTGCCGTGCGGCGACTGCTCTTAGCCCTGCGCTTCGCGACATCTACGTGATCGTCGGTCATCAGGCGGACAAAGTTGAAGACGCCGTCCGTCAGGAACTGGGCGAGAATGGCGCGCGCTTTATTATGCAGACCGAACAGCGCGGGACAGGCGATGCCGTGATGGTTGCGCGCGAGGCTTTACAGAACGCAGGTTCGACCTTACTGATTCTCTCCGGCGACGTGCCGCTCATCAACGCGCAGACCTTAGGCGCGCTCGTCCACCAGCACCGCACGCATCGCGGGCGCGGCGCGGCATGTACGCTTCTCTCCGTGCGCCTTGACGACCCGACGGGTTATGGCCGCGTCGTGCGCGACGAGGAGGGACGGTTCGAAAAAATAGTCGAGCACAAGGACGCCACGCCCACGGAGAAACAGGTCAAGGAGATAAACGCCGGAATCTATTGTTTTGAGACGGGCGCGCTCTTTGAGGCTCTTGAGCGCGTCGAGCCGCACAACGCGCAGGGCGAGTATTACTTGACGGACGTGCCCGGCATCCTGCGCGCCGACGGCGAAGACGTGGGCGTTTATCTTCACACCGATGCGCGAGAGGTTTCCGGCATCAACACGCGCGCAGAGCTGGCTGATTTCGAGTCGATCATTCGCCGCCGTACTCTTCGCGACCTGATGCTCCACAGCGGCGTGACCTTCATCGACCCGGCGCACACTTATGTTAGTCCCGAAGCCAAAGTAGGGCGCGATTGTGTCATCTATCCGGACGTTCATATAGAGGGCGAGACCACCATCGGCGACGATTGCGAGATACGATCCGGCACGCGTATTACGGATTCGCGCATCGGCAACGGAGTCACGATCAAAGACCACTGCGTCATCGTCAATAGCCAGGTCGCGGACAACTGTTCGGTTGGCCCATTCGCTCATCTGCGCATGAACGCGCGGCTTGAGGAAGAGTCTGCGGTCGGCAACTTTGTAGAGATGAAAAAGTCCACGCTCGGCCGTAAATCGAAGTCCATGCATCTGACTTATCTGGGTGATGCTGTGGTCGGCGAGAGGACGAATATCGGCGCGGGCACTATTACCTGCAACTATGACGGCAAGGACAAGCACCAGACGGTGATCGAAGACGAGGTTAAGATCGGATCGGACACAATGCTCGTCGCGCCCGTACGCGTCGGCACGGGCGCTGTCACGGCAGCGGGCGCGGTCGTGACCAAGGACGTGCCGCCGGACTCTTTGGTCGCGGGCGTTCCGGCAGTGATCAAAAAACGCCTGACGAAGCCTTCCGTCGATCAAGAGGAGACGGAAGCGCCGAGTGTTGAGACCGTCTCGACCGAATAAAAGCGCCTGAGAACGCTCCGAAAGCAGCCCGCAGCGACGGGGAGAACTAACAGGGATGGACAGGATATACAGGATAAAGAAAAAGCGATTACAAATTCATGCAGCTATGATTTCTGTTTTTATCCTGTCTATCCTGTCCATCCCTGTGTGAATTTGCTTTGGTTTTGTAATTTCATCTTCAAAGGAATTTTTCATTATGTGTGGGATTGTTGGTTATGTCGGCAACAAGCAGGTCGTGCCAGTCATCATCGATGGACTGCGTAAGCTTGAATATCGTGGCTACGATTCGGCTGGGATTGCGGTCGTAGACGAGGATCACGATCTGGAAATACGTCGCGCCGAAGGCAAGCTGCGTAATCTGGAAGAAGTGATTCGTCTTCAGCCGCTCGACGGCACATACGGCATAGGCCACACGCGCTGGGCCACGCACGGCCGCCCCACGGAAGAGAACGCGCACCCGCACCGCGATTGCACTGGCCGAGTCGTCGTCGTTCACAACGGCATCATCGAAAACTATCTTCAGCTCAAGGATCGACTGCGCCAGAGCGACCACCGCTTCGTCACGGAGACGGACACGGAAGTCGTCGCCCACTTGATCGAAGAATACTTGCGCGCGGGAGATTCATTTGAAGCGGCTGTGCGTCGAACCGTCGGAGACCTCAAGGGTATCTTCGCGCTCTCGATCATCTCTGCCGACGAGCCCGACACGATCATCGCCGTGCGACAGGGGCCGCCCGTCGTCATTGGCCTGGGCGACGGCGAGTACTTTGTCGCCTCGGACATTCCGCCCATCCTGCAACACACGCGCGACATCTTTTTCCTTGGCGATGGCGAGATTGCGACCTTGACGCGCGACGCCGTGCGCGTCACGGACTTTGAAGGCAATATGGTCGAGCCCACGCAGCAGCGCATCACCTGGGACCCGATCATGGCGGAAAAGGGCGGCTTCAAGCATTTTATGCTCAAGGAAATTTACGAGCAGCCGCGCGCCGTCCGCGATACAGTGCAGGGTCGTATCTCTCTGGATTCGGGCAAGGTCTTTCTGGACGAGATGAAGAACATCACGCCAGCAGATTTCAAGCGCTTCACTTCGATCAAGATCGCCGCCTGCGGAACGAGCTGGCACGCTGGGCTCGCCGGAAAATACATGATCGAGCAACTGGCGCGCGTCTCTGCCGAAGTCGATTACGCATCAGAGTTTCGCTATCGCGATCCCGTCTTGGACGAGAACACGCTGCTGCTGGTCATCTCGCAATCGGGCGAGACGGCAGACACCATCGCGGCTCTTCGCGAAGCCAAAGAGCACGGGTCGAAGGTGCTCGCCATCTGCAATGTGCAGGGCTCTATGATTATGCGCGAGGCTGACGGGACGATCCTGACGCACGCAGGGCCGGAGATCGGCGTGGCTTCGACCAAGGCTTTCACTTCGCAGATGATCGCGCTCTATCTCTTCGCGCTCTATCTGGGAGAATTGCGCGGCACGCTTTCGCAAGATCAAGCTAAAGATCACGCGCGACAGCTCGCAGAATTGCCCGTCAAGATCGAGCAGCTTTTAAACGACGCCGACGATATAGAAAATCTGGCGAAAGAGTTTTTCCGCTCGACGGATTTTCTCTATCTGGGACGCGGCATCAATTTTCCGGTAGCGCTCGAAGGCGCTCTCAAATTGAAGGAAATCTCTTACATCCACGCCGAAGGCTATCCGGCGGGCGAGATGAAGCATGGGCCCAACGCCTTGATCGACGAGCGCCTGCCCGTCGTCGTCGTCAACACGCGCGAAGAGAATAATCACGCCTCAGAGCTGCGCTATGAAAAGACACACTCGAACATCGTCGAGGTCAAAGCGCGCGAGGGCGTCGTCATCTCCGTTCTCACGGAAGGCGACGAGATGTCGTCTCTGGTCTCCGATCACGTGCTGGCGATTCCGTCATCGAGCGACCTGCTCTCGCCCATCCTCGCCGTCATTCCCTTGCAGCTTCTGGCCTACCATATCGCCGTCCGCCGTGGCTGCGACGTAGACCAGCCGCGCAATCTGGCTAAGTCCGTCACGGTTGAGTAATTTTTCGGTTTGAGATGACAGAACAACTTGGCGTCTCGCGTGGTGGTTTTACAGGCCATGTGCGAGACGCCATTTTTGTGTAGAATGAGCGGACAAAGGAGGCACGTCAAATGACGAACGAGGAAATGCAGCGCACCATGCAGTTCATACTCGAACAACAGGCGCAATTCGTCGCCGATATGCAACAACTGAAAGAAGCTCAGGCGCTAAACGAGCAGAGGTTCGGTCAAGTCGCCCAACTCCAAACACACTTGAGCAATGTCATGCTTGAGTTAGCAGAAGCGCAGACGCGCTCAGAAGTCAGCATTCAATCGCTCGCCGAATCTCAGGAACGGACGGAAGGAAAACTGGCCGAAACGGACGAACGATTGAATTCACTTATTACCGTAGTCGAGAGATACATCAGCGAGAGAAGAAACGGTAACGCTCAATCATAGCAACTTGCAGAGGAACGCCACCCTGTCACAACTCGCCGCATGCAGGTGAATCCGCTAAGCCTGTGGGCCAATCTCTTTGTTTTCGCTCACCACCTGCCCGGCGACGTGCGCAGCGTCGCGCGGCAGGGTCTCTACGAAATGATCAAGGCACAGCCAGAGACTCCAGCTATGGTGATAAAAGGCTATGGGGAATATTAGCGCGAGCATGAAGAGGATGACGAGAATCTGTTGGTAATATGAGCCGATCCAAGGCATACAGGCGAGGTAGACGGCCAGAATCACCAGCTCTGTGGTCACGACGTTGACGGAGATTGCCCCGACAAAGAATCCCTCTTCGCGCTTAAAGAGCGCGCCGCACACAGGGCACTGATCTTTTATTTTGAAAGGCTTCTGAACGATAGAAGAAAGGCCGCAGACGGGGCAACGCAGGCCCACGAAGCGCGGCAATAATCGAAGGGGGCGGCGCTCTCTGCTGCTCTTGATCTCTCGCACTCGCGCTCCTCTCTTCGCGGGCTGCTGATCCTTAGCCCATAATCTGCTTGAGATGATGCTTCAGATGAGCGACGTACTGCGAATCAACCGGCGCGTGTGCCAGCGGGCACGCCCTTTTCAGGCACGGCCAGCACGGGCGTCACGCCGTCCGCGTAACCGATGTCGAAAAGCATTCCCTCGGAAAGTTCGCCCATCATCTTCTTCGGTTCAAGGTTGACGACGAAGAGCGCCTGTCGTCCCTCAAGCTCTCGCGGGTTCGGGCGCTCCTGTTTCAAACCGGCGAGTATTCTTCTTTTGTGATCGCCGAAATCTACCGTGAGCCTGACCAGTTTGTCTGAACCCTCGATATCCTCGACCAGCTCGATAGTGCCCACACGAATATCTATCTTGTCCAGCAGATCGAAGGAGATCGTGGGCTTTACTGCTGCCACTTTGATCGGTTGCATAAATTGGTTCGTCTTCTTTCAGCCTGTATCATAAAAGCTAAAGCAGCAATCATGCAATCAGCGCTGCTTCCAGTCCACGAGCCTTGAGCTTCGAGCGCGAATCTGCGATATATCATCCTCTGCAAATGACAAAGCCGGGAATAAGAGGAATCATGAACCGACCGCGCGTCAAGATTTGCTGTATCAGCGATAAAGAAGAAGCACTGATGGCCGTGCGTTACGGCGCTTCGGCCCTCGGGCTGGTGTCAGAGATGCCGAGCGGCCCTGGCGTCATTCCGGAAGAGTTGATACGCGAAATCGCCGCACGAGTGCCGCCGCCGGTCGCCACTTTTCTGCTGACCTGCAAAGAGGAAGCGGCCCAGATCATTGCGCAGCAGCACAGATGTCGCGTCAATACTATACAGCTCTGCGACCGCGTCCCGCCTCAGATTTTCGACGAGCTGCGAAAAGCCCTGCCCGGCGTTCACCTGGTTCAAGTCATACACGTCTCGGGCGAAGAATCTGTGTCAGAGGCAAAAGAGGTCGCGGGTCGTGTCGATGCGTTGCTGCTCGATTCGGGAAATCAGAAGCTGGCGGTCAAGGAGTTGGGCGGAACTGGCCGCACACACGATTGGCAAATCAGCCGCCGCATAGTCGAAGCAGTCGACGTGCCTGTCTTTCTCGCCGGCGGCCTGAACCCTGACAATGTGGCCGACGCTATTGAACAGGTGCGCCCCTTCGGCCTGGATGTTTGCAGCGGTGTGAGAACAGCAGGCAAGCTGGACGAGATGAAGCTTGAGCGATTCTTCGCGGCCATCAACAGTTTGAGCTAAGAGAGGCAATGAGAAAACGTTTTCAGCTCCGTAGGAGCTTGTATGTTTATAGTTCGACGGATTAGAAATCGAACCAAGCTCCGTAGGAGCGACATATCATAAACACGATCACATGTCGCTCCTACGGAGCTTAATACTTCCTTACTGCATGGCAGCTATAAACATTTCGCTCCTACGGAGCTTTCGTTGTCTCATACTTCTATCTTGAACAGGGCCAATATGCCCATCATGAAGCAGAGGACGAGCGCGCTGTAGCGTAAGACATTCTGCGGCAGGCGGCGACAGAGACCTGCGCCGAGCGTGAGCGCCAGGATGCCTTTGGTGATGAGCGCAAGCGTTGCGCCGAGCCAGACCGTCAACGGCGCTTGATAACGCGCCGCGAGAGTGGCGGCGGCGATCTGGCCCACGTCTGCCCATTCGGAAAAGAAGATAGCGGCGAAAGAGACAGGCACGGCGCGCGACCAGTAACGTTTCTCAGCGCGTGCGCGCGGCGTGCCCTCCGGCCTTTTCATCCAGATCAAGAGGCCCGTCGCAAAAAATGTCGCGGCGCTCATGCCCGTCACCAGCGCCGACGGCAGCGCTGCGATGGCTTGGCCCAACAACACAGCCGCCAGCATCTTGGCAGAGAAAGCCAGCGCGATCCCGCAGAACACCGGCCAAATATGAAAGCGCACGGTCAGGGAGCTGATCGTGTAGAGATTTTTATCGCCTACCAGCTCTGCGATAAAGATCGTACCGTATGTTGCCAGCAATAAAGAGAGGTTCATAAGACTTGTTGGGCCCACAGAGGGCGCGTGGCGCGCTTGGGCTGCTGTTGTGAGCAAACCTCCTGAGCGCGCGGAAAGGGCTGAGGAAGACGTGGAAAGCAGCGCAGCCGCGAGAAGGCCGTGCCGCTCCTGAGAAATAAATCTCCGCCGAGGTCAAAGAGAACGTTGCGCCGCGCAGTATATCAAGGGACAAACACGATAGCCAGAAAAAGTTTGCGCGTCAGCCGCGACCACGATTGACAGGCATCACCAGACATTGTCAGACATTGCCAGGGTTGGTGTTTGCAAATATGCTCTGGGGCGAACATCGATTTGTTTCCCGGATAGCGAATCAAGATGCAGAGTAGAAGCAGACTAATGCTCAAGGTGCTCGCGGGCGCGTGGCGCACTGCTCCGCTTCCGCTCGAAATTTCCGCCGCAGAACTTGAACAGGCAGTCCCTTTGCTCCTCGAATCAGGAGTGGCGGCGCTCGCTTGGCGACGCCTTCGCGACTCTCCTGCGCGAGCGGCTTCGACTGCGGCTCTGCAATTAGAGCAGGCATATCGGCTGCATACTTTGCGGGCGTGTGTTCACGAGCGCGATATTCAAAGAGTGCTGAAAATTCTACGAGCCGCCGGGATAGAGCCCATACTGGTTAAGGGCTGGGCCATCAGTCGCCTGTATCCTGAACAGGGTCTGAGGCCATACGGAGATATTGACCTGTGCGTCCATCCTGCCCAGTACGCGGCGGCCAATGCAGCGCTCGCACGCGAAGACTTAAAGGACTGCGCGGTGGACTTACACAAAGGCTTCAACAGGCTGGACGAGCGCGTGTGGGATGAGTTGTACTCGCGCTCGCGGCTTATCAAACTCGACCGCTTGGAGGTGCGTGTTCCCTCCGCTGAAGATCATCTACGCATTCTCTGTTTTCACTTTCTGCGTGAAGGCGCCTGGCGTCCGTTGTGGCTGTGCGATATTGCCGTCGCGCTCGAGCAAAGACCTGCGAATTTTGACTGGGAGCTTTTTTTAGGAGAGAGCCCAAGGCGCAGAGATTGGTACGCCTCGGCGATTGTGCTGGCGCATCAACTGCTCGAAGCCTTCACGGAAGGCGTACCCGCAGCGGTCTTAAGGAAGAAACTGCCGGGCTGGTTTGTGCCCACCGTCCTCGTAGAATGGGAGCGGCGCACGATGCGCAGTCGCTACAGGTCGCCGATGTCTATGGCCGGGCGTGCTCCCTTCGAGGCTTTAAAAAATCTGCGCTACCATTGGCCCAACGCCATCGAAGGGACTATCGGCTTGAAAGGCCCTTTCAACGAGTTGCCGCGTCTGCCTTTTCAGGCGGGCAACTGTATTCTGCGCACAGCCGATCTACTCCTGCGCATACGACAGACGCGACGCCGCCGTTCTTAAGTTTTTACGATCATCGCGTCCAAGCTCTTTCTTCAGTTGCAAAAAAACATTTATTGACTTGTCGGATTTAGATGGCTTATGCTTCCCGCGCCGTCAAACAGCTTCGTGCGCATCAATCCACTGTCAATCCAGTCCGGTAGTTTTATTCGTCGCTTCCGCAAGGAGATTCCCCGTGCTTACACCCGACCAGCCGTTGCCCAGAGCGCGCCGCGCTCAACTCATCGTCAAAGAACTGCCTAACGAAACGCTCGTCTATGACGAGGAGAGCCACGAGGCTCATTGCCTGAATCAAACTGCCGCGTTCGTCTGGCGGCATTGCGACGGTCACACAAGCATCGCAAAGATGGGGCGGCTCTTAGAAAAGCAGGCGAAGACAAAAGTCCCTGAGCAACTTGTGTGGTCTGCCCTTGAGCAGTTGGAGAAATCGCATCTGTTGGAAGGGCCTGCGCCGAGACCAATGCTGACGGAAGGAATGTCACGCCGCGAGTTGATTCGCAGATTAGGTATCGGAACGGCGCTCGCGCTGCCCGTCGTCGTTTCCATCGTTGCGCCGACAGCCGCAGAGGCTGCTTCGACTACCTGTGCGCCGGTCGGCGGCCCCTGTTCCGTTGATGCCGATTGCTGTTCGCCCGCCAGATGTGGCGACGGTGAATGTTTTAATCCCTGATTCATACGGAAACATATTTTGCTGCACATCAAAGGTCACGCTTCAATTGTTATCCTTAAATTTACCGCAGCTTAAGTGGCGTTCCACTTGAATTGAGAAGATTGACCGCCTGGGCTGGGCGGCAGGCTTTTCTCTCACCTCTTACGGCAGGCGCATAGGGATTCGCAGCAACGATCCCGGCGTCCTTGACCGACTCTGCAAGCATCTTCCGCCCGGATGGAAACCCTCGCGTGCGCCTGTGGTCGAGCGGCTCTACTCTATAGTGACGGGTGGGCCAACCCAGCGCCCAAACGTTCGCCGCTTTAATATTCTGTACGGCGACATCACAAGGCTGGCACGCTCAACCGATATGGATCAGGTGCTTGAGACCTTTGAATCTGATCTGCGCCTCTTTGTGGCCGAGACGGCGCGACGCAAAGTTTTTATTCACGCGGGCGTCGTCGGCTGGCGTGGGCAGGCGATTCTGATTCCCGGACAAAGCATGAGCGGCAAGACCAGTCTGGTCGTCGAGTTGTTGCGCGCCGGAGCGACCTATTACTCCGACGAGTACGCAGTGCTGGACGAGCGTGGTCGCGTTCATCCCTTCCCCAAAACCATTTCGATCAGAGACAGTAGTCTTTACAAGCAGACGGAGTACGCGGTTGAGACATTCGGCGCACTCCCCGGCGTCAAGCCCTTACCCGTCGGCCTGGTCATCGTCAGCTCCTACAAGGCAGGAGCGCGCTGGCGTCCCCAGACAGTTTCCGCAGGGCAAGCCATCCTGGAGCTTCTTGCTCACACGATCTCCGCACGACAGCAACCGGAAAAAGCACTCACAGTACTTCAGCGCGCTGTACGGAGCGCTTCAGTCCTCAAAGGCGTGCGCGGCGAAGCGCATGAGGTTGTCGGCTCCGTTTTAAAACAAGGGATGAAGGATGAGGGCGGAGGGATGAAATGATTAAATCACGCTTCAAGTGAATTAACTACTCAATTCCTTTCATTCTTCATCCCTCCGCCATCATCCCTTCCCCTGATCCCTTCCTTCTGCCGATTCGACCGGGCTGACCATCGTGTGCTTAAATACATGTGTAAAGGAGTAGACATGCAGCATCAGAATACGCTCGACGGGGCGCAGACGGCGCTCGCCATCATAGACGTGCAGGAGGCCTTTCGCGGCTCGATCTCGGACTTTACAGAACTGGCGGCGCGCATCGCGCTCGTGGCCCATGCCGCGCAGCTTCTGAACGTTCCCTTGATCGTCACGGAGCAATACCCTAAGGGTCTGGGCCACACGGCCAACGAGATCAGGGCGGTCTTACCCGACGCGCTTAAGATCATAGAGAAGACTGCCTTCAGTTCCTGCGGCGCGCAAAGCTTCGAGACTGAATTGGAGCGCACGGGCGCGCGACAGATTCTCGTCTGCGGAATAGAAGCGCACATCTGCGTCAACCAGACCACGCATGATCTGCTGGCGCGCGGCTTTCAAGTTCACCTGCTGACCGATTGCATCACGTCGCGCGCCGCACAGAACAGACACGTAGCCCTCGCCAAGATGCAACAGAGCGGCGCTATCCCTTCCTCCACAGAGATGGCGCTCTTCGAACTGCTGCGCGACGCACGGCACGAACAATTCAAGTCTATACAGAAATTGATAAAGTAATCAGTAGTCAGTCATCAGTTATCAGCTTTTGAGCTTTTGACTGACTACTGACTACTGACTACCGACTACTTTTTATGATCGATTTTCTTTCCGAGCTTAATCCACAACAGCGCGAGGCCGTGACGGAGACGGAGGGGCCGCTGCTGATCCTGGCGGGCGCGGGCTCAGGCAAGACGCGCGTTATTACCTTTCGCATCGCTTACCTGATCGCCGAGCGCGGGGTCGCGCCCTACAATATTCTCGCCGTCACCTTTACGAACAAGGCCGCCGAAGAGATGCGCAATCGCGTCGAGCGCCTGCTGGGCGGCACACGCATGCAGAGCGCGCCGCTCATCTCTACTTTCCATAGCCTCTGCGTGCGTATCCTGCGCCAGCACATAGAGGCACTCTCTGAAGGCTACACGCGCTCCTTTACGATCTACGATCAGGACGATTCACAGCGTCTGGTCAAAGCATGTATCAAGGACTTAGGGTATGACGATAAGCAGCTCGGCCCACGCGCTGTGCAGGGCGCGATCAGCGGCGCGAAGAATCGGCAGGGCGACGACGCAGCATCCTACGCCGCCCGCGTTGAATATGGTGACGAGAAGCGCGCCGCGATTGCCCGCGTCTTTCGCCTCTACGAAGAACGCCTGCGCAACAACAACGCGCTCGACTTTGACGATCTCCTTATCAAGACAGTCCAGTTGCTGCGCCGCGTCCAGGAGGTGCGCGAGAAATACAATGATAAATTCCGCTACATCCTCGTAGACGAATATCAGGACACCAACTCGCTACAATTCGCGCTCATACGCTTTCTGACGGAGAAGCAACAGAACATCTGCGTCGTCGGTGACGAAGATCAATCAGTGTACAGGTGGAGAGGCGCGGACATCAGCAACATCTTAAACTTCGAGCAGCATTATCCCGACGCGAAGGTGATTCGACTTGAACAGAACTATCGCTCGACGCAGAACATACTGGATGCGGCGGGCGCGGTCGTGCGCAACAACACGGAGCGCAAGGGCAAACAACTCTGGACGGCCAACCCGACGGGCGAGCGCATACGCTATTACCAGGCGTTCGATTCGGAAGCCGAAGCGCGTTTCGTCGCCGCCAAGATCGAAGAGCATCGCCGGCGCGAGCCGGACTTGCGCGCCGCAGTCCTCTATCGCACCAACGCGCAATCGCGCGTCTTTGAAGAGGCTCTACGTCGCGCGGGGCTTCCCTACAACATAGTCGGCGGCTTCTCCTTCTACGAGCGCGCGGAAATCCGCGACATCATCGCCTATCTCAAGCTCGCCCTGAACCCGCACGACTCCATAGCGCTTCAGCGCGTCATCAATACTCCGCCGCGCGGCCTGGGCAAGCAGACCCTTGACGAGATTGCGCGCCG
>DATLMN010000132.1:0-5523 GCA_035537255.1 Pyrinomonadaceae bacterium | reverse complement strand
GAAATCGTCTGCGGTAGCAACTCAGTGGCATTGCCTTCGGTGATTGCCCCTCGCAAGTTCTTGATCGAGGTACGTAGGCGAGTCCTGTTACTGCGGTTAATCTGCCTGCGTTTTTCGTTCTGTCTAACGCGTTTCTCTGCTGATTTATGATTGGGCATGTAAATCTCCGTCTCTCAATTCTTAAATAATTCGTCACGCTTAAAGTGGGGAAACAGTCCCCCGGCACAAGCGACGAAGTATAGGGATCGGGCGCGGCGGTGTCAAGGCGCGAGGAGTCGGAAAAGGCCCGTTTTGTTCGGCGCTGCCGCCACAAATTGACACCTCCGCACGCCATGTAGTAGCGTCCCTTTTGACCTTTATATGCGAAAGACCCGACCCCTACCTCATATACATGCCCGCTTGGACTTATAATTCCCCATGCGATAAGGAGACTGGCTTTTCTTTTGAAAAAGATCGAACTTCCACCGCGAGGTCTGGAGACGCTCTTCGGCGTCCACGACCAGAACATCAAATACCTTGAATCGCTCCTGGACGTACGCATCAACGCGCGCGGACAGGACCTCACCGTCGACGGCGACCCGAAGGATGTCGCCACGGTCGAGCGCATTCTGGAAGACTTCTCAGACCTCTTCACAGAAGGCAAGACATTCACGGACAAGGAGCTGCGCGAAGCCTTCGCCCAGATCGCCGAAGACCGCGCCTATTCCCTGCGCGACTATTTCACCAAGGCACGCTTTAACCCCGCCGGCAAAAAACAGGTCGCGCCCAAATCCGCCACCCAACGCCGCTACATCGAAGCCATCCAGGACAAGGATGTCGTCTTCGGCGTAGGCGTCGCGGGCACAGGCAAGTGCATCGCCAGCGATTCGCTTGTGTTGACTGATCAGGGAATGATCGAGATCGGGGCGCTCTGCGTGGAAAATATCAAGCCGGATGAATATGCCCCTGTAGAATTGATGATTCATGGGCTTGATGGCCCGGAGCCTGCCTCGCACATCTACAACGGCGGCGAAACCAGTACATTGCGACTCACGACGCGCTTCGGATTCACCATCGAGACCACACCCGAGCATCCCTTGCTGACGTTCGACGCCAAGGGCGCGCTCAAGTGGAAACGGGCCGACGACCTACGGCCGGGTGATATTGTGGCGTTGCAACGAGGGCAGCGCATGTTTGGTGTAGATACTTCTGTTGATTTCGAGTATCTCCCATCCGGCCCACATGATCGTTCGTCCAAACGAGTCGTATTAGATAAGATAGACGAAAAGCTCGCATACCTGATGGGTGTGTTGACGGGCGATGGCTGCCTGACTTTCCGCAATCGAATCATCCTTACATCGGCGGACGAGACAATCGTCGCATCCTTTTACGAGATGGCGATGCGATTCGGCCTGCACGTTTTCCGCAATGGTGGCGGGCGGCCATACGATTACATTATCGCCAGCTCGCAACTCTACCGATTGCTTTCGCAGTTGGGTTTATCAACCGGTAAGGCCGCGACAAAGCGCATACCACACTCAATTCTGATCGCGCCGGAGCAGATCGTCGCAGCCTTTCTGCGCGGATTATTCGATGCGGACGGAACTGTTGAGAAGCGTGACGGACTGGTCTTACTTTCATCAGTCTCAGAAAAGCTGATTCGCCAAGCGCAGATAGTTCTGCTGAACTTTGGGATTGTTGCCGCCAAATCTATTAAGCACACGCGCTACAAAGGCGAGCAGCGCGTCTCGTATTTGTTAACTATGGCAGGGGCCGAGGCCGAACGCTTTCATGAGATGATCGGCTTCGCACTTGAGCGCAAGCGAGCACGCCGACAGCTCAAACGGTCGAACACCAACATAGATGTCGTGCCTCACATAGGATCATGTCTCAGCACGGCGATGCACGGTGCGACCTTCACTCGTGCGGAACACCAACGCCTTGGCGATTATCGCAGAGAGGATCGTCGCCCCAGCTACGCCAAGCTTGGAGAACTCGTCGGCGTTCTCCACGCTCATGGCCTTCAGAATGAATCACTGTCTCATTTAAGTGATCTTTTAAATCGTCATCTGCTGTTCGTTGAACTCGTGACGATTGAGCCATCGCGAGCACAGGTTTACGATCTCACCGTGCCGGAGACGCACTCATTCGTTGCGAATGGATTCGTCAATCACAATACTTACCTCGCTGTGGCGATGGCCGTGCAGGCTTTGATGCAGAAGCAGGTTAATCGCATCGTGCTCGCACGCCCGGCAGTTGAAGCGGGCGAGAAGCTGGGCTTTCTGCCCGGCGATTTGCAGGACAAGGTTGATCCGTACCTCAGGCCACTCTACGACGCCCTGTTCGACCTGATCGATTACGAGCGCGCAACGAAGCTTCTGGAAAGGCGCGTCATAGAAGTTGCGCCACTGGCTTTCATGAGAGGAAGGACGCTCTCAGATGCTTTCATCATCCTTGACGAGGCTCAGAATACGACGAGCGAGCAGATGAAGATGTTTCTGACGCGCATAGGCTTTGGCTCGAAGGCCGTGATCACGGGCGACGTGACGCAGATTGACCTGCCGACCGGAAAACGCAGCGGCCTCATCGAAGCCGAGCGCGTACTCTCTAACGTGGAAGGTATAGAGTTCGTCTACTTCACAGAGAAAGATGTCGTCCGCCACCGCCTCGTGCAAATGATCATCAAGGCTTACGAAGCGCATACGAGCAAGAGCAATATTTAAACCAGTGACAAGGGAAGAGTCGGTGGCGAGGATTGTGAACTTGTCTTCCGGCTCATCACTTGTCACTCTTTATTTATTACTATGATAGAGATCGTAAACCGGCAACGCCGCCGACAGATGGACGCGGCGCGCTGGGGCGAATTTGCCGGGAAAGCTGTGAAGGCCATTGGCAGGAAAGATGAGGGAGCGACCATCGCATTCATCTCGGATCGTGCGATGCGGGAACTGAATCGGAGGTGGCGGGGGAAGAGGGGGACGACGGATGTGTTGTCGTTTCCGGCGGGGCAGGATGAGTTTGAGAGGGTGGAGGGCGCGAGCCTGGGCGATGTGGTGATTTCGGTGGAGCAGGCTGCAAGGCAGGCTACAGCGCATGGGTTGGAGTTTGAGGAGGAAGTGGCGCAGCTTATTTTGCACGGGTTGCTCCATCTGTGCGGGTACGATCATGAGACGGATGAGGGGGAAATGAACCGTCTGGAACTGCGCCTTCGCCGCCGACTTGGCATATAATGGCGGAGCATTCAGTAGTCAGTAAGCCGTAATCAGTTTTCAGTAGTCAGCAAAGACACATTGCTTTTACTGAAATCTGATTGCTGATGACTGATTACTGACTACTTCTTTATGGAAATCGAAATAGGGATTACTTGCCTGTTGCTCTTCGCGCTGACGTTTCTGGCGACGGTGGATATGGCCTTCGGCCAGTTGAGCGATGTGGGCCTCAGACGCCTGATCGGTGAAGCCGAAGAGCACCCGACGGCAAGCTCTACTCCTTTCCTCAAAGAGATACTTGAGAACAGGCCGCGCTTTCGTTTCACCATCTCGGCGACGAGTCAGGTACTGCTGGTCGCGACCACGGTCTTGATCACTTCCATCGCGCAGCAGTTGTTTCCCAATTCACGCTTTATCCTCATAGCCCTCTTTGCGGGCATCACCGTCGCCCTTATCTTTCGTCAATTCATACCGCGCCTCTTGACTCTACGCAATCCGGAAGGGGTGCTCCTGGTGCTGCTGCCCGTCGTGCGCCCTTTTTATCGTGTGATCTCTGTGGCCGCCGCGCCGTGGCATCGCACGTTCGACCGGCTGCGGCGCGAACGTCCCCAGCCGGAAAACACAGACGAGGATGAAGACGACAACGGCGATGATATTCAGGCCCTGATCGATGTTGGAGAGAAAGAGGGGATTCTTGAAGAAGAAGAGGGCGAGCTGATTCAGTCGATCATAGAGTTCGGCGATACTCGCGTCAGCGAAGTGATGACGCCGCGCACGGAGATCGTCGCGCTCTCAGTTGAGGCGACCGTGCGCGAGGCTCGCGACGTAATCATCGAATCCAAGTATTCGCGCCTGCCCGTCTATCGCGAGCAGATTGATAACGTAGAGGGGCTGATCTACGTGCGCGACCTGCTGCAATGCTGGCCCGAACAGAGGGAAGAGGAAGCGATAGCCTCGCTGCTTCGCCCTGTCTATTTCGTGCCTGAGACAAAATCCGTCTCAGACCTCTTGGAAGAGATGCAGAAGGCGCGCGTGCAGCTCGCGATGGTGATCGACGAGTACGGCGGCGTGGCGGGCCTTGTGACCGTCGAAGATATTCTTGAAGAGATCGTCGGCGAGATCGAAGACGAAGACACAGAGGGCGAGGATGTCGTGGAGATCGTCGAATCGGACGACGGTTACTACGATGTGCTCGGCTCGACGGAGATAGGGAAGATCGAACGGCTGTTCGACATGGAGATAGAGGACGATGATTTCACGACCATCGCCGGTCTGGTCATCTCTGAATCGGGTTATGTGCCGCACGCTGGCGAACGGCTCACCTTTCGCGGCCTTGACGTTGAAGTCCTCGAAGCCGACAACCGTCGTATCTCGCGACTGCGCCTGCGCCGCGCTGCCGCAGAGAGCCGGGCGCAAACAGAATAAGAGAGCCATTTAGAGATTCCACTGAAAACAGACAGCATCGTTTCTAAGTAGAAGATCAATTTGAAATTGAGTGCGATGGAGATGGTTGTTCACCACGGAGGCACAGAGAACACAGAGACTACACAGAGGATTGAATATCGCTCAAGCCTCCGTGCTTCCTCAGTGTCCTCTGTGTCTCTGTGTTGAGTCTTAATACGCCGCACATTCAATCTGACGCACTACCCTTTCTAAACACGGAGAAAAGTTTGGCACGACACAAAGATGCGCTCTTTCATCCGGTCTTTCTAGACCCGCGCTTTATGGCGACGCTTAATCCTTATGACGAAACGCCGCCGCCTGTGCAGAAGCCGACCGAAGCAAAATCAAACGAGACGCGCAGCCGCAACTTCGATGTCCAGCACATACGCCTTGCGCTCAACGTCGATCCGGCGGAAAAGTATATCGAAGGCACGGCCACGATTCATCTCAAGGCTCTTCGCGACCGGCTCGACGCGCTGGAATTCGATGCCTCGGAGTTGAACGTAAGCGAGGTCAGGCAGGGCACGCGCCGTCTCGGTTTTGAAAGCTTTACTGACAAGCTGATCGTTGCGCTCTCGCGCCCGCTCAGGCGCGGCCAGTCTTTGACCTTACGGATCAGCTACAGCGCGCGCCCGCGTCGCGGTCTGCATTTTGTCAAGCCGGACGAAAGCTACACGGATAAGCCCCTGCAAGTCTGGTCGCAGGGCGAAGCAGAGGACAGTCACGCCTGGTTTCCATGTACGGACTCGCCGAACGAGCGACAGACTACGGAAACGATCATCACCGTTCCCGAACGCTTGATGGTTCTTTCCAACGGCACGCTTCTTTCTGAGAAACGCAACGCGAAGCGCGGGCAGCGAACATTCCATTGGCGACAGGACGAGCCGCATCC
>DATLMN010000131.1:0-4676 GCA_035537255.1 Pyrinomonadaceae bacterium | reverse complement strand
CACTTAATATATGTCTCAGGCAAAAAAAGCTCTTAGCAAAAACGGCAAACGCAGCAGTGGCCGGAGCAATACTTCCGCTGCTGCTACTTCGCGCACGGCGACTAAAACCTACCGCAACTACATCAACGGCGAATGGACGGCGAGCGCCAGCGGCGAGACGTTCGAGAACGTCAACCCAGCGGACACGCGAGATGTCGTGGGGCGATTTCCGCTCTCTGCGCGAGAGGACGTGGAGAGCGCGGTCGATGCCGCGAAGGGCGCGTTCGACCGCTGGCGTCGCACGCCCGCGCCGCGCCGCGCCGAGTTGCTCTTCCGCCTGGGCGAGATTCTGATCTCGCGCAAAGAAGCTTACGCGCAGGATATGACGCGCGAGATGGGCAAGGTCTTAAAGGAGACGGGCGGCGATGTGCAGGAGGCGATTGATTGCACCTACTACACTGCTGGCGAGGGGCGAAGGCTTCACGGCTTCACCACGCCGGCCGAGATGCCCAACAAGTTCGCCATGTGCGTGCGTCAGCCCGTCGGATTGTGCGGACTGATTACGCCGTGGAACTTCCCTATGGCGATTCCCTCGTGGAAATTAATTCCCGCCTTGGTGTGCGGCAACACGGTCGTCATCAAGCCCGCCGAAGATACTCCGCTCTCCACTTACAATCTGGTAGAGGCATGCGAGCAAGCAGGCATCCCTCCTGGCGTCGTTAACATGGTGACGGGATACGGCGACCCAGCGGGCGCGGCGATTACGAATCATCCTGCGCTGCGATTGATCTCCTTTACGGGCTCGACAGAGACGGGACGCATCGTCGCCTCCGCCTGCGCCGAGCGCAACGCCATCTGCTCTCTGGAGATGGGCGGCAAAAACGTCATCATCGTCATGGAAGACGCAGACCTTGACCTCGCGGTCGAGGGCGCGGTCTGGGGCGCGTTCGGCACATCTGGCCAACGCTGCACAGCCTCTTCGCGTCTGGTCGTTCACAAAAAGGTCTACAAGCAGTTCACCAAGAAGTTGATCGAGCGAGCAGAGGGTTTAAGAGTCGGCAACGGCGCAGACACTAAGACGGACATGGGCCCAGTCATCAACGCCGCCGCCGTGCATAAGATCATGGGCTACATAGAAATTGGTGAGCGCGAAGACGGAGCGCGACTTGCTTCCGGCGGAAAACGCCTGACTCGCGGCGCGTACGAGCACGGCTATTTTATCGAGCCGACCGTCTTTACGGACGTTGCGCCCACAATGCGTATTGCTCAGGAAGAAATCTTCGGGCCTGTGACAGCCGTTATTCCGACTGCCTCTCTGGAAGAAGCCGTTGAGATCGCTAACGGTGTGCGCTACGGATTATCCGCGGCCATCTACACGCAGGATGTCAACCGTGCCTTTCACGCCATGAACGAGATGTACACGGGTATCTTCTACATCAATTCTTCGACCATCGGCGCTGAAGTACACTTGCCCTTCGGCGGCACGAAGGCGACCGGCAACGGTCATCGCGAAGCGGGCACACAGGTCCTGGACATCTTCACCGAATGGAAATCCGTCTACGTCGATTACAGCGGTAAACTGCAACGCGCACAGATTGATCAAGTCGAGCCGCAGTAAGTGATAAGGCTCTCGTCACAAGGCGGTCGGATTCAAATCAAGCTCTTAACGCCCCGACAGGATTGGAGACAAACAAAGTGATTGTTGGGTTACCGAAGGAGATCAAGGATAACGAGTATAGAGTGGGACTGACCCCTGCGGGTGTGCGTGCTTTGACCGATGCAGGGCACAGGGTAGTCGTCGAGCGCAGCGCCGGCGAGGGCTCTGGCTTCGCGGACTCGCTGTACCAGACGGCTGGTGCGACGATTCTCGAAACGGCTGACGAAGTCTGGCAGCAGGGCGACATGATCGTTAAGGTCAAAGAGCCCATCAAGCCCGAATACCCGCGTATGCGCGAGGGCCAACTGCTCTTCACCTACCTGCATCTTGCGCCAGACCGTGAGCTGACGAAACAACTGCTTGAGCATAAAGTGACCGGCGTCGCCTATGAGACGATCACGGACAGGGCAGGGACACTGCCGCTTTTAACGCCCATGTCGGAAGTCGCAGGGCGGATGGCGATTCAGGTCGGCTCGCATTATCTGGAAAAGATGAGCGGCGGGCGCGGCGTGCTGCTGGGCGGCGTGCCCGGCGTCCCTGCTGCGCGTGTCGTCATCATCGGCGGAGGCGTAGTCGGCACTAACGCCGCCAAGATCGCCGTCGGTATGGGCGCGCACGTCACCATCATAGACAATAATCTTGGCCGCCTGCGCGAGCTGGACGACATCTTTCTGTCGAAGATTTCGACGCTCGCGTCCTCTGCCTATATGATTCACGATGCGATCTCGCAGGCAGACCTGATCGTCGGCGCTGTGCTTGTACCGGGCGCTGCCGCACCGCGTCTGGTCACACGCGGCATGCTCAAGGACGTGCCCGACGGCGCTGTGATCGTCGATGTCGCTGTCGATCAGGGAGGATGCATTGAGACGACGCATCCGACGACGCATTCGGACCCGACCTACTACGTCGAAGGCGTGCTTCACTATTGCGTCGCCAACATGCCGGGGGCAGTGCCGCGCACCTCTACTTTCGCGCTGACCAACGCGACGTTGCCTTACGCGTTGAAGCTCGCGAACAAAGGTCTGATCGCGGCGATCCAGTCTGACCCGGGATTAAAGGCCGGCGTCAATACTTACGCCGGTCGGCTCACCTACGAAGCGGTGGCGATTGATCAGGGGCTCGAATACACCTCTCTTGACCAGATGCTGGACGGCACGACCACGACCGCCAAGGCATAAATAAAAGTCTAAGACCGATAAGGTTAAAAAAGCGAAAGGGAAGAAGGCACGGCTGCTTTCTTCCCTCTCGCTTTTTCTTGCCCTGCTTACAACCTGCTATGAACTACACACCCTCACTCGAACTCAACAAAACGGCGAAGGTTTGTTACACTGTTTGTTTCTTCCTTCAGCCCGATAAAAGGCTGTTGAGTGTAATGTCAGTTTGGAAATGATTTTGCTTTACTCGCGCTCTTGTAAGCGCGCGCGTGCTGCTCCGTCAGGTTTAGAGAAGAGTTACCGTTATGTACGAGTTTGCCGTCGCACCGGCCGTCACACAGATACGCCGTCGCGGAGTCGAGATCACGGAGGTCGCGCCCGCGAGCATAGCCTCGGAGCTAGAGCTTGAGGCGGGCGACCGCATCATCAAAGTCAACGGTCGAGTGGTGCGCGACTATCTGGATTTTCGTTTTCAAACCGGCGGCGAGACAGAGCTGGTGCTGGAAGTCCGCAAACGGAACGGCGAGGAGTGGGAGCTGGACATAGAGCGCGACGAGGGCGAGGATTTCGGCCTCGGCTTCGAGCAGATCGTTCCGCGTCAATGCGCCAACGAATGTCTCTTCTGTTTCTGCAAAGGCAACCCTGAGGACGCGCGTCCCTCGCTCTTTATCCGCGACGAGGACATACGGCTCTCTTTTCTCTACGGCAACTACACAACACTGACCTCCATCACCGATGACGAGATGACGCGCGTCATAGAGCAGCGCCTGACGCCACAGTACGTCTCTGTGCATGCGACCGATCTGGACATACGCGCGCGACTTCTGGGCGTGGAGCGAGAGCGCGCAGACATCTCTGCCAAGATGCGCGCGATGCTGGACGCAGGCATAGAGATTCACGCGCAGGTAGTGCTTTGCCCTGAGATCAACGACGGCCCTGTGCTTGAGCGCACTATCCGCGAGCTGGCAAAGGATTACCCGCGCATCAAGAGCGTGGCCGTTGTCCCGCTGGGCCTGACGCGCTATAACACGGACGAGCGCCTGGTGGCCGTCACGCAGGAGTTTTGTCTGCGCACGATCAAAGCGCTCATGCCGCTACAGCGCGAGTTTCGTTCGCGGCTGGGCACGACCTTCGCTTTCCTCGGCGACGAGATTTACCTGCGCGCTGGCCGCCCCGTGCCGTCGCGTAAGCACTATGGCGATTACCCGCAGATCGAAGACGGTATCGGGATGGTGCGCGCTTTCGATAACGAGTTTCGCGCGCTCTGGCGAAGGCTTGAGCGTAGAGAGTCAACCGGCGAGATCGAGAAACTTTACGGCACGGTTGTGACTGGAACGCTTTTCGCGCCCGTCTTAAAGAGCCGACTTGATAGCTTGAACGCGCGCTTTGGCACAAGGCTTCATACGCTGGCGGTCGAGAACCGTTACTTCGGCGGCGATGTTTCCGTGGCGGGGTTATTGACGGGCGGCGATCTGCTGGCGGCGCGCGATCAGTTGCGTGGAGATTTTGTGATCATCCCCGGCTCTATGCTCAAGAGCGGAGAAGAAGTGATGCTAGACGGCAAGACGCTCACGGATGTGAAGAAAGAGTTTGGTCTTCCGGTCGAGGCGAAGGATTTTCATTCCTTCGCAGACATGCTCTGTTCCAGCTATTGACGACTGCTCAAGTACGACTAAAACATTCAACGCAGAGACCTGTGGACAGAGAGAGATAATGTAGTGACTTGGATTAACACTCTCTCTCAGTGCGTTGGTCTACGCGCTGGTTATTCTCTTTCTCTCCGTGCGTTGAATTTCGCGTCTGAGTCTTAAGTCATCTACAGGATGCTGTAAGTCTTCTTTGCGTGCGGTAAAAAAAATTGGCCCGGCAGCGTGCGAGGTGCTGCC
>DATLMN010000130.1:0-55499 GCA_035537255.1 Pyrinomonadaceae bacterium | reverse complement strand
TTGATACCGGCGGCGACGGTTCTGGTGATCTGCTCGTTCTGAAAAGGCTTGCGTATGCAGCCTATCGCTCCCTTTTCCCAGGCCGCGACCGCCGTGTCAAAGGTCGCATAGGCCGTAATCATCACGACCACGGCATCGCCGTCAATCTTTAAAAACTCTTCGAGCGCGCGAAGTCCGCCCATGCCAGGCATGGAGACATCGAGCAGCACAACGTCATAAGCGCGACGCCCGTAAGCTTCCAGACCCTCCTCGCCGGTCTTCGCCAGATCAACGCGGTAGCCTTCCGCCGACAGCAGCGTCTCTAAAACATCACGCATGATCTCCTCGTCGTCAACGACGAGCACTGAACCCTTTTTCGCCATCCGTCTTTCTGTTTTCACTTTCAATTTGTCGAGTCAAGGTGCGGCGCTCTCACTCTTCTCCTTCTCACAAAGCGCCGAGGCGCGTGACCCCTTTTGAGCTTTCTCTTCGAAGGGGACGCGCGCCATAACTGATTATACAATGCTGCTAAGCATAAAATGAAAAAGGCGAAAGGCGTTCAAAGGAGCGGGCACGAACTGTCTGCTCCGCACTCCTTTGTCTCCTTTCGCTCTCTCCTTCGGGCGCGCGCTTCGCTTCGCTTTTTAATCGCCCGCCGCTTGCAGCCGCGCACGCGCGTGAGCCATCGGCAGCGTGATGCGGAAGGTCGTGCCGCGACCCGGCGTACTCTCGACAGAGATATGGCCGGAGTGCTCCTGCACTATGCCGTAGCTCACCGCGAGGCCAAGCCCCGTGCCGCGCCCGACACCCTTGGTCGTATAAAACGGATCGTAAATCTTCGCGACGTTTTCAGGCGCAATCCCTATGCCCGTGTCTGCGACTTCGATGACGATGGTTTCGCGATCAGTCGAAGCCGTAAACAGCGTAATGCGCCCGCCATCCGGAATCGCGTCGCGCGCATTCAAGATCAGATTCGTAAAGACCTGTTGCAGCTTTCCGGCATTGCCCAGCGCCAGAGGCAACTCTGGATCGTAGCAGCGCTCGATCTCAATCTGGTTGCGGTGTAGTTGCGTCTCTAAGAGTTGCAGCGTGTCGTCCAGCACGCGATGCACATCGACTTCGACAAACTCCGTGGCGCTGCCCGTGCGCGAAAAGTTCAAAAGGTTGTTGACGATGTTCGAGGCGCGGTCAGCCTGCCGCCGGACTTTCTGAAGGAGCGCGTGTTTAGGATCAGTCTCCGGCAGCATCCCCAGCAGCATCTGCGTGTAGGAGGAGACGCCGGTCAAAGGCGTGTTGACCTCGTGCGCAACACCCGCCGCAAGGAGTCCGATGGAGGAGAGCTTCTCGCGCTGCTGCAACTGTTCTTCGAGCCGTATGCGCGCCGTCACGTCTTCTAAGACGACGAGCGCGCCAGTGCGGTCGTTGGCATCAGTCCTTAAGGGCGCGAGCGCGATGTTGAGCACGAGCGAGCGGCCCACGCGCGTCGCCGTGTGCAGCTTGTAAATATGGCGCAGTTCCGTCAACTGCCATTTGCCTGGCCCAAGCACCTGTCTGAGCGTCTCCGTGAACTCTTCCGCGAACAGGTCTTCGACTCTTCTGCCGATGGCTTCGTCGCGACTAAGGCCCAGCATCTCTTCGAGAGCGGAGTTGCAGTGCGTCACGTGCCCGTCCAGATCGACCGCAAGCAGGCCGACGTTGATGGATTCGACGATTGATTCGTTGAACTCCTTCAACATCTCCAACTCTGCGGCGCGCTCCTGCTGTTCCTGATAGAGCAGACTGTTCTCGATGGCGACCGCGACGTAACCGGACACGGTGCGCAGTATCTCCACGTCTTCACTTGAGAGCAGCGCGCCGTCCGCCGAACGGCCCAATCCGATGACGGCGACCATGCGCCCGCGCACAACGCACGGCACATAATAGTGTAGAGCGCGGCGGACAAAGCTCGTCGTCTCGGGCGCAAGATCAAGATCGTCTGCGCGCACCACACCCGTAGAGGCCGAGCGCGTTCTAATCATCTCGCGAAAATCAGGCGGCACGACCATCACGCTTGAGAGCCCCGCTGCACGCGCCACACGATAGCCTGCGGGCGCACCGGCGTCTTCGATAAAGATCGCCACGCGCTTAACATTTAAGACCTGCTGCAAACGGCTGACCAGGGCGTCAAGCAGCGGTTCGAGCGCCGTCGTGGCAGAGAGCGTGCGTCCAAAGTCGAGCAGACCGTGACGCATATCGTAACGCTCGCCGTAGAAGAGACGATCCGTGCGCTCCTGCAAAAAATTCTTAAAGGGCGCGGCCACCATCACGATCACAGACATCCCCACGATGGCCGTAATCACACGCAGCGTAATCAGCCCAGGCGTGATCTCGCCATCGAGCGCATAGAGACCCGCGACGTACACGACAGCGCCGATCATCAAAGAGATGGCGAGCGTCGTCAACGCATAAACGAACGCGCGACGCACAACAATATCGACATCCATCAGTCGGTAACGCACGACGGAGTTGCCAAACGTCAAAGGAATCAGGACGAGCGGCAAGAGCGCAATGTCCGTCAACCAGCGATTGCTTTCAAACCCGGAGACGTAACTGATCGCATAAAAGAGCGAGAACGGAGTGATGGCGAGCGCAGAGCCCCACACGACCCATTTCAACTGCTGACGCACGACGGCCGCGCCGCTCTTGAGGAAGGTACGCACCAGCAACACAGAGCTTGCGACCAGCGATCCCCAGAAATGCACGAAGATCAACTGGTAGTACGCGCCGATCAAGTTCTCGGGAACTTTCAGACCAACGTACTTGCCAAAATAGACTAGCTGCGCGCCCGCGAGGAGAATAATGGCGGGCACGTAGAGCAACAGCGCCAGCCAGCGCCGATCACTTGAGAGTTTGTAGCGCGCCGGATAGATGGCGCAGAAATGTACGAAGAGCGGCGCGAACAGGATAAAAGCCGCGTCGTCCAGAAACGCTATGGCAAGGTCTAAGTCTTCATAAGCGCCCGTCGGTTTATAGAAGTGCAGGACGAAGGCTGCCAGACAGAGCGTCGCGAAATGAACGACGTAGGGCGCGCGTCCTCCCTGTTTGAAGAGGACGAAGAAGCCTACGAAGAGATAGACCAGCCCGATAAAGTTTAGATAGAGATCGTGCGTCGTCCAGGTCGGAATCTGATCCAGCCCGTAGAGGTCTGCGTAGTAAAAGCGCGTCTCTTCTGGAAAGGAGGGACGCTCGATCAGGTAGGTCAGATGACCGCCGACGCCCGCCTCTTCCAGATAGATTTGAACTTTCCAGGATTGATCGATGGGGTCGTACTGCGTCTCGTCTTCGCTGATGGCGATCAGATGGTCGCCCGGCAGAATCCCTGCGCGCGCGCCCGTCGATCCGGCATTCACACCTTGAGCGACGATGGCGTTCTCTTTTTGACTCCAGGTGATGCCGTCTGTCGGCGGAGATTTGTGCTTCCAGCGCTGCCAGAAATTGAGCCCACCGGCAGCGACGAGCAAAGCCGCCACCACCAGCAGCACCCACGTTCGCGTTGTCAGCACAGACCCTTTCATCTTCTTCGACCCGACAAGCTTTTCCTTGAAGCAGCCCCTCTGGAACTTTGCCTCTTAAACTTTTCCGCCACTCTTGATTTACGGCGCGCGAGCACACTTCCGCAAATCAAAGTTAAAAAGAAGATGCAAGCGGTATTCCAGCCAGTCACTTAAGCCGACGAACCCGCTCATGTTTGAGTCGTCGCCTTAAGCCGCACTGCCGACCAGCCTCTTTTGCTGATCAGGGCAGCCGACCGTACAGACCCTTTAACTCCTTTGAAGAGTGCTTTCTCGACCGATTTATCCAAGATTTTGGAGTCGTCCGAGATTTTGGAGAAACACCTTGCTAAAACTAAAGAGGAAGATTCAAAAGGCGAAAGTGGAGGAAAAACCGGCTTCTCCATTTCACCTCTTGTACCTTCCTCTTTCCAATGCTTTTAAAACCTGACTGAAATTCCGCCGCGCAGCGAGCGCCGTCCAGTGACGATTGTAAACTGCGTTTCGTCGTCTTCCGTAGCGACCTGCGTGTCCAGAAGATTGCGCGCATCGATGACCGCTTCGGCGCGCACGGGCAACCCGAACGTCGGCAAATCCTGCGTGACCAGAATGCTAAGACTAGGATCATAAACGGCCAGGCGACCGGCGAAAGGGTCTATGGCGAAGACGGTCGCGCCCGGCGAGAAGCGAAAGACCGTGCGGATGTGCGTGCCTGTCTGAAAGTCCGCGTTGAGCTGCAAGGCTGCTGTCTGGAAAAAGCCGTTCTCGAAGATGTCCGCAGGATTCTCCAAACCTCGCGAAGAGAGACTCTGCCCGCGTCCGAAAGAGTAACCCGCTGACGCGCCGAACACCTTGCTGATGCGCCGCGAATAGACTATGCGCAAGCCACGGGCTGCGCCCTGTTGATTGGCGACGTTGATGAGCGCCGCGCCGCTCTCGCCAGCAAAGGCTGAAAGCGGTGTGGACATCAGGCCGACGCCCCGATTCGAGGTCGTGTCAAAGAAAGCATTGGCCTCGATGCTCGATTCGTTGTCCAGAACTCTTTCGACGCCGAACTCGAAGCGGCGGCTGCGCTCCATCACCGCGCGACCGTCGACGAGCGCGATGGGCTGCGTGCCGGGCTGTTTGAAAGCGATCTGCTGCCCCTCGAAAGAAGCCATGCTCTGCGTAGCAGTCTCGCCGCCGCCCGGCGCATACGCGGCCTTGATTCGTGTCCGCGCATTGGCATCGAACTGAAAGCCCAGTCGCGGGCTCAAGGCGCGATCATGACCGTCGCCGAAGAACTGCGAATAGTCCAGCCCGAGCACGATCACAACACCGTCACGCACAATCCATTCGTCGACGGCGCGCACGGAATACTGGCCCAGAGATTTTTTCGTTCCGAGGAAAGTGGTGGCCGAATTAAGGCTCATGCCGCCGATGCTCAGAGCCATGCGATGCCTGTTATTAAGGCGCAAACGCGCTGTGGCCTCAAGCCTTTGCGGCGCTCCCCGGCCTAATCCTGTCTGGCCTGCGAAGATCAGATCGACTCTGTTACCGAGCGGCTTAGCGATGGCGAAGTTAATGCCTGTATAGGCGGGAGCAAAGGCATTGCCTGAGGTGGCCGCGTAGGTCTCGATCACGCCCTGCATACGCGCCGAGCGGCGCGCACGTGCGCGTGCGGCGTTGTCCATCGCGGCTTCAAGCGTGTAGTCGTCATCGGCAAAGCATCTGTCCTCGACCGCAACAGCATCAGCATTTTCGGCGAGCGCTTCTTGAATCGCTTCGTCCTCACCCTCCTGAATCTGGAAGACTGAGCGGCGGCCCTGTGCTGCGCGCAGACGCCACTTGGCATCGTCGCGATCACGTCGGCGTTCCGGCGCAGTTTTGCCACGCCCGATGGGCTCTAGATTGAAACGATAGATGAGTTGATCTGAAGGACGAATCTCGACGGCGCTGAAGAGCGCGACATTGAAGCCTTCGGCGATGGCTTGAACGCTGTAACGGCCCGGTGTGACTTTGGCTGAGAAGCTGCCGTCCGTGGCCGTGCGCGTCTGCTTGGCGATCTCTTTCGCGCCGTCGCGAAGGAGCGAGACGATAGCTCCCGCCACAGGATTGCCCTTGTTGTCTTTGACTGTGCCCGTGACCGTGCCCAGAGAGCGGCTGCCGCCGCTGGCGGCGAGCACAGTACTGTTCGCGTTCAAGGCTGAGAGTCCGAGCAGGACAAGCAGTGTCAAACCGGCATGTAGAGCTTTTTTCATCGCGGCCAAACCTCCAAGGGCGCACCGACCTTTCCCTAAAAATTCTCCGGGGTTGGGTCAGCACCCGCAAGCGAAACTTGTGTCTTCAAGCGCCACGTCACGCGGTAGGGAGACCTAATCAATTAACCTTATCATGACCACAGGACAACCGTTTGCTTGCTCGTCTTTCAACGCAGGCTCTTCATCTCTAAAGAGGTCGCGCGCGCCTCTGGCGAGGAAATACGGACGGACGCAACCCAGAGCCTTCCTCGGGAAGAGGCCATTTTCCGCCAGGGGCGCGAATTGTGTCAAGCTAACAATTGTCAGACTGCCCCTTGGATTCACTTCGCGCGACGCGCGTTTGCCGCCCCGATTGTGCCCGTGCTACGATAATTTTTTCTGATGCACGCAATTCTCGCGCCCTTAGGAGTCCACAGTCTTTACCCAGTTATGATAGATCAGGTTCAATCCACCACGCTCGCAAACGGTCTGACCATCCTGACGGAGCAGATGCCGGGCTTGCGCTCTGTGACGGTCGGCATCTGGGTCAGGCGCGGCTCGCGCCACGAGACGCCGGAACTCAACGGCATCTGTCACTTTATCGAACACACAGTCTTTAAAGGCACGAAGCGTCGCACGGCGCTGGACATCGCCATCGAGAGCGACCGGCTCGGCGGACACCTGGACGCCTACACCACGCACGAGATGACTGGCTTTACGATGAAAGTGGCGGACACGGCCCTCGTGCAAGCCTTCGACCTGCTCTCGGACATGCTCGCCGCGCCGCGCTTTGAAGCGCAGGACCTTGAGCGCGAGCAAAGCGTCATCATCGAAGAGATGAAGATGGTCGAGGATACGCCGGACGAATTCTTAGGCGAGCTTTTTAGCGCGGCCTATTTCCCGGATCACCCCCTGGGCCGCCCCATAGAAGGCACTGCCGCCACCGTTTCCTCCTTCAACCAGGCGAGGACGACCACTTTTCACGAGCGCGAATTTGCGCCGCGCAATCTGGTCATCGCTGCCGCCGGAAATATCCGTCACGAACAGATCGTAGAACTAGCGACGCGCGCCTTCGGCGAAGGTCTTGCTACGGATGCCGCGCTCTCCACAGAGCATGTGGAGAGTGGCTCTTCGCCTATGGCGGCTGCGCCGATTCTGATCGAGCGCAAGAAGGAGCTGGAGCAGGCGCACTTAATCATCGCCGCGCCGTGGCACTCCGCACGTAGCGATGATCGTTACGCGGGCAGCCTACTGGCTTCGATCATCGGCGGCTCGACCTCTAGCCGCCTGTGGCAGTCCATACGCGAAGAGCGTGGTCTTGCCTATTCGGTCGGCGCTGGCGCGAGCGCCTACACCGACATAGGCGTCTTTACCATCTACGCCGGAACATCGCCCGCACATCTCGATCAGGTGCTTGAGCTGTCCTTAAGTGAGCTGCGGCGCGCCGTGCGCGAAAGTGTGACCGAGGACGAGCTGCAACTCGTCAAAGATCAGGCCGTCTCAAGCATCCTGCTCGGACTTGAATCTTCGAGCGCGCGCGCCGGAGTACTTGCGCGGCAGGAGATCATACACGGTCGCCGCATCACGCCCGACGAGATTATCAGTCGTCTGGAAGCCGTCACGCCCGAAGATGTGCAGCGCGTCGCACGCGCCTCCTTCAGGTCTGAAGGCATGGCGCTGGCCGCGCTCGGCGACCTCAACGGCTTTCGCGTTGATCGCTCGCGTCTTGAGATATAAACTCAAGTGAAGAGTGACGAGTGGCAAGTGATGAGTTAAAAACTTAAAAGCTTGTCTTCTGCTCGTCACTCGCCACTTGTCACTCGTCACTATCTTCTTATGAGATTCACCGTTCTGGGCAGCGGCTCGACAGGTAATGCGATCCTGATTACGGCGGGAGAGACGCGCGTGCTCGTCGACGCGGGCTTGAGCGCCAGAGAGACCGTCCGGCGACTCGCGCTCGTCGGCGAAGATGTCTCTAAAATCGATGGCATCATTATCACGCACGAGCACGGCGACCATGCCGGCGGCTTACGTGTGCTTTTGAAAAGCCTACAGTGTCCGGTCTATATCTCCGGCGAGACGCGCGAAGCCTACATAGGCGAACGTCAAGGCGTCTCCGGTGACGAGCCGCGCAAGCGCATGGATGCGCTGCGCGACCGCACGGAAGAGATCGTCTCAAGCAGAGACTTTCGTATCGGCGCAATCGATTTTCATCCCTTCACCATCCCGCATGACGCCGCAGACAACTTCGGCTTTACGGCGACGCATGACGGCGTGTGCGTCGCCACCCTGATGGACTTCGGCCACATCACGACGCTGATCACCGAACGCTTGCGAGGATGCGCGGCGATCATTCTTGAATCAAATCATAGCCGTGACATGCTCAAGGCTTGCGACGTGTATCCCTGGGAGTTGAAGCAGCGCATATTGTCGCGCACGGGCCATCTCTCAAACGAGGATGTTGCAGAATGGCTGCGCGACGGCTTTGACGGTACGGCGCGTCACATCGTGCTCGCGCATCTTTCGCAGCGTGCCAACAATCCCTATCTCGCCAAGATCTCGGCGGAAGTAGCATTGCAGGCGCGCGCTCCTCTCTTCCAAGCCGAGACGGAGATCACGCTCTCGTTTCCCAAAGAGCCGACGCCCTGGATCGAATTGTAAGGATGAAGGCGGAAGGATGAAAGCGCGGCTATTCAAGTTGAATAATTTTACTTTCATCCTTCCGTCTTCCGCCTTTATCTTTTTCGTTTCGCTCGCGCTTCTCTTTGTGATGTCCGGTTGCGGTGCGAGTCAACAGCAGCAACAGCGTAGGCAGACCAATATCCCCGAGGCGGCGCAGGCGACGATTGACGATGTGACGGCGAATATCGAAGCGGCGCGCGATGATCTGATCTACGCGCAAGCGGCGGAGGAGTGGCGGCGCAACGCCACGCCCGAACAATCCCGCGCGATCTTCGAGACGTTGCGCGAAAAGCTTGGGCCCATCAAGGAACGCGCGCGCCAGACCGTCCACGAAGAACAGAAGACTGCCGGCGAATCGGCAGGTCATCGTCTGGTTATCCGCTACGAAACAAAGTTCGACCGTGGCGAAGGCATGGAGACCTTCACGCTCGTCGAACGCGACGGCGGCCGCTGGCTTCTGGCAGGCTATTTAGTCAACTCCGATGCCTTAAAGTAATCAGTAGTCAGCAATCAGTTATCAGCTTTGCTTTTAACTGAAAACTGAAAACTGATTACTGAAAACTTGCTTATGATTACACGCTACACATTGCCCGAGATGGGCGCGCTCTGGTCTGAGCAGAACAAGTTTCAGAAATGGCTTGAAGTGGAATTGGCCGTCTGCGAGGTACACGCAGAGATGGGCACGATCCCGCGCGAGGCCCTTGAGCAGATCAAGTCGCGCGCAAGCTTTACCGTCGAGCGCATCAACGAGATTGAGAAGACGACAGACCATGACGTGATCGCTTTTACCACGGCGCTCGCCGAATCAATCGGCGAGGCATCGCGATATGTTCATTACGGCCTCACGTCTTCGGACGTGGTGGACACGGCCAATGCTTTGTTACTGCGTGACGCCTGCCGTCTGCTGCTCGCGAAAATAGACGCATTGATGATTGTCTTGAAGCGTCGCGCGTTCGAGTTCAAACATACGCCGCAGGTCGGGCGCACACACGGAGTTCACGCCGAGCCGACATCATTTGGTCTGACCTTCGCTCTCTGGTATGACGAGATGCGTCGTAACAGAGAGCGCCTGCTCAGAGCAGAGGAAAGTGTCTCCACTGGTAAGATCAGCGGCGCGGTCGGCGCTTTCGCTCATCTCTCGCCGGAAGTCGAAGAGCGAACATGCGCGCTGCTTGGCCTAAAGCCCGCGCCGGTCTCGACACAGATCATACAGCGTGACCGTTATGCAGAATATCTCTCTGTGCTCGCCATCACGGCGTCGTCTCTGGATAAGTTCGCGCTGCAAATCCGTCATTGGCAGCGAACCGAAGTACGCGAGGCGCAGGAACGTTTTCTTCGTGGGCAAAAGGGATCGTCTGCGATGCCGCACAAACGCAACCCGATTCTCTCGGAGCGCATTTGCGGGATGGCGCGAGTCGTGCGCGGCTACAGCCTGACGGGGCTGGAAAACGTCGCGCTCTGGCATGAGCGCGACATCTCGCACTCTTCCGCCGAGCGCGTCGTGTTGCCCGACGCATCCATCGCTCTCGATTACATGCTACAGAAAGCGACCTCTTTGATCGACGGGCTGGTCGTTTATCCTGAGCGGATGCTGGAAAATCTACGCGCCACACACGGCCTGATCTTTAGCGGTCAACTCCTGCTAGCCCTGACCAGAAGCGGCGCTTCGCGCGAGTCCGCTTACGAATGGGTACAGCGCAGCGCGATGCGCGTGTGGGACGAGGGCGGAGACTTTCAGGCACTGGTCAGTGCAGACCCTGAGATCAGCGCGCATCTCAAACGAGAAGAGATCGAGCGCGTCTTTTCTCTCGACACTTACCTGCGCAATGTGGATGCGATCTTTGAGCGCGTCTTTGAAAGAGAGTGAATGCAAATGCAGAAGGCAGGCGATGAGAAGCGAACGCGCCTCTCATCGCCTGCGCTAAAAAAGGTAGTCATTCTACGCTTGCCTGGCTTACTTGTTAGCGAAGTTGGCGGCCATATCGCCGACCGCAGGCAGCTTGAACAACTCGCCCTGATAAGCTTTATATGCGCAGAAGAGCAGGCTGCCCAGATAGGCCAGCATACAGAGCGGGTAGAAGAGCGCCGCCAGTAGACCCAAGGTGCTTGAGATGGCGGCCAGGACAGCGAACACGATCCCGAGCACGATAAAGATCACGACCCAGGCGACGTGCAGCAGCAGCGATTGCAGTGCATGAAAGCGCGCGAATCGGTTCTCTTTTTCGATGATGATCATGATGATGGCGATGATCCCTATGGGATAGCCGAGCGCGGAGGCGATCTTGGCGTCCATGCCCAGAGCCGTCTTATCGTTGGGCCCACCTCCGGGCGGCGTCTGGAGCGGAGCATTCGGTGGCGGCGTGCCGTACTGGTTGCCATAGCCGTAGCCTTGTTGAGTGGGCGGCGGGTTCTGCATTGCGATTTTCTCCTCTGTCAGTAAAAAGTTTTCTGTTGGAAACTGCTGTCGAATCGAAATTTCATGGGCGAACGGCGCAAATCTTATGTCAATGACTACACTTGACGCAATGTTTTGCCGTACTATTAGAGGGAAACGAGGCTGTATATGAAAGCTAAAGTTTACGTCACACTCAAGGCGGGCGTGCTCGACCCGCAGGGCAAAGCGATTCATCACTCGGTCGAGTTGCTCGGCTTCGGCGGAATCCGAGATGTGCGTCAGGGCAAGTATTTCGAGATCAGTCTGGACGGCACGCTCGCGGCGCACGAGGCAGAAGAGGCCGCGACAAAGCTTGCCCGCGAAGTCCTCTCGAACCCTGTCATAGAAGATTATCGCGTGGAGATAGAAGCTTGAAATTCGGCGTCATAATTTTTCCCGGCTCGAACTGCGATCACGATGCGTATCACGTGATCTCTAAACACGTCGGCCAGCCTGTGGATTTTATCTGGCATCGCGATACGAATCTCAGCTCGTACGATGCCGTTATTCTTCCGGGCGGCTTCTCTTATGGTGATTACCTGCGGGCTGGTGCGCTCGCCCGCTTTTCGCCCGTCATGGCTTCGGTCAAACGGTTCGCAGAGAGTGGGCGTTTCGTGCTAGGCATCTGTAACGGCTTTCAAATTCTCTGCGAAGCGGGGCTGCTGCCCGGCGCGCTCATACGTAATCGCGACCTGCATTTCATCTGCGATCACGTCAACGTGCGGGTCGAGACCACGGACACGCCCTTTACGAACGAGCTGAAGCCCGGAAGCGTGCTGAGCATCCCGATAGCTCACGCGGAGGGCAACTATGTGTGCGACGAGGAGACGCACGCGCAACTGGTCGGCGAAGACCGCATCGTCTTTCGCTATTGCGACGAGCGCGGGCGCGTGACAACGGAGAGCAACCCGAACGGGTCGCGCGACTCGATTGCAGGTATCTGCAACCGCGCGCGCAATGTGATGGGTTTGATGCCGCACCCTGAGCGCGCCTGCGAAGACCTTCTGGGCTCGGCGGACGGCCGCGACATCTTTCGCTCCCTCGCCGCCACACTCGCCGCGCACGCCTGAGAGTAAGATAAAAGTATAAAGGCAGAAGTAACGTGAAGCTTAATGTGCGTCTCGTTACTTCTGCCTTTTAGCTTTTTACTTATGCTTAATATTTATTGCGGCAGTCGCGGTGGCGGGCGCGAGGTGAGCAGGCGGCGCTCGCTGGCGCGAGAGACAGGGCGGCCCTGTTCCGCCGTGACGAAGAGGTCGAAGTCGGAGCTGAAACCGGCCACACGCACATAGACATCCGTGTTGTCGAGGTCATCCGTCGGCAGGCTTCCCATGTAAGTGATGCGCCCGTCTGGTACTACCGACCACAACACGTAGGCCACCGCGTTGACCAGAATCGGCGGCGGAAGATGTTGAATGCTGGCGCGCACGTAAGCTTTTCTTGAGAGGGTCGTGGCGAGCGCAGTGCCGCTCGCGCCCGGCGCAAGGTCACTTCCGAACAGATATATCCGGCGCGCGCCGCCCGGTGCTGTGTTGATCGCAAGGTCAACCTCGTCGAAAAAATTATCCGTCACACGCCGCCGTCTACTGATCTCGCGCGCGGCTGCTCTCTGCGTCTTTCTGATGGTCTTATCCACCTCCGCGAAAAAAGCCTTGACCTCTCCGGCGAGCGAGGCGAAGACGACAGTGCCCGTCAACTTTTCCACCTCGGCGCTTTGTTCTGCCGTGACCAGCACGCTGTAGCTCTCAAGCGACGGAGGGCGCGTAAACTGTAGGCCGCCGTTGCCGCTTTCGTCCGTGAGAAGCTCTCCGACGCGCACGACCCGCGCGCCCGAAGCCGAGGCCCAGATGACAAAGGTACGCGCGCCAGCCATGATAGTTTGCGGGCGCGGCAGGCCCGTGACAGTCAAACGAACGACACCGCCTTCGGGCGTCGGCTCGAAATTCATCTGTCCGCGCGCGGTCGCGATAAACGAGCGCAGGCGCACACCCAGTCGGCGCGGGCTGCTCGCAGGTTTGGCGGCCGCCGGTTGCGTGTTGTCCTGTTGAGAACTTTTATCCTGCGCGCGCACAGCCCTTGAGAAAAGCAACAGGATGGCCGCTACGCTTGATAAGAATATCGCTGCGGCGCAACTTTGAATTGAGCGCGACCTTTTGGTCGTCATCAACAGAGACCTCTTCCGTACCGAATCCTTTTCTGCTTGAGCGTGTATCAATCTTAATATAACAGGTTGAGCGTAGCGGCAACCACACATATATTTAATCAATGAATGACTTTGGGAAGGAGGCGAGCGACACAGATGCGCTCTCGAAAAAGAGCACTGGAAAGCCGAGCCTCCTTTGACCGTGAAGAAGGAGCGTCGGGAGTGTTGTGTGATCCGGCGGGCGACCACATATTGTCTTGGGCCGAAGTCAATCGCACGCATCGCATACAAAGCGGCGTCTATCAAAGCAACGGTCGGCTAGTGTCGCTGCTAACAGACTTCGGGCGCATCAACCCCTGTTATCCTGACAGGCAATCTGAGACGGGCGACCTCATCTATTACACGGGCGAAGGCCGATGCGGCGATCAGTATTTGAGTCCTGGCAATCGCGCGCTGCTCGCGGCCATCGAAAGCCGTCACAGCGTTCCACTCTTTAACAAACTGGCGGTCGGTCGCTGGCAACACATGGGCTACTGGCGCGTCACGGCCGGGCGTCAAGTCTACGACGAGGCGGAGAAACGAATGCTCTGGTTGTTTACGTTAGAGCGCGTGCGCGCTCCCTTGGATTAAAGCCAAAGGTGAGCGCCCGAAGATCGACCGCGCACGCTTTTGTAAAGGATATTTTACAACCCGCTCTTAAAAATTCAGGATAAGCCGCTTGTCACACGCTCGCGCGTGCTGCTAATCTTCCCTCTCAACCTGTCTCAATCCCCGAAAGGAGTTTCAATAGAAAGCTCATGAAGAAGCACTACTCATTCGCACTCTCTATCGCGGCTATCGCGCTCGCACTTACTTTTGTCATGTCCGGTAATGCCCGCGCGGGCGGCGGCGACAAGGCTGCGGCGACCATCGGCTCGACGATTGCCGATTTCAAGTCGACGGACTTGAGCGGCAAAGATCAGACTCTCAACGCGCTCAGAGGCAAGAACGCTACCGCCCTGATCTTTATCTCTGCGCAGTGTCCCGTGGTCAAAGATTATATGGAGCGCATTTCCAAGCTCGCGGCGGACTACAGAGCGCGCGGCGTCACGGTCGTAGGCATCTACTCGAACGCGACAGAGTCTAAGGATGACATCAAGGCCCATGCGGCGGTCAACAATTTGACGTTCCCCGTCTTGAGGGACAGCGGTAATAAGATTGCCGATCAGCTCGGAGCAGAGCGCACGCCCGAAGTATTTCTTCTGGACTCCGCCAACAAGCTGGTCTATCACGGGCGCATAGACAATCATCGCAACATCACGCTCGTCAACGCAAACGACCTGCGCGATGCCATAGATGCCACGCTCGCGGGCAAGCCCGTCGTCAAGACAGAAGCGGCAGCCTTCGGCTGTACGATCAAGCGTGCTTGATTGATCGATGAGATATTTCCTTTCACTCGCGCTTGTCCTATCGGGACTCTCTCTTGCTCTGTGTTCGACGGAGCAGCATAGAGGCCACGTCTATGCTGCTCCGTCGATGCGCGGCGCGACCGCGATGCTCGCCGTCGCCGCACATGCTCACCAGCAAGCGCAAACACACAAGGCGAACTCAAAGACTGGCGCGCAGACGACGGCGCTGCCCGTGGTGCGCGAGGTCAATCTGGAAGCGCTTAAGAAAATCTTGCAGCGCGCTCCAGGCAAAGATGCGCGCCCGCTGCTACTAAATTTCTGGGCCACCTGGTGCGAGCCCTGCCGCGACGAGTTTCCTGACCTCGTGCGTATCAAGGCCGATTACGAGACACGCAATCTGGATTTAATCACCGTCTCGCTGGACGACCCCGCAGAGATCAAAACGAGCGTGCCAGAGTTCCTGCGCGAGATGGGCGCAGGTGCAATGCCAGCCTATCTGCTCAATGTCATAGAGCCTCAAGAGGTCGTCGATGCGATTGATCCGCAGTGGGGCGGCGGACTGCCCGCGACCTTTCTTTTCGACCCGACCGGCAAATTAGTCTTCAAGCATACGGGGCGCTTCAACGCCGAAGAGTTGCGTAAGGCCATTGACAAAGTGACAACCACGAAGTGACAGGCTAGAATCTCTTACTCTTTTATCCTTGTCACACGCACTTGTCACTTAAAGCCGATGATTACTCCCGAACTGGTTGCCGCGCATAATCTCACCGCAGAGGAATACACACGCATCAAAGAGCTGCTGGGGCGCGAGCCGACTTTCGTAGAGCTTGGCATCTTCTCCGTCATGTGGTCGGAGCACTGCTCTTACAAATCCTCTCGTGTTCACTTAAGCCGATTGCCCACGACGGGCGAGCGCGTCATCGTTCCGCCGGGCGAGAACGCCGGCGTTGTAGACATAGGCGACGGCTGGTGCGCCGCCTTTAAGGTCGAATCGCATAATCATCCATCTTTTATAGAGCCTTTTCAGGGTGCGGCCACGGGCGTCGGCGGTATTCTTCGCGACATCTTTACGATGGGCGCGCGTCCAATCGCGGCGATGAACTCTTTGCGCTTCGGCTCGCTCGACGACGAGCGGCACGGGCGACGCAATCGCGCTCTGCTTGCGGGCGTGGTCGCAGGGATCGCTCATTACGGCAACGCGTTCGGCGTGGCGACGGTCGGCGGCGAAGTCGAGTTTGATGATGCGTACGCTTTGAACCCGCTCGTCAACGCTTTCGCTTTGGGCCTTGTGCGTCACGATCAAATCTTCTTCGGCAAGGCTGTGGGCGTCAGTAATCCTGTGCTCTATGTCGGCGCGAAGACCGGGCGCGATGGGATTCACGGCGCGACGATGGCTTCGGCAGAGTTCGACGATGCGGCGATGCAAAAACGCCCGACTGTTCAGGTGGGCGATCCCTTTCTGGAAAAGCTGCTGCTCGAAGCATGTCTTGAGGCGATGCGAAGCGGTGCTGTCGCTGGAATTCAGGACATGGGCGCAGCCGGTCTGACCTCTTCATCCTGCGAGATGGCCGCCCGCGCGGGCACAGGTCTTGAGCTAGACTTGAGCCTTGTGCCGCAGCGCGAAGAAGGCATGACCGCTTACGAGATGATGCTCTCGGAATCGCAGGAACGCATGCTGATCGTCGCGCACAAGGGGCGCGAGCGCGAGATCGTGGATATTTTTCGCAAGTGGGATTTGGATGCGGTTGTCATCGGTCGCGTCGTCGAAGGCCAGATGGTGCGCGTCCTGCACGAAGGCGAAAGAGTAGCAGAGATTCCCGTCGCTGCACTCACAGATGAAGCGCCGCGCTACGAGCGCCCCATGAGCGCGCCCGAGCGTTTCCGTCAAACGAAAACGCAGGAGAGCGATATTGAAGCCGCGCTTAAGATAGACACATCGCAGGACGAAGCGATCATGGACGCGGCATCGCACATCGTGCCTGCCAGCGTCGAAGCCGCGCGCACAGACCCGACGCTGACGGACGAAGCGGGCACTAGCGTCGGCGGTGGAATGGATTTGATTCAACCCGCACCGCCCACCGCTCCTGTCCTTGAAGAGTTGGCCCAGGCTTCATCCTCCGCACAGAATCAGAACGAATCTTTACTACGCATTTTAAGCGACCCGACCATCGCTTCTAAAGAGTGGGTCTATCGCCAGTACGATCACATGGTGCGCACCAACACTGCCGTGCTGCCCGGCGCTGATGCGGCCGTCGTGCGTATCAAGGAGACGCGCCGCGCGCTGGCGATGTGTCTGGACGGCAACGGTCTCTACTGCGCGGCCAATCCGCGCGAGGGCGCGCGTCTCATCGTCGCGGAGGCCGCACGCAATGTTGTCTGCGTCGGCGCGCGTCCCCTTGCGATCACCAACTGTTTGAACTTCGCTTCGCCGGAGCGCGCGGAAGTGATGTGGTCTTTCTCCGAAGTCATAGACGGCATGGCGGAAGCCTGTCGCGCCTTCGACACGCCTGTCATCTCCGGCAACGTCTCTTTTTATAACGAGACGGAAGGACGCGGTATTCTGCCAACACCCCTGATCGGCATGGTCGGCCTCATAGAAGACGTGCGCCGCGTGATTCAACACGGCTTCAAACGCCCCGGCGACCTCATCGCCCTGCTCGGAAAGACAGATGACGACCTTTCCATCTCAAGATACGCCGCGACTATTCAGGGTCGCATACTTGAAGAGCTGATCGAAGAAGGCCGCGTCCCTCGCCTGGACCTTGAGCGCGAGCGCGCCGTGCAAGAAACTGTCCTGCGAGCGGCAGATATGGGTCTGCTCAACTCCGCGCATGATTGCTCGGACGGCGGGCTGGCCGTCGCTCTGGCCGAATCCTGCTTCTCATCTCTCAACCGGTCGGCTCTCGGCGCAGACGTTGATCTCGGCGGCACACTGACGCCCGCTGCACGCCTCTTCAGCGAATCTCCCTCACGCATCATCATCAGCTTCGACGAAGCGGCACTCGGCCAGATGGAAGAACTCGCCGCCCGCGCTAACTGCCCGCTCACCCTCTTGGGCCGCACCAACATGGGCCAACTCCGCATAGAGTCCGACGGCGAAGAGATCGTCAACCTCCCCACGGGCGAACTTGAATCCGCCTGGCGCAACGCTCTTGCTCAACGAATGCAATCGGAAGTTCTCGTCTCGGCAGCGGAATAAACTTGGAAGCGTCCGGGTCGGCTGATTGGATAGAAAAATCATGGCTTCAAAGATTCAGAAGGGACGGTTTGTGGTGCATGAGCATCATGCTTCGCGGTTGCATTTTGATTTTCGGTTGGAGCTGGCGGGGGTGTTGAAGTCCTGGGCTGTGCCGAAGGGGCCGTCGCTTGATCCGGGGCAAAAGCGTTTGGCGGTGGCCGTCCCGGATCATGCCGCCGGGTACATCGACTTTGAGGGCCGCATCGCGGAGGGGAAATATGGTGCGGGCGAGGTGGTGATCTGGGATAATGGACGCTACGAAGTGTTGGGCGATGCGGTCGCTCAGCTTAAAGCGGGAAGACTGCGGTTTCGTCTCTACGGAAAACGGCTGCAAGGGGAATTCAGTCTGGTCAGGATGAGCGGGCGAGACGGGAAGCAATGGCTGCTGATTAAAAGCAGAGACGAGTTTGCTGACGCCGATTGGAAATTAGAGACCGTCTTGCGGACAGAGAAAACTTGAACGCGCGAAGAACTTAAACACGGGAAGAACTTAAACATCGATACCAAAGCCGTCGCGGATAATCAAAAAGTCCGCGACCAACGATCAAACGGATCGCCTCGCTTAAGCTAAACACACATCGACGCTCCGGCTTCCACACACGAGGGGCGCTTACACGTTTTACAGTCCGGCCTGAAGGAGAAGAGGATAGGCGTATGAAACATCGTTTTCAGTCGGCTCTCTGTTTGGTGATGGTGGCGGCTGTGCTCCTTGGCGGGACGGGGCGCGCTCTGACGCAGGGACAGCAGAGCGCTCCGGCGGCTCGTTCGCAGCAGGCTTGGACGCTGGGCGAAGTGTTGGCCCAGCTCAAACTCTATCCGGATGATGCGTACCTGCAATACGTGGCGCTGCAACTGGCCCGCAGACAAAATCGTTTGGAAGAGATCGCAGGGCAGATCGGAAGCATGATCGCGCGCACCAACGGCGCGGACATACGCACAGAGCGCACCAACAATGTCGATCTGTTCAGTATCTTCACGGGCGCGCTCGCTGTTCAGGAGAGCCTGCAACTGGACACCATGCGCGGCAATTCTCCCGCGAGAACTGTGAGAACACAAACGACCAACACTAACACTTTCGCCGTCAACACGAATGCAAACGCTTCAAGGACTACTCAGCAGACGCCGCGACGCAATCGCAGATCACGTCGCAATCGTCGCACGGCTTCGCCCAACTCAAACGTGGCGCTGCCTGTGCCTGCCACCACTGAGCTCTTTCCGCAGAGCACGCCACAGGACGCCGCCGCGCTCGAAAAACGGCGCAGAGAGATTGTTCAGGTCTCAAGCCTTGTTGGCCCAACGATCAAGAGTCATCCGTGGGAACAGATGCTTGCCGGTCGTAAGCCTGAGGTTTCGGCTCTGTCAAAAAGTGTCCCCGAAGATTTTTATCTGGTCGAATTTCGCTCGCTCGGCAAACTGTTGCAGGCGATGGACGCGGGCGATTTGTGGGGCACGCATCTCTTTAATCAGGCGTATAGAGAAGCGCGTACGCAGCAGGTCGGCGAGCGCCTCAAGCGACAGCTAGCCTTAGAGACGGAGCCCGCGCTTCGCCCCTTTTACGATCTGGTAGTCAAGGAAGTGGCCGTTACGGGCAGTGACCCTTTCGCGCGCGAAGGCAGCGACGTGACCATTCTTTTCGAGGTCAAGCAGCCGGAGATTTTCAAAGCGCGTATGGAAAGCTTTCTCACGAACGCAGAGAAGGCGAACCCTTCTGCGAAACGCTCTACGGGTCAGATTCTGGGCGTCGACTACGTTCAACTGGAAACGCCAGACCGGGGGGTGAGCGTCTTTGCCGCAGACCCTCAGCCGGACCTTCACGTGCGCAGTAATTCAAAGGCCGCACTTCAACGGGTGATCGAAGCGATCAAGGGGAAAACCATTGACGGACAAACTGTGCGCAGGCTCGGGGACGCTTTGGAGTTCGCCTACATACGAACATTAATGCCGCGCGGCGCGAAAGAAGAGGACGGGCTCGTTTATATGTCCGATCCATTTATACGCCGCCTCGTTGGCCCACAACTGAAGCTGACGGAGCGCCGTCGCATACTCTGCTATAACCACCTGCGTATGATCGGTCACGCCTCGCTGCTTTATCGCACGGAGCGTGGCAGTTGGCCCACTTCGCTTGAAGAGCTGGCACAGACGCAGACTTCTCCCGGCCTCTTTAATCAGGGCGAGCTATCGTGTCCGGACGGCGGCAAGTATTCTCTCTCGGAGGACGGCACGACTGGGTTGTGTTCACGTCACGGTCGCGCGGAGTTCCTGACACCCAACATCGAGATTCCAGTCAAAGAGGTGACGGGCGCGGAAGCAGACGAGTACAAAGCATTCCTGGAGGAATACAATCGATACTGGCGCATCTATTTTGACCCGATTGCTCTGCGTATCAAGATGACGCCGCAGCAATATCGTCTGGAAACCATCGTCCTGCCGCTGATAGATAATTCGCTCTACACAAATCTGGCGTCAGTGCTCGGCGGAAAGCCCGAGGCGCTCGATCCGCTGCCCGTCCCGAAGCGCAATATCCTGTCGATAGCCGCACGGCTTAACAAGGAAAGCTACCTGCCGGAAGTAGCCAGGATGGAGCGCGATAAAAGTTACGATCAATTCCTGCGCGACCTTGGCCTGCGCAACAGCGAGGCTGGTAACATCAACCTCACGGAGTTTTTGTTTAAGGGCTTAGGGAATCAGGTCGGTCTGCACGTCTACGATGCCAGCCCGACGTTCGATCTCAACATGGCGCGTGTGCTAGGTATGCTTGTGGGCGGCGGCATGGGTCGCACACGCTCGCTCGGCACGGAAGAGCTTTTTATAGGACTGGCGCTGGCTTCGCTTAACACTCCTGTGTACCTATCGTTTCCCGTTCAGGACGCGCAAGTAGTTGATCGTTTTATGAACGCGATGGATACGGCGCTGGCCGTCTCTGCGCGCGAGAGTGCGCGCGGCGGCTGGCTCAGTTTTGAGCAGGACTTCTACAAGTATCCGCTCGGGCAGGATCAAATCTATCGCGCCTACGCTCTGCGGATCGGCCCGCTCAAGCTGCGCTTCTTCTGGGCTCGCATCGGCAATGGTCTCTATCTGGCGAGCCGTCCCTTTATCCTCGAAGACCTCGCAGCGATGCACGCCGAGCGTATCCGCGCCGGAACAACAGGTGTAGAAAGCGGAGGAGGAACAGGAACAACTACAGCAGCCGGAACATCAACAACAACAGCGGGCGCGCTCACGCAGGACTTCGGCCCTGAAGGTCACGCGATGGCGCGCATGCGCCCGCAAAACTGGAACACGGTCTTGCCGGACTTTCAGTTGAGCTGGGCAGAGAATGATCGCGAAGCCTGTCTGAACAATCTAGGCGCTCTCTCGGCTGTGAGCCGTGCGCTGACGGCGCGCGCGCCCGGCGCTGCCAGCGGTGGGCCAACAGGCGAAGAACTGGACAGGTTAGTCCGCGCGTACGCTGATCGTTTCCACGGCGTGCATCTCTTTTGTCCGGAGGGCGGGCTCTATCGTGTCTCGGCTGACGGAAGAAATGTGACGTGCAATGTTCACGGCAGCGTGACAGACCCGCGCCAGCCTTCTCAGCCGACAACGGAGAGCGCGCCCGGTCGATTGCTGCGCGAATTGGCGGGCGCGACCGCGACGCTCAAGTTCACGTCGGACGGTTTGCACGCCGTCGTGGTGATTGATAGAAAATAGTTTAAGCTCGGTTCTTCATAGTTCGGATCGCATTTCAATTGAGCGTCTGGAAAGAGATATTCACCACAGAGGCACAGAGAGCACAGAGGTGGCACAGAGAAAACCGATCAATCCTCAGTGCTTCCTCCGTGTCCTCTGTGTCTCTGTGGTGAGTTGCCCTGCTTCACACGCTCGACTGAAATCTGGTCTCATTGCACGCGCAACTCTGTCCTGCTCTTGTTCATTTCATTTCTCAAACTGCGGAGGAAATGGTTCGTGGCGCGACGCTGGTTGAAACGCTTCATCAAGATCGTAGGATTTGGATTGATCGCTCTCCTCTTGCTGCTCTCTGTCGCGATCAGTTTGACTATCGGGTGGCGGCCCATCATCGGCGCAAAGGCGCGCCCGCTCGTCGAACGCAAGTTCGAGCCCACGCCTGCGCGCATGGAGCGTGGACGTTACTTAGTCGAAGGCGTGGCGGCCTGCTTTACCTGTCACTCAGAGCTGGACTGGAAGAGCGAGGGCGCTCCGCCTTTGCCCGCTAAAAAAGGGGCTGGACTGGTGTGGTCGCTTGAGGGAATGCCCTGGCTAACTGCACCCAACATCACGCCGGACATTGAGACAGGCGCAGGCAAGTGGAGCGATGATAAGATGGCGCGCGCCATACGCGAAGGCATAGGCCATGACGGGCGTGCGCTGTTTCCGCTGATGCCCTACACGCTCTACAGGCGGATGTCTGATGAAGACCTGGCGGCCATAGTGGTTTACCTGCGCTCCGTCGCGCCCGTCCGCAATGCTCTGCCGCAGACTCAAGTTCCCTTTCCCGTGAGTCGTCTGATTCAAAACGCGCCGCAGCCCATCGAGTCTACAGTCTCGCCGCCGGACATGGCGGATGCGGTTAAGCGCGGAGAATATCTATCGACGCTCGCCGCCTGTATAGACTGCCACACGCCTAAAGAGAAGGGTCAGCCCCTCGCAGGGATGGACTTTGCCGGAGGCTTTATCCTCAGCGAGCCGGACAAAAAAGTTGCGAGCGCAAACATCACGCCCGATTCGACCGGCATCTCTTATTACACGGAAGCGCTCTTTGTGGAGATGATGCGCACGGGCCACGTTAAGGCCCGGCGCTTGAGCCCCGTCATGCCCTGGATCATTTATCGAAATATGACGGACGAGGATTTAAAGGCGATCTTCGCTTACCTGCGCACGCTGCCCGGTGTGCGCCATCAGGTTGACAACACCGAACGGCCGACTCCCTGCAAGCTCTGCCGACAACAGCATGGCCTGGGTGATCGCAACTAAAATGTATGGGAAGCGCGAAGAACATCGAAGGCGAAGGGAAGAAGCACGCCCCGCTTCTTGTGCGCGAGTTGGAGGCCCAGCCTGATGTTCTCTTACGCGCGCTGCTTCGGCTTGACCCCGCAAGGCGCGTCAGTATCTTGGATAGCAACGGTGCTCGCCCGCCCGACGCGCGATTCCTCATTGCTGGCTTCGATCCCTTCGAGATCATAGAGGCGCGCGCACGTACCTTGCGCATCAACCGTCGCGACGAAGAAGTGGAGTTAGTCGAAGGCGATGTGCTCGAAATTCTGGATGAACGATTAGAGAGTTACCGTACGCCGCACGTTTCGCTTCCCGACAGCATTCCGGCATCTGGCGCTTGCATCGCAACTTTCTCTTACGAGTTGGCCCAACGGTTTCATCGTCTGCGTCTTAAGTCTTCGGGCCGTACTGCCCAAAGTGATGAGCCTGACGCCGTGCTCGCTTTTTACGACACGCTCGTCATACACGATTACGAGCGCGGCCTGTCACGGCTCGTCAACTGCGGCGGCGGCGAACATCGCTTTGAGCAGGCTTACGCTGTGATACAAGAATCAATCGAGCAAGCCGCTTCTACTTCGCCGGAAGAAACTGATATTTTCCTGAAAGCCTCAACGACGGGCGGCCATCATCTCTTGCGCCTGCCACTTGAAATAGATGGACAGCGCCTGACTTCGAGTCTGACGCGCGACGAGTACCTCAGTCGCATTGAGAGAATCAAGGAGCATATCGCTGCGGGCGACATTTATCAGGCTAACCTGACGCAACGGCTTAAAATAACGCTTGACCCCACGCGGACGCCCGAGCGAATTTTCCTGCGCCTGCGCCGCACGCATCCGGCCTCTTTCAGCGCCTTTATACGACGGCGCGAAGACGCGGTCGTCAGCGCCTCGCCAGAGCGTTTCCTGCGTGTGGGTTGGGATGAACAAAAGCGGCGCTGGATAGAGGCTTGGCCCATCAAGGGCACGCGCGCGCGCGGGATGAATGCTGCGGAGGACGAGCGGCTGCGCACGGAGCTGCGCGAGAGCGAGAAAGACCGCGCAGAGAATGTGATGATCGTTGACCTGATGCGTAATGACTTGGGTCGCGTCTGTCAATACGGCTCTGTCGAAGTGACGGAGTTGTGCGCGATTCAGGAGCATCCGACTCTTTTTCATCTCGTCTCAAAGGTGCGCGGCCTGTTGCGCGCGGACGTTAAGGCCGGAGAACTTATGCGCGCGGCTTTTCCATGCGGCTCGATCACGGGCGCGCCCAAGCTTCGCGCGATGGAGATCATTGACGAGATGGAAAGCGCGCCTCGCGGCCTTTCGATGGGGGCCATCGGTTATTTCTCTTTCGACGGTCGCCTTGACTTGAGCGTGGCGATTCGCACGATGACAATAAGAGAGCGCACCGCGCGCTTTAATGTCGGCGGCGGTATCGTCGCCGACAGCGACCCCGCGCTCGAATATGAAGAGTCGCTCACGAAAGCGCATGCGCTGCTGCGCGCGCTCTCCCTCAAAGGCTAAAGCTGTAAGCATCTTCTGACTGTGGGTTGAGCGTCCCTTCTGCTTTGCCTCTTGTGCTTTGTTTGTCTATCCCGGCGCAGCCCTTTTCATGTATCCTTCGCGTTGCTTTCAAACAAATAGGAGCGCTCCGCTTAAATCTCTTTAGGCAGTCGTGCTTGAATCTCTTTAGATTGAGAAATGCACTCGCACATCATCTTTAACCATCGGCTGATCGAGGCGACGAAAGCGCGGCTGATGCCGCTCACTTCCGGCTCGCTTTATGGTTACGGTGTGTTCACTACGCTGGCGATCTACGGCGGGCGCGCATTTCTCTGGCCGCAGCACTGGCTGCGGCTGGCGGATCACGCGGCGCGCGCAGGGCTCGATTGCCGCAGCTTTGACGAGACGAATGTCGGGGCATCTCTTCACCGGCTGATCGAAAACAATAAAGTTCGTGAAGGTCGTGCGCGCGTCACATTGTTCGGGGGCGCGGACAGGGGCGTCTGGAAAATAAAGGGCGTGGGCCAATCAAGGACGGAGCTGCTGATTATGACAGGAGAGGCGCGCGCCGTCAGCACGGACGGGTTGGCGCTGACGGTTTCGCCCTATCGCACGAACACCATGTCGCCCATCTCAGGCATCAAAAGCGTTAATTATCTGGAACACGCGCTCTGCTGGGAAGAGGCGCGCGCGCGTGATTTCGACGAGGCCGTAGTCCTCAACGAGCGTGGCGAAGTGGTCTCTGCGACGATGGCCAATCTGTTCTGGGTGACGGACGGCACGCTTCATACGCCGTCGCTCGCCACGGGCGCGCTCGGCGGCGTGACGCGCGCGCGGGTGCTGGCGCTCGCAGGTGAGCTTTCCATCCCGCACGTCGAAGGCGTCTATGACCTGTCGCATCTCTCCGACGCGGACGAGATTTTTCTCACCTCTTCGGGCCTCGGCGTCGCGATTGTGACGACCTTCGATTTTCATCGCTACACCGTTCCGGTCGGAAGCGTCGCCCTGCGCCTGCACGAAGCGTTTCGCCAGCTCACACTGCACGCTGCGGATTAAAGAAATATAAATTCAAGTAGGGCGACAGTGCCGCCCATATCCTGAGCCCCTGAAAGGGGCTATAGACTGTAGCCCATGACGTAAGTCATAGGTTAAGCCGTCATACAAAAAGGTAAAGCCCCGGAGGGGCGAAAGACGCTCATGGTCGAGTCGCACTCAACCTTAAACCTCTGTCGCCCCTCCGGGGCTTTCTCATTCTTTATCTACTACTGTTCCCAAGGCTGACGCCGTGGGCTACACTCTTGCGCCCATCTCGGGGCTTTTTCAATCGGCTATTGTCTTGCCAGCACGACCGGGGATTGTTCGACGGCGCGGATGCGCTCGAAGAAGCTGCGCACCGCAGCGTAATCGGCGGCCGGAATCGTCATCGCGCGCATGGTCAGCTTGCGCGTGAACAGAAGCTGGCCGTCTTTGACATCGTAGCTCGCAGTGTAATTCCCGAACGGCGTCTCAAGCTTGAGCGGGTCGGGCATCTCATCGACACCGAAGCCCTGCGGAAGCTTGACACGCACGGTCTCCGTAAAGGCATTGGAGTCGAGCACAATCGGATGCTTACGTGTCGGCTGTGTCAGGGCGAGCGCATCGCGGCGACTGACGATTGCCGGTTTGAAGACCAGCAGCCGATTCTGCATCAACTGCGCATAGCGTGCGGCAGAAAATTCCACGTCGAGCGCGAAACGCCCGTCGACTTTACCGTCCACCGGCTCGACCCTTGTGACGCGCGCGCCCGAGACTCCGCGCGTGACCCACATTTCAATGATCTTCAAATAATCCGGACGAGAGAAGTGTTTGAAGGCGCGCCGCTCGTCAACGGCGGATTGGCCCACAGACCTCTCCTGTATGCTGCCGGTGATAGAGCCGTCGTCCGCGAGCGTCGCTTCGATCTGGCGTTCCAGTTGATTAGACTCCGGCGGCGTGGTCGGCATACGCACGAGCAGGCCGTCGTCTCCGGCAATAATGAGCGCGAGGCTTCCCTGTTCATGTTCCGGCAGGTCGCCGACCATAGTGCTTTCGTCCGTCGCGTCGAAGATCAAGAGGCGGCCCAGCTTCGGATGAGTGATGATGGTCGCAGCTTGCGTCTCGTCGCTCACCTTGACGGCGATGATCGCGTGATTGAACTGGAAGGGGCTGGCCCATTCTTCGCGCACGAACGTCGGATCGCCGGAATAGATCGCCACAGGATAGGCCGTGATCCTGAGCGCTTTAAGAAGCGTGCGCATCAGGTTCGCCTTGTCCTTACAATCGCCGTATGCTTTGGCGAGCACCTGTGAGGCGGGACGCGGGCGATAACCGTTGCCGCGACCCACGCCTATATCAATCGAGATATATTGCAGACTCTGCACGAAGCGCGCGACGGCCTGTATGCGCTCAAGCTCTGTTTTCGAGTTGCCGGTCAACTCGCGCGCTTTGGCCGCGAGCGTATCGTCCAGGGCAGTTTGCGGGTCGTTGAGTTCCGTTTCCCAACGCGAAACATCCGCCCAGCTACTGAAAGTCTTTGTGCCCGTGACGGGCGAGCCATCTGGCGGAAAGTAGTTGACCGCGATGCGCGGAGCAAGGTTGGTCACTTCCGGGCTGCGCGGCTCTTTTTCGATGGGAGGCAGATTGCTCAACTCCCAAGTATAGGTCGAGCCTGCGGTGACGGTCGGCTCGATCTTCGCATGATTGAAGGTCACGCTCGACGCTCGCCAGCCCGCAGGCAAAACCAGCGTGTAGCGCGAAAGCAGGGTCGGCAGCCGACTCTGGAATCTCCACAGGTCCTGACCGAAGAGCGGCGCTTCCTCAATCGTCGCCTGATAGCCGAAGACCATACCCGCATCGGCATCTCTCTCGGCAGGGATTATCCTGACACGATACTCGTTGTAAATATCGTTCGGGTCGGAAATCTGGTCGAGCGTATTTTCCTTGCCGTACTTTTTGACATCGCCGCTCCCGCGAATCAACCAGGCGCGCATGTCGCGCACCTTGCTTGAGCCCGTCAGGTACATCTCCACGGCGTTGGCATATTCGCGCCCTTCACGATTGAGGATGCGCACGGCATAGCTTTTCGTGGTGGTGATGCGCCCGTCCGGCGCGATGGTCACTACCTGCTCGGAAAAGAGCACGACCGCCGGCACATCCTTTTGATAGGAAGGGTTATTGGCCGCAGCAGCCTGCTGCAACCAGGCCGGGGGAGCGTCTTCAACGGCCAGAGCCGCTGGCGCGCCAAGCATCAGTAGGAGCGCAAGGTTCAGGAGGAGTGTGGGTATTCTATAGGGCATGGCTTTCATCCTTAGGTGCGCCGTTCGAGGGCGGCGCACCAGTTTAGAGCGTGAGCGTGTGGGGGCACAAAAAGCGACTTCTTCTCGCCCAACTTATTATTGCGAAGCGGCGGCCTTGGTGGCCGTTCCCTGCTTGAGCGTGATCGTATGATTATCCGCCTTGTTGAGCTGATCGAAATAGTCTTTCAGCGCAGGGTAAGTGGTCTTCGGGAAGAGTATGATCTCGGGCGTCCCGAAGCTGAACTTGCGATTGTAGATCAGCGTGCGCTTGTCTTCCGTCACTGCCATACGCACAGTGTACTGGCTGACCTTGCCCGCGCCTATCGGAGCAGGCACGTCCGCATTGTCCAGATCATAACCCGTCGGCAGAGTAATCTCCACAGAATCCTGCTCTGACCAGGGATAGTGGAAGTAGACAAGATTTTCGCGGTCGCTGGTCGGAAACATTGGGCCAATGCCGTACTGAAAGAAGGCCGGTCGCAGGAAGAGCCGCTTGCCAGTACGCTCTGCGTAGCCCGGAACTCTGACGTGATACGCATAGGTGAAGGGCTTGTCCGGGTCTGTCACGTTCTCTATGCGAATGTTCGTGAGTTCCGCCAGGCTCATCTGCCTTTTGATCTCGTTGATCAGAAGCTCCTCGCGTCTAGCGGGCGACTCGTCGTCGTTCTCTTCTTTCCTTTCGATGGCGTGCTGTCCTGTGTACTGGATTTCAACATCGCCTTCGAGCGTGCCGTCATCCGATAAGGTCAGCTTGGCCGTGCGCTTGATGAGCGATTTCTCTGCGGGCGTGACGGGCGTCTTGACCCAGACGGGCTCCTTAGGGTCTGTGACGAGCGCGTCCTGACCCTCTTCCTGCCAGATCAGCATGCCGCTCGGGGCGTAGCGATAGCCAGGATTATAAAAGCGCCACTGATCGCCGACTTTGACCGCGATGTCTGTCGGACGCAGAAAGTAAGGGTTGGCGAAATTCGGATCGAAGAAGATGTCGCCACGGCTTGAGACGAGGACCGGGCGCGCGTCGAATCCGGCGGCGGTCGCAAGCGCGGCGAAAAGCAGGTCTACATCCTCGCCGTCGCCGACGCCGCGCTTGAGCGTATCGCCCGGCGACTTGTTCGCTTTCACCTTGGCGATCTCGTCTGCCGAGAGGCCGCTGACATCGCTGCTCACGTTCTTGATCTTGGTGCGAACGAAATTGAAGAGGCGGTCAAGCTTATCTTCAGGAGTGGTGGCGTCGGCGACCAGGCCGAGAGCAGTCTTTTTCACCTCGTCGTTCGGCTTCATGAAAGATTTGAAGATGCCATAGACGGCCCTGCCGAAATCCTTCCAGTATTTTTCCGGCTCGACCTTTTCGTCCTTAGAGTAATAGATCAGCACCCACGTGCGCACCTGATTCTCGGGCGGCATGCGCGGCTCTTCGTGAAAGGCCGGCATGTTGGTCATCGTGGCGCTGTAGAATCCGTTCTTCTCTTTGACGAAGGGCGGAAGCGAGCCGTGGAAAATCTGCGCGCGCATACCGCGATCCTCGAAAGGATACGGCTTGATGTAATACTTGACCATTTGAACGGGAATCTCGCGCTGGAAATAGAGGCGCGTGTAGTTGGCCGATTCGTTTTCCCTGATCTCGCGCCAGCGATACTCTATGATCGCGCCCGGCTCGACGCCCGGCATGGCAAACGACTTGGCTTTGAGTTTGAGGCCGCTCGCCTTGATGATGTCGCGCTCGAAGACATCTTCCTTTTTGAGCTCGACGATTGAGCCGTCGGGCTTGATCGTGCGCGCCGCGATGTCTTTGATCTTGATATTACTACCGAAGATTTTGCCGAACGGAATGTCTATCTTGCTTTCCGATTCGCGGCCGCGCTCCGTGAAGACCTTGATGCGCAGGTAGTGCGTAAAGATCAGCTCGCCGACAGGGCCGTCGTCAACGCGCACTTCCCAGAAGAGGGCTTCGGCGTCGGCGTCTCTTTCGACGACGGGCGCTTTCAGGGCCAGTTCCTTGGGATCGACGGGCCGCCAATCGTCTCCGGCGGCCAATACGGGCATCGCCGCGACAAGCAATAAGCACACGACGAGCAGGGGAAATTTTATAAGCGAGGAGGGGAACTTCATCAATTTTTACCTTTCACCAAGCCGGGTAGAATTTTTATAAGAGACTCGGAAAATAAGAACGAGGACCAGCCGTACTTAGTAGCAGCTTCTCTCAAGGGGGTTGCTAAGAGAGAACGGTGATTTTAAGCTAAATTTGACGGCAGCGCAAGCCACAAACTGCCCTCCAATCAGGGTTCCAGGCGAGCGCCTACGGGCTCTCTAAACAGAGCCAAAAGAGAGCCTGCGGACGAAGATGGAGGCTTCGCCCTGCGGATTACTGACGCAGATTATGTTATAATCCGCGCTCTGGCTTCATTCATCACTAACATACGCAATCATTCTCGCAAGGAGGACGAGATAGAAGATGGCCACCGAACTCAAACGCGCAGACACCTCGCTCGACCGCATCGAAGAGTTGCTAGGCAAGGACGCACGCACGCTGCTCGATTACACGGCGAAGGCGATCACGAAAGATCAGCTTCAATTGCCCGGCCCGGACTTCGTCGACCGCGTCTGGTCGCTTTCCGACAGACGCCCTTCCGTGATGCGTTCACTGCAAACGCTCTTCGACGGGGGGAGACTGGCGGGCACAGGCTATCTCTCTATCCTGCCCGTCGATCAGGGCATAGAGCATTCGGCGGGAGCATCCTTTGCGCCGAACCCGCAGTACTTCGATCCCGACAACATCATTCGGCTGGCCATCGAAGGCGGCTGCAACGCTGTGGCTTCGACCTTCGGCGTGCTGGGCTCTGTCGCTCGCCGTTACGCGCATAAGATTCCCTTCATCGTTAAGATCAATCATAACGAGCTGCTGACCTATCCGAACAAGTTCGATCAGGTGCTGTTCGGCACGGTGAAGGAAGCGCACGAGATGGGCGCGGTCGCCGTCGGCGCAACCATCTACTTCGGCTCTGAAGAATCCACGCGCCAGATCACGGAGATCGGTCAGGCTTTCGCACACGCGCATGAGCTGGGGATGGCGACCATCCTTTGGTGCTACCTGCGCAACCCCGCTTTCAAGACGAAAGAGGCCGACATGCACGCCGCAGCCGATTTGACGGGTCAGGCCAACCACCTTGGCGTCACGATTCAGGCGGACATCATCAAGCAGAAATTGCCTGAGCGTAACGGCGGCTACAACGCCCTGAACATCGAAAGCTCGTACGGCAAGACGAGCAAGAAGATTTATGAAGAGCTGACTTCAGACAATCCGATTGATCTAGTGCGCTATCAGGTCGCCAACTGTTATATGGGGCGCTGCGGTCTGATCAATTCGGGCGGCGAATCCAAAGGCGCGAGCGATATGGCGGAAGCCGTGCGCACAGCCGTCATCAACAAACGCGGCGGCGGCATGGGCCTCATCTCCGGTCGCAAAGCTTTCCAGCGTCCGATGAACGAGGGCGTCGCGCTCCTCAACGCCATTCAGGACGTGTATCTCTCCGAAGAGATCACCATCGCCTGAGCCTGTTGCTTAGCTGATTCAGGCTCAACTGCTAATCTCGATCTACTCGCGGGAGGCCGAAGAAAGTATTCATTCTTTTCTTCGGCCTCCCGCGAGCTTTATACGGCGATGCTCTCACCCGCACGAGCCATTCATAGTCCAAACCACTCTGGCGCACATCGCGGAACACAAGCTACAATGGCCGCGATTATTAAAGAGGTCAAAAGCCTTTATTCGCCGCGCGCCGCTTCGCCTTTGCTTTGAGAGCTATGGCACTTGCTCCCGGCACACGTTTTGGACGTTATGAGATTCGCTCGCCGCTCGGCGCAGGCGGCATGGGTGAAGTTTACTTGGCGCAGGATACTGAATTAGAGCGCACGGTCGCGCTCAAAGTTCTTCCGGAGCAGGCACGTGCTCTGGCGTTGGACGCGCGCACGGACATCTGGAGCTTGGGCGCTGTGCTATATGAAATGGTGGCGGGACGGCCTCCCTTCGAGGGCGCTTCGACGGGCGATGTGATCTCTGCCGTGCTTAACAAAGAGCTGCTGCCGCTCGCGCGTTATCAGCCCGGAGTTCCGGAAGCGCTCGAATGGATCGTCACCAAGGCGCTGACCAAAGACAAAGAAGGCCGCTATCAAACGGCCAAAGAGTTGCTCACGGATTTGCGCAGGCTCAAGCAGCGGATGGAATTTGATGCGGAGATGGAGCGCTCCGTCTCGCCCGATAGGTCAAGCCCCGCGATGTCTTCGATGTCGACGATCAGCGGTCAGGGCGCGGCCGTCGAAACAGAGACACGCGAGCCCGCAATGCGCACAGCCGAAGTCGGGCAGGCGCACACAAACGCGTCGAGCGCCCAATATCTCGTCAGCGAGATCAAGCGTCACAAGGGAGGCGCAATCACTCTCGCGGCCCTGTTGGTGTTGGCCCTCGCGGGTATCAGCTTCGCCCTCTACAAATTCTTGGGCCAGAGAAAGTCTGCTCCGTCTTTTCAAAACATGAAGGTGACGAAGCTGACCAGCACTGGCAAGGTCACGATTGCCGCAATTTCTCCGGAAGGCAAGTACGTCGTGCATGCTGTGAATGACGGCGGCGTGGAGAGCCTCTGGGTCAGGCAGGTGGCGACCTCAAGCAACGTGCAGATCGTCCCCCCCGCCGAGGCCAGCTACAGAGGCATCACGTTCTCTGCGGACGGGAACTATATCTTTTACTTCCTCAACGAAAAGAACAGTCCCGTAAGCATCGTTTACCAACTGCCGATTCTCGGCGGCGCGCCGCGCAAGCTCCTCGAAGATATAGACGGCTCGATGACGCTCTCGCCTGACGGCAAACGCTTTGCCTTTGTCCGTAATTATCCGAGCAAGGGAGAGAGCGTTTTGTTGGTTGCCAATATTGACGGGAGCAATGAGCAGACGCTGGCGACGCGCAAAGCTCCTGCGGCATTCCGGTGGGGTACTTGGGTCGGGCCCGCCTGGTCGCCGGACGGAAAAGTAATCGCCTGTCCAGTCAGAAGCGGGCGCGACAGCGATTCTTACCAGACAGTGGTCGCCGTAGAGGTTGAAGGCGGAGCGGAGAAGCAGATCACTACGCAGAAATGGGGATCGGTCGGACAGGTGATGTGGCTGAATGATGGCAGCGGATTGATCCTGATTGCTGAAGATCAGTCGCCCAACTCGCCCGGTCAAATATGGCATCTCTCGTACCCTGGCGGCGAAGTCCGGAGGGTAACGAATGATCTGAACAATTACAGAGGCGTGAGCATCACGGCAGACTCTAATGCTCTGGTCACAGTGCAGTCCGTCACGCTCGGAGACTTCTGGGTTGCGCCGGGTGGGGCGGCCAGCAACGCTCGACAGATCACATCCAGCAAATCCACTGACGGATCAGCATCGCTTTCATGGACGCCTGACGGCAGAATTGTCTATACGTCCAGGGCTGGCGGGCACTTCGATATTTGGATTATGAACTCGGACGGCAGCGGTCAAAAACAACTGACCGCAAATGCCAAGGACAATTATAGCCCGACCGTCACATCCGATGGCCGTCACATCGTTTTCGCTTCCGACCGCTCCGGGAAAAGTCATATCTGGCGAATGGACATCGATGGCGGCAATGCGCGGCAGTTGACCGATGGCCCGGAGGAAGGAGGCCCTGCTTGTTCACCGGACAGCCGATGGGTCTTTTATGCCACCTTTGGGACAGGCCAGGCGACTTTATGGAAGGTCTCGATTGACGGCGGCAGCGCGGTGCAACTGACCGAGCCTCCTCTCTTTTATTACATCGCCTATATTTCACCCGACGGCAAGCAGATCGTTTGTAACATCAATGATCTGAACTTGCGCAAATACAGGGTGGCTATTCTGCCGATTGAGGGCGGGCAGCCGACTAAATTTTTCGACCTCCCGCGATCTGTTTCCCTGCCGACGCCTGTCTTATGGTCGCCAGACGGTCGTGCGCTCCACTACATAGACACGCGCGATGGCGTCTCGAATCTCTGGTCTCAACCGCTGGACGGCGGCCAGCCCAAACAGTTGACAGACTTCAAATCGGAGCTGATAGGCGATTTCGCTTGGTCACGTGATGGTCGTCAACTGGCCCTGACACGCGGCACCGTGACCAACGATGCGATCATGATCAGCGATTTCAAGTAAGCCGTCCCGCGCGGAAAGCTTCTTCAAGACTTGAAGCATGCATCATCGTTTACGTCTCGTTCTTATTCATGCTGGATTTGGTAGTCGATCAGTTTGGATAATTGAGTATGCTGTGCATTGAGACTCACCACAGAGGCACAGAGGACACGGAGATGACACAGAGGATTAAAGTATTAACTCTCTGTGCTTCCTCTGTGGACTCTGTGCCTCTGTGGTGAATGGCAGCTTTTATCATGCTCAATCTAAAATTGACCAGCTACCGGCGAAACAATCTTCTAGTCTTCAAGCGTCCTGTCTTGTTATGATGTCGGCTCTATCGCTTCCTGGAAATCTTAGCTGAACAAAGTGCAACCCGAACAGGCACAAATCTCTGATGTGGAGTTGATGCACGCGATTGCGCGTGGGGACGAGCACGCTCTGGCATCTCTGTATGACCGTTACAGGCTAATCCTATTCGGCCTTATCTTGCGTATATTACATAGCCGTCCTGAGGCCGAAGACGTTTTGCAGGATGTTTTTATACAGGTCTGGAAGCGTGCAGCCGATTACGACGAATCGCGCGGGCGCGCCTTTACATGGCTGGTGACGCTGGCGCGCAGCCGTGCGATTGATCGACTGCGCGCGCTGGATTCGCGTCAGCGCACGGCGAACGAATCAATTGAGGGCGCGGTGGAGAGCGTCTCGGACGCCGTCGAAGACGCTTTCAAATCCGAGCAGCGCGAGGTGGTACGCGAAGCCCTGGATCAACTCCCCCCGGAGCAGAGACAAACCCTCTTGCTCGCTTATTTTGAAGGCTTGACGCAATCGGAGATCGCAGAGCGTCTGGGCTCGCCGCTCGGGACGGTCAAGACGCGCATGCGCTCCGGGATGATTAAGCTGCGCGAATTGCTCGGCGAAAAGATGCGGGACTTTCTGTAAATTCTTGGTGAGACTTTAGACGCAGGCTCGATTGCTATCATCTTAAGTTTTACTGGTCGATGAAGGCGAAGGTTTTTTTAAGTTGACGCACACGGATTACAAAGAGATGCTCGCGGCTTATGCGCTCGGCGCGCTCGACGCCGGGGAGGCGCGTCTGCTTGAAGAGCATCTGGCGACGTGCGCGGATTGCCGCGCGGAGATGTTGGAGTGGCGCGACACTACGGCGGCGCTGGCGCTCTCCGCCGACCGCGTAGAGCCGTCCGCAGAATTGCGCTCGCGTATTTTGGAGACGGTGCGCACGATCCCGCAAAATTCAGGCGAAAGTGTGACGAGTGGTGTTGGCGGCAGCCGAGTCGCCGCCGAAGACGGAAACGAAGGCGTCAAAGGTGCGGCATCGAATGTGATTCAAATGCCGCAGGACGCTCGCAAGCGTTGGAGCGCTGGTCTGCGCTTCGGTGCGATAGCCGCTTCCGTGGCAATCGTCGCGCTCGCAGCTTCGCTGTTCGTCCTCTGGAATCGCATGAACGACTTGAAGCGGCAGTACGAGCGCGAGCACACGACGGTCGACACACTCGCCAAACAGCTCGCGGAAGAGCGTGAGATGCGAGAGATGCTGACAGCGCCGGGAGTGCGCCTGACAGAGATGAGCGGCCTTGGCCCAGGCCAGCAGGCGAGCGCCAGAGTGGCGCTTGATCCACGGACGGGGCGCGCCATGCTCTTCGCATATAATCTGCCGCCCGCGCCCGCCGGAAAGGCATATCAGCTCTGGTTCATCAGCGACATCAAGCATCCAGTGCCCGGCGCTGTCTTTAACCCGGACGCGCAGGGACGCGCAGTGCTGCGCGATCAAGCTCCGGAAGCCGGACGAAGCGCCACGGTCTTTGCCGTCACGCTTGAGCCCGCAAGCGGCGTCCCCGCGCCCACCGGAGATAAATATCTTCTCAGTCCTCTCTCCTGAAAGCCGTCAAGCTTTCTGCCATCGACTCTGGTGCTGGCGACACAAAATCTCATACGCCTCGACACCGAACTTTTCTTCATCAGGTAAATCCTAAAACGCACCGTCGCCCGTAGATTCATTTAGAGCGCTCGAAAACAGAAAAGGATCGGAGTGGCAACCGCCGTCCTTGCAGACGAATTGCTTGTAACTGGTTCCGCAATGTCGCAACACGGTTTCCGGCTGTCGCACGCTAAAGCAGCCTCGGCCGGACAAGGTACGTCATGCTTTGAAGTGAAAGCCTTTGGAAAGATTGAACACGAAATCCGGGACTTCAACGAGCTGCGTACTTAATCTAGTTACCAGAATACTGAAAGGACTTGAGAGGAAACTGATGAAGAAGATTTTTGTGTTAATGCTACTCGCCGTAGCGTCGCTCACGTTTACTGTTTCTACTGCCAACGCGCAGGACAACCCGATGGTGGGCGGTGCGGCCATGTATCGCACCAGAGACATCATTGATAACGCGGTCAACTCCGCAGACCACACCACGCTTGTGGCCGCCGTCAAGGCCGCCGGACTGGTCGAGACGCTCAAGGGCAAAGGCCCTTTCACAGTGTTCGCTCCGACAAACGCCGCCTTCGATAAGCTTCCGGCTGGCACGGTCGACACGCTCGTCAAGCCTGAGAACAAAGCCATGCTCACCAGGATTCTGACGTATCACGTGGTGGCCGGCAAATACGATGCGAAGAAGCTGATGAAGCTCATCAAAAAGGGCGGCGGCGCTGCCACTTTGAGAACGGTGAGCGGCGGCACGCTGACAGCCCGTATGAACGGCATGAACGGTATCAGCCTGTCCGACGAAAAGGGCGGCACTTCAAACGTCACCACCGCCGATGTCATGCAATCGAACGGCGTCATACACGTCGTCGATACGGTGCTGATGCCCGGCATGTAAGAAAAGTTTGAAATCAAGCGGAAAGTAAAAAGCGAAAGGCGCGTTCTCGACATTTCAGAGCGTGCCTCTAGCTTTTTTATTCCTGTGTCGCCTTTCTTAAAATCCAACAGCGCGCCTTCCCGCGTAGATACTTTTGAGCCGCGCTGGTGTTTGCTTGAACCGCACGTCTATGTGTAGGATTCCTTCAAAAGTTTTTCGATCAAACACCGCGAGGAAAATTTAATTTCTATGAGTGCAACGCAAGTTAATACGAGCGACGGGGCGCAAGGCCAGCTTCCGCCGCCGATTGTCCTGATGCAGATGGCCACGGGCTACATAGTCTCGCAGGCGCTCTATGTAGCCGCGAAGCTTCAAGTGGCAGACCTCTTGAAAGATGGCCCGCGCACGAGCGAGGAGCTGGCGCAGGCCGCAGGCGCAGATGCGCGTTTTCTCTACCGCACGCTGCGCGCCCTCGCCAGCGTCGGCGTCTTTGCGGAGACGGAACAGGGCAGTTTCACGTTGACGCCCACGGCAGAGCTTTTACGCACGGACGTGCAGGGCTCTATGCACGCGATGGTCATCTGGATGAACGAGCCTTTTCACTGGCGCGTTTTTGAAGAGATGCTCGACGCGGTTAAGACGGGCAAGCTCGCCTTCGAGCAGGTCTTCGGGATGGAGCCCTTTCCGTACTTGGTGCAGCATCCGGAATTGGCGCGGATTTTCAATAACGCGATGACCAGCTTTAGCCTGATGTCTGCGCCCACCGTCACAGCCGCTTATGATTTTTCATCGATCAAAAAACTGGTCGACGTGGCGGGCGGGCACGGCCTCCTGATCTCTTCGATTCTTAAAGCGAACCCGCACATGCAGGGCGTGCTCTTCGATATGCCCACGGTGATCGAAGGGGCTGGCCGTTTGATTGAAGAGGCTGGCGTCTCTGATCGGTGCGAGAAAGTGGCCGGCAATTTCTTCGAGAGTGTGCCTGAGGGCGGCGACGCCTACATCATGAAGCACATCATCCATGATTGGGACGACGAACGCTCGCTGACTATTCTCAAGAATTGCTATCGCGCGATGACGGAGAACGGAAAACTGCTGCTCGTAGAGGTCGTGATCCCGCCCGGCAACGAGCCTTCATTCGGCAAGATCATGGACATAGAGATGATGCTTCTGCCCGGCGGCACGGAGCGCACGGAGGCAGAGTATAGAGAACTGTTCGCCGCCGCAGGCTTTCGCTTGACGCGCGTTGTGCCGACCCAATCACCCGCCAGCGTGATCGAGGGCGTGCGCGTTTAAAAGAGAAGCTATAAAGACCAGACGTAACGAAGAGGAGGATGAAGATCGAGCAAGAGGGCCGGGAGTTAATCAGAATAATTCACTCTAAGGAGAAGAAAGGGATGCGAAAGCACGAACTGTTTTGGATGAGGATATTTCTTTTATCCTTGATGTTCCTGATTATGTCCTCGCACTCAACAAGGGCGCTCGGCCAGTCCGACACAGCGCCGAAGGAAAAGTCGCTTTACGAGAGACTCGGCGGCTATGATGCGCTCTCCATGGTCGTAGACGAATTTATGAAACGTCTGGCCGACGACAAACAGCTCGCGCGTTTTCTGGTCGGCCTCAGCGACGATTCAAAAAAGAAGCTGCGCCAGCACCTGCTCAACCAGTTCTGCCAGGCAACGGGCGGCCCTTGCATCTACACGGGTCGCGAGATGAAGACCGTCCACACGGGACTAAAGATCACTGAAAGCGACTGGGACATCGCCGCCAGGGCGCTCGTCGAGACGCTCGACAAATTCAAAGTCCCGAAGAAGGAGAAAGACGAAGTGGTCGCTTTCGTCGTCAGTCTTAAAAAAGATATTGTCGGACTGTAGAAGTTGCGTGCGTAAAGCGAATCATTCTGTCTTTACAAAAAGACGAGAGCGGCGATCAGCCCCGCAAGGGAGAGACAGCCGCTCTCGTCCGTCTCTCCCGCGCCGTGCTCTTAGCTTTGGCGATTAAACCTTCGCCGTGAAAATTTGCTAAACTGTCAGCAGCAACGAAACGATTGAATCCGATAGTTAAAGGGGAGCGATAAAGGGTGGCAGACAATAAGAGCAAAGAGCAGCCTGAACTGACGAACGAGATTTCCGACGAGACGGGTCAATACGATATGCGTTTTCTCCTGTGGCGTCAGTTCTGTAAAGAAAACGGCGTGCCCGTAGAGACGCTGCCCGGCGAACTCAAGGGCGAGATCAAACAGAAGTGGGAGAGCCTCAAAGAGGAGCGCTTACACAAACCCGCCAATTAAAATCCCGCTCTCCCCTTAAAAACTAGTGCCGCGCCCCAGCGAGTACAGGCCCGTCAGGAAAGGGTTCGTCAGCCGCTCGCGCCCGATAGTGGTCAATTCGCCGTGACCCGAATAGACCACCACGTCGTCGCCGAGCGGCACGATTTTGTTCATCAGGGAATCCATCAACTGCTCTGATGAACCGCCAGGCAAATCCGTCCTTCCGATTGAGCCCGCGAACAGACAATCGCCGACGAAGACTTTTCGCTCAGCTTCATTAAACAGGACGACGTGGCCCGGCGTATGGCCCGGGCAATGCAGCACCTTGAATCGAAGCTCACCTACCGCGTAGGTTTCCCCGTCCGTCCAATAACGATCAATCCTTGGCGGCGCTTCGTAATCAAAGCCGAGCGCAGCCCACTGCGAGCGCGGCACGCCTATCCATGCGGGTTGTTCCGGCAGCGCCATGTACAGTGGCTCGTCCGCTTTGTGTATTATGACCTCGGCTTTTGGGCACAACTTTTTCAGAGACGCGACGCCCCCTACATGATCCAGATGCGCGTGCGTCAAAGTGATCGCCTGCAATTCGAGCCCGTGGCGCTCAAGCGCTCCCTCGATTAGCTCCGAATGCTCGCCCGGATCTATGCAGATGGCGCGCCGCGTCTGCTCGCAACCCAGGACGCGCGTGTGCTGCTGAAACGCCGTGACGGTAATCTCTTCGATGATCATACTTTGTGCCTTCTGGCCGCCTCAAGAGTAACGAAATTTTATCTCAGAGAGTATAATTTGCTTAACCCCTTTTCCGCTATTGACGAGAGGTTTTAAGACGATGCCGATGAGCAGTAGATCAGCCTCGCTGGCCGAAGTTCTGGACGAGCTGACGGCGGAAGGCGCGCCGGAATTAACCGAACATTTAGAGGGCCAGGACCTGCGCTGCTATGCCTGCGGCCACCGCTGTTTGATCAAGGAAGGCAAGCGCGGCATCTGCAAAGTGCGCTATAACGAGCACGGTCATTTGATGGTTCCCACCAACTACGTCGCCGCGCTCGCCTGCGACCCGACCGAGAAGAAACCCTTCTTCCACGCCCTGCCCGGCTCCGACACGCTCACCTTCGGCATGCTCGGATGCGACCTGCACTGCGCATACTGCTTCACAGGAGACACAATCGTTATTACAGATCGTGGCCCGAAGACATTTGAAGAACTATTCCGTTCGGCCTCGCGCGTTGATAGTTATACAGATGCAGAGATTGGGTATCATGAAAGCTTGAGCGCCGTAACTCGATCAGGCTCATATCAAAAAGTACGTGAAATTTTTAAGCACCCATATCGCGGGCAGCTTGTAATCGTTCGCCCCTATTATCTTCCTGAATTGCGTTGCACCCCAGATCATCGTGTTTATGCCACAAACGATGTGACAGTTGCGCCCACGCTTACTCAGGCAGGTCAATTAACAGACGAGCATTACCTAGCTATACCGCGTCGCTACGCTTTCTCGTCCACACAGATTGTGGATGTGGCTCATGAATTGAGCGGGCATACCGTCAGTTATCGTGTGCCTTGGGGATTAACTGCCGCTGTTCGGCAGGACATTGCCGAAGCAAGCAAGCGCGGCGAGACATCTCGTGAGACGGGAGCACGGCTGGGCAAGGATGCGTCTTACATACGGCATGTGCGCAGCAAGATGGCGCGAGGTCTGGCACAAGAAGTTCGTTCGAGCGGAGCAATCGTTGAAGATAGCACCGTGCGTTTTCCAAATGAGCATCGTCCCGGAATACCTGCGTCAATCCCGCTCGACGAAGATATGGCGCGTCTCCTCGGTCTTTATTGCGCTGAAGGCTCTGTGTGCAGCGATCCGACTCGTCCCAACAGTCATGTGCTTAACTTCAGTTTTTCTCATGCTGAAACTGAACTCGTTGATGAGACAGTGCGCCTGCTTCGCAAGTGTTTCGGTCTCAAAGCATCACGAGTGACAAGGACGACGACTCTGGCCGTGGCCGTAAATAAATCTTCTGCGGCGCTTCTATTCAAAACGCTGGCGGGAAAGGGCGCGGGGGCGAAGCATGTTCCACAAATGCTCTTTGACGCACATCGCCCCATTGTACGGGCGTTCCTTGATGCTTATGTCGAGGGAGACGGACATCGCTATCAGAATGGAAAGATCAGCGTAACTACAATTTCTCGCCAGATGGCTTACGACATCGCATGGCTGGCTTTAAAGCTGGGATACCTGCCATCCGTGTATGACACACCTATGGCAGAGCAGGGTCTCATACAGAATCGCCCGGTCAAGCGTTCAGCACATCAGTACACGGTCGTGTGGTACGAGAATCCGGGTGTCAGGCGTAAAGCGATTGAGACTGAGGATTTTTATCTGGTTCCGCTGCGCGACATCTCCTTTGTTGAATACGATGGCGACGTTTACAACATGGAAGTGGAAGAGGAACATAATTACCTCGCAGGGTTCTTTCTGGTCTCGAATTGCCAAAACTTTTTAACTTCGCAGACCCTACGTGATGATGCGGCGGGGGTCGCGCCGAAGCTGGTGACGGCGGAGAGGTTGGTGGCGCTGGCGAAAAGTTACGGCGCGCGGATGGTTGGAACGAGTTATAACGAGCCGTTGATTACAGCCGAGTGGGCCGTGGAGGTTTTTAAGCTGGCGAAGCCCGCAGGGTTTAAGACGGCCTTTATCTCTAACGGCAATGCGACGCCGCAGGTCTTGGATTACATACGTCCCTGGACGGATTGTTACAAGATCGATCTCAAATCGATGAGCGACCGAAATTATCGCCAGTTGGGCGGCGTTGTGGACAATATTTTAGAGACGGTGCAGATGGTCAAGGAGCGCGGCTTCTGGGAAGAGATCGTTACGCTCGTCATACCCGGCTTTAATGATTCGGATGACGAGTTGCGCCGCGCAGCCGACTTTATCGCTTCTGTTTCGCCGGACATCCCCTGGCATGTGACGGCCTTTCATCAGGATTACAAGATGACGGAGAATGCCAATACGACCGCAGAGCAACTCATACGCGCCTGCGAGATTGGACGCGAGGCGGGATTGCGCTACATCTACGCCGGAAACCTGCCGGGCAGAGTCGGGCGCTGGGAAAACACCTACTGTCCCGCGTGCGATGAGCTTTTGATAGAACGCTACGGCTACATCATCAGGAAGATGAAGGTCACGCCCGCAGGCAAGTGTCCGACGTGCGCGAACACCATTCCGGGCGTCTGGGCCTGAGCTTCAGGAAAACAGAACATCGATCACACATCTGCCCCTTTCGCGTATCTTTTTCGTTGCCGTAGTCTAATGGAGAAGGCGCGAGAACAAGCGCGCTCTATCTATTCCCTTCGGCAATCTCTTTGGCAACGACGGTCTTGAGTGAATCCTTAGTTTTCACAAAAAGCTTGTCACGCTGCGCTTGCCAATGACATAGTGTGCCGGGAGACTAAGGAGCTTGCGTGCCCTGTCAGTCTTCAACCTCGCGACTGAGAGCGTGCTTTCAATTTTAAACCTGCCCTTGGAATAGATGCGATGTCACTCTACGAGAATGAGCGCCGCACTACTCGTCGACAACGAACTCTACTCGCAATCAGAGTCCTGGTGCTGGTGACAAAGAGGATGGGTGAGGACGAGAGCGTGCTGACCTGTAACGGTTACACGCACGATATTAGCGAGACGGGTCTGGCGCTGGTCATCTCCGCCAGAAGCATCAACGAAACTTTTCTAGACCGCGACAGTTGTACGATGCAGGTCGTGCTCACGCTGCCGATAGGGTCTGTGGAGATTACTGCTACGCCTGTGCATTACCAGCACGTCGGCGGCGACGCCGATAAGAGTCAGGAGATACCGACGGAGGATGGTTTTCTCGTCGGAATGATTATTACGGAGATGAGCGACGAGGCGCGCTCGCGCTACGTTCAGTACCTGCGAGAGTTTCTGCAATCATAACAGATGACGGCCTATGCCCGGCCCGCAGCAATAATCGGGCATTGACTCGGAAGCCCTTGTTGTCTTATTGTCGCGCGTGAAAATGCCAGAGGCTGGTTGCGCTGGAACACGGCCACAAACTCTAGCCTTAAAATCTAGCCTATCTTATCCAGCCTTTGATCACCCCTACTGTGGTTGCCAAACCGCAGCACCTTCTACGGAAGGAGGAGCCAACCAATGCTTCAACTCAGGAAAGACTATACCCATTTCAATCTGCCTTGCCTTGCGTTGACCGTCTTCGCCCTCGCCTTGTTAGCGACCGCAGGCTCTCTACAAAAAGCAGAGGCGCAGAATCATTCTTCGGCCCGCGCCACTGTCACAAACTCCGCCGCTCAAGCGAGGGGCGAAGACGATCCGCTCTTTAGCGAGTACAAGGGCGTACGCATAGGGATGACTGCTGACGAGGCGCGGAAAAAGCTCGGAGATCCGCAGGACAAGAGCGACGAGCAGGATTTCTACGTCTTTAACGAGAAGGAATCGGCACAGGTTTTTTACGACAAAGCGCACAAGACCTATGCCATTTCGATCAATTATCTGGGCGCAGGAAGCGAGACGCCCGCGCCCAAGGGCGTGCTCGGCTCAGAGATCGAGGCCAAGCCGGACGGATCATTGTATAAGATGGTGCGTTATCGTAAGGCAGGCTACTGGGTCTCGTACAGCCGCACCGCCGGTACTGACCCGCTCACGACTGTGACGATACAGCGAATCGATTAGACACGGCTTCCGGCGATTAACTTCAAACAGATGCGGAATCAAAATGGCTGACCTTCGCCATTGAGGGACATGTGTGTCCGGTTCGACCAGCCTCGCTTTTCACGTACCAACTCGCTTTGAGCGAATTTCAATAGAGTGTCTGGCAAGAGGCATTCACCACAGAGGCACAGAGGACACGGAGGAAGCACGGAGGTTTGAATCTATTCAACTCTCTGTGTTTCCTCTGTGCCTCTGTGGTGAGTTATCTACACTCCCTTGCTAATCGGATATAGCATTGCTCTAGAAGTTCGAGGAGCGCCGCGAGTCGCCTTCTTCAGTGCCGTAAAGCGGCGCATACTCTTCATTATTTTCAGCGGCCTTTAAGGCCAGGTTAAGCTGTGCGATGTCACGCGAGACCAGCTCGAACTCGTCCTGATCGAAAGGCTCGTACTCGCCCGCCACTTTGATCAGCCGATCAATCCTCTGCCCGGCCGTGTCCAAGGCTTCGACGGAGAGGTCGCCGCGCTCTACTGCTTCGACGATGGCGTCGCGCGCGGCGACAAAGTTCGCCGCCTGCTCGCAGATCAGTATCATGTCCGAGCCCGCCTGAATGGCGCGCAGAGATGCTTCTGCCACAGAGAGGGTCTGAACGACCGCGCCCATCTCCATATCATCCGTAATCACCAGGCCGTCGTACCTGAGAGCCTGACGCAAGAGACGCATCACGACATTGCCGCTGATCGTCGCCGGAAGTTGATGCAGGCTTGCAGGTGAAGGCAGCTCCTTTGTGCGCCGAAACCATGCCTGCAAAAATTCAGAGACTTCGGGAAAGGCCGCGTGGCTGACCATCACGGAATAGAGCGGCTCGCCCGGGCGATGAAACATCAAGTCCATAAACGGCACGAGGTCGCGCTCGAAAATCTCTTCCCAGGAATGCTTGACGATTGGCAGGCGACGATGCGAATCGACGCTCGATCCGCCGAGCCCCGGAAAATGTTTGCCGCACCCGAGTATGCGCCCCGTCACCACGCCATCGACTTTTCGTCCGCCCTGCAAGCCATCAAGGTAAGCGCCCGCGAGGCGCGAGACATCCGAAGGCTGGCGTCCGAAGGTTCTTCCGCGCAAACCGTTCTCAAGATTATCGCCGGAGAGATCAAGCACAGGCGCAAAGTTCATATTGAAACCGAGCAGGCGCAGCGCGCGTGCCGTCAATTCACCGAACTTGCGCGCGAGGTCTGCCTGACCCGCTTCGCGAACGGCCTTGGCTGAAGGCATGGGCTCGCAGATCGAGCGAAAGCGATCAACGAGTCCGCCCTCCTGATCGACCGCGATCAGCACCGGATGCTCTACGGCATCGCGTATCTGCACGTTGAGGTGCGCGACCTGCTCCGCCGATTCGACGTTGCGCCCGAAGAGGACGACGCCGCCCGGCTGCACTTCGCTTAAGAGCTGGCGAAGCCTTCGATCAAGACGTGTGCCGGGCAGACCGATAAATAAAAGGCGTCCGGCCTTTTGCTTGATCGATAGCGATTCCCCGCCGGGTTTGCTTCTGACAACCTGTGACATAAAGACCTTCCCTGCTTATACGGACAGCGGCGCGCACTCCGCTTCGAGCGCATCTACGTCTTAAACGCCGCACTTAAAGTCCAGGCGTTTAAGCGAGAGCATCACATCCTGATCGAACGAGGGAGAGTTAGTGTTTCACCGCACAAGTTGAGATTAACGGGTTGGCGTTCCTTTGGCAAGAATACGAAGTGTTCGGAGGCGGGCCGGTTTGAAATTGAGTGTGATGAAAATTGATATTCACCACAGAGGCACAGAGGACACGGAGGATGCACGGAGGCTTGAATCTATTCAACGCTCTGTGTTCCCTCTGTGCCTCTGTGGTGAATAAATTTGTCCGGGACAATCAAACGGCGCTGTGACTTTCAGCCTTCTTTTCGCTCTGTCAGGCTGAACCAGTTGCCGGAGTTGTCTTTGAAGACGGCCTCGATTCCGTAAGGCCGCTCCGCCGGAGGCGACAAAAACTCCACGCCCCGGCTCTTTAACTCTTCATAGGTAGCGCGGCAATCATCCGTATCGAAGACGCCTGCGCCGAGCGCGCCCTTCTCCATCAAGGCCCTGACCTCTTTGGCCGTCTCTTCGTTAAAGATAAAGCCCGCCTTGGGCTCGATCAACACGATCTCGAAATCCGTCTGCGCCTTTGGCCCAATCGTGAGCCAGCGAAAGCCGCCATCCATCGTCGCATCCGTGCGCACTTCAAACCCCAGCTTGTCGCGGTAAAACTCCAGCGCCTGCTGCTGATCCGTGACGTAGACGGTGGCGTGTGACATTTTGCTAATCATGAAGCTTCTCCTCTTCTAAAGATTCACGAAAGAGAATAAACAAAAGCGGCGCGGGAATGCTTCTCGAAAATTGCGAAAGTTGTAGGTTTGGTGTCGAGCGGGGTTTTAACCAAAGTGAGAATCGGCTAATGCCAAATATAAGTTGTAGAATTTAGGGGCGGCAATACTGTTTTGGAATAGCTGAAAATTACAAATCTGTAAACGAAGTTCCGCACTCAGGCGGCATAAGATGAAAGCCCGCGATAAGCGGGCTTTATTCACCTTCTACGGTTACGTAGCGTGCTTCCTTCCATTTGCCATAGCAGCAAGTTCTCCACCTGCTACCGTGTTTCCCTCGTGGCTAGATAGCACTTGAGATCTACAGAATCCAAGTTTAACTCTTCAACTACCACTATCCGCCCTGGTGCTTGTAAGTATAGGAAGAATGTTTGCGACCATCTCCTTAGAGGTGATCTTAAGCATTGACTCCCTTGGGTACTCGTGGCAGTCCTTGATGTCGTCCCAGATTTGTTGGTTGTTCAGGTTGTACAATCTAGCATAGATCATCCCATAACAACTTTTATCTAGGGTGAAATCCAGACTCACTTCGTACACGTCTTTAGGGATCTGCCGGCCCGGTTCGTCCGTCCAGACCTTGAACCGATCTGTTTTTTCCAGCGCCTTGACAAAGTTGCGAAGCAAGGCAGCTTTTAAGTTTTGATCGTCCTTAACAAACACCTTAACGTAAATCGGTATCAGTTGTACCTCCGAAGGGGCGCTGGCCAGTGCGTTGGGCTTGCTGTTGCCCGTTCTGACCGTCTCTCTTATGACTGGTTTCCGCTGTGGCTGCCTACTGTTTGCGTTGGCGGCTACGTTGGCAGCCCCTTCGGTATAGGAAACGGCGCACGTTTCGCCCTCATTGCCATTGCTTGTGCTCGTGTCCGTGGAGGAGTTACTGGTATTGCTCTGGTTAACGTGGTCGTCGGTCTTGCCTATACGTGGCCGCGAGCCAAGATCGGACTTAACAATCTCTGCACTTACAACATTCGCCTGGGACACTGCCTCGTTTACTGCCGCCTGAGACGCTCCCTCTGAGCCTGAAGGCGTCTGCCCAGCCGGCATCACGCGATCAGGTTGGAGCTTGGCTGCCGAGTCCAAGTCCGAGTTATTCCAGTATAAGCTCATAGCTGCTAAGAGTAGACCAGCCGAAGTCGCGACGGCGATAATTGATGCCCAACTCGGTTGGCCGAAGCGCATATCGACGCGCGGCATCCTGCGCCTTATGAGGTATAGGACGCCCGCAAGCGCAAGCAGGGTAGCCCCCAGGACAGGGATGCGGTTGAGCCAGTTGGATCGGGCTGCTTCAGGAGCCAGAGTGTAGTCAACGCTGATGTTCAGTTGTCCCTCCTTCCCATGTTGAGCATCCAGAATCAACGACTGCTTATTCGGGTAGTTCTTTCTGAAGGTAAAACCTTCGGGCGGGATCTCGGCGACTTCGACGGTGTACAGCAACACCTCGCCGAAATACTTATCGGCTTTCTTGTAGATGTTTAAGACTGCTCCGGGAAGCAAGTCCATGACAAAGCAGGTCGCGGCCAACATGCGCGAACTCCTTTTGATGATTGTCATCTCTTCCCCGTCAGCAAGCCGCACTGCTACGCCACTAATGGGCGCTCCGCTTTCCCGCCAACGTTTGTAGTTATCTAACTCGCGGTTCGCATGCTCAATCGCTCGATTCGTGGATAGAGGGTCATTCCTGTCAACGAATAAACGCAACGACGAGAACGTCCGCGCAAACAGCCTCTCCAGATCGTTACTGCCGCCTTTAAGGTCTGGCTGCTTGGATGGTGTATCCATTATGTCGTGTTTCTCCTCCATGGATTTTTACCTCTTCATCGTTAGTAGGTACCGGGGCATAATCTCTTCAGTTAAGATTCGGGTGCCGGTACCCGGCGTTTAATGTGATCAACTTCTGCTCTCACCTCGATGGCTTTCCCCAACTTCTTCAGTATTCGAGTGTAGCTCGAAGTGACCGTCCCAAGGGGCTTCTGCAATAGATCGGCGATGGACGCAAACGCCATTTCGTGTATAAATCTCATCTGAAACACTTTGACTTCCGCGTCGCTCAGATTGGAGAGCACCCAGTTTAAGAACTCCATCTCTTGGATCATCTCATCCGGATCACGGCCTGGCCGGGAGAAGAACGGAGCCTGGTGCTCTTTAATTTCGTCCGCGAATTCTCGCCGGCATAAGCGCGCATGACTACGTGCCTTATTGACCGTGAATATGTACATAGCATCATCGGGCGACCGTAGTGTCGGCCACTTCATCACCAACGTAAGGCTGATTTCACTGGCTACATCTTCGGCGTGTCCTTCTGGGTCTGCACATCCTTTATCTTTGAGTTCAGCCTGGGCGATTCTTAGAATCCTCGCCCTATTGCGTTCGATGAACTCAATGCCTCTGTGAAGCTCATCAAATTTGTGGCGCATATGTCGAGCCTCCCCCACCCGCGCAAAGCATCCACTGTGTTATAACTCTTCAACTCACAACATGTTAATACGCTCCTAACGAATGGTCCGTAAACATCTGGCGCCATTGGAGCCTGGTTGCGACGCCGCTTTTCCGGCTTCACATATAAAGACTTCTAAGCGCGTTCTTTTACTGCAATTTGAAAAAATAATTTTTCAGCCACATGGATAGGCGAAATATGGCGTTCTGGTCTCTGCCAGTCAGCAGAGTCCGGATGCCCGAAAATGAGGCTCAAGGCAATACCGCTTTAGACGGCTCTTCCTTTGATTGCTCCGCGGCGGGCGGTGTGCTCGTGAAGGCTTTGATGACCTCATTAACCTCCGGCCTAACGACCTTCCACAGTCCGGTGAGTAGCAATATCAGCAATGCTAAATCCAACAAGAAATTCTCGACTTGACGGAAACGTGATTCTCTATCCCACCTCATAGCATACTCTCCTGTTTGCTCTTTATATTTTTTCTTGACCCGCGTGGTAGAGAGACGCCTGGAGGCACCACTTTGCTGCTATGAAATTTGCAGTGAGATTGAGGGTAAAACTAATTTGCTAAAGTTGAAGGCTGTGTGCGCTCGCTGTTTCTATGCCGTACATGTAGATGAAACAGTAGGGAACGCGGCTCTCGATTGATTGCCTGTGAATAAAGACTCTGGCGCGGTAGATGACGGGCGGGTGGCCGACGTATTTATGAAAGAGGCTGCTGAAAGAGCCTAAGCTTTGAAAGCCGACCTCGAAGCAGACATCCGTGACGCTCAGGCGGCTCGAAGACAAAAGCTCTTTGGCCCTCTGTATTCTTCTGTGCGTCAGGTATTGATGCGGCGTCTGTTGAAATGCCTGGCGGAACAATCTGATAAAGTGATAGCGAGAGAAACATGCCTCGCGCGAAAGCTGATCCACGTCCAGAGGGCGCGCGTAACAATCATCCATCAGGGCACGCGCGCGCCACAATCTGCGGTAAATATCCGGCGTCAGCTTTTGAGCGATGTCAGCGCCCGCATCTACAGACATGATCTTCTCCTGATGTTGAATCGAACAAGCGTCGCTTTCCGGTAAGAAGCCTCTCCTTTATACGCCGTCGCGCCGCCTCCGGTTCAATCGCTTCCACTTTGACGGATACAATATAGACTGTACTCCGAGACTGCAAAATATATTTGACATAAAAGCGCGCCACGCGCACGTACACGTCCCTGCCGGTCTGCTTGATAAAGGCGTCGCGGGAGTTTTACTATCTTAAAGTTTCTACAGCCAACAATAGTCAAATGAATATCGCACAGGACAAAGCTCGGCAGGAGCAACAGGAGAGCGCGTCTCTTATCTCACGAAAGATCAAAGAGCGTGCGCACATTGAAGGCTTTCAGAAGGTTGGAATTGTGCGCGCGGAGGCGCTTCAACCGGAAGCTTTGCGCCTGCGAGAGTGGCTTGATCGCGGCTTTCATGGACAGATGCAGTGGATGGCTAGAGACCCTGCGAAGCGTGCAGACCCGCGAATCTTGTTTCCGCAGGCGCGCTCAATGGTAGTCGTCGCGCTCAACTACTACACGCCGCACGAACACGCGCGCGACGCTTCAACCGGCAAGATTTCGCGTTACGCGTGGGGCGATGATTATCATGAGGTGGTCGGAGAAAAGCTGCGCTCGCTGCTGGCGTGGATACGCGAGCAGTGGCCGGAGGTAGAGGGCAAGGCTTGCGTCGATATTCAACCCGTGATGGACAAGGCCTGGGCCGTGCGCGCAGGGCTCGGGTGGATCGGCAAACACTCGAACCTGATCACGCGCGAGTACGGGTCTTGGGTTTTTCTGGGCGAGCTGCTGCTAAGTCTTGAGCTTGAGTATGACACAGAGCAGGTCGAAGACCATTGCGGAAGCTGTACGCTCTGTCTGGAGATGTGCCCGACGCAAGCGATCACCGAACCTTACGTCGTAGATTCTAACAAATGTATTTCGTACGCGACGATTGAGCTGCGCGAGGCGGAGATTCCCGAAGAGGTGGCGCGCAATCTGGACGGCTGGCTCTACGGTTGCGACGTGTGCCAGGACGTGTGCCCGTGGAATCGCTTTGAGCAGCCAAGCACGGAAACGCGTTTCGAGCCAAGAGAGGGAAATGTGTCGTCCGACCTTGAGAGTATTCTAAAACTTACGCAGGAAAGTTATAGCGAGCGATTTCGCCGCAGCCCTATCAAACGCGCCAAGCTCGCGGGTCTGCAACGCAACGCGCGCGCACTGATTAAATCGAATGAGGAGCAAAGATGAAGCCTGTCTATTTTCTCTTGACCGCGTGCCTGCTGCTGGGCTTAGCTTCCACCATGACCAAAGCGCAATCAGGCGGCACACCCGCAGACCTTCGACGAATGGCGGAAGATTATTACCGCTGGCGCAACGAACAGTTTCCCACGGCGAGCAGCAACGAGGGACTGCACACATGGGACGACAAGCTCGCGGACTATTCGGAAGCAGCAATCAATGCGCGCCGCACGCACGTCAAAGATTTGTTGGCTCGTGTGCACGCGATGAAGACCGACGGTTGGGCCAAGGATGATCGGATTGACTGGGTGCTGTTCAGAGCGCAGCTTGAGCGCACGGCCTTCTTCGACCGTGTGATGAATTTCCCGGAGACAGACCCGCAGACCTACGTCGACGAATGCAGCAACTCTATCTTCTCGCTGCTAAAAAAAGAGTACGACACGCCGCGCAATCGCGCGCGCTTTGCGACGGCGCGCATGCGTTTGATGCCCGCGCTCCTGGAGCAGGGCAAGCGTAATCTCAAAAAACCCGTACGCCTCTACGCACAGCTCGCGATTGAGTCTGCGCGCTCCATAGACAGCCTCTTTAAAGACAGCCTTGTGACCATCACGCGCGATCTTCAACCGGCCGAGTTGGCCGAGCACGTGAAGGCGCGCGACGCGGCTCTCGCGGCCCTACATGCTTACGCGGACTGGTTGGAAGGCGGACTGGGCGGCATGGTGGCGTTTGCGCCGATGGGCGAAGAGAATTATAACTATCTTTTAAAGCACGCCTATCTTTTGCCGATTGATGCCAAGCAGGTGGCGATGCTCGGCGAATCTGAGCTGGCACGCTATCGCGCACTCGAATCACTTCTGCCAGACCCTTCGTTTTCTAACCCTGACCCTGCGCGTAGCAAAAGTATTCCGGCAGACCAGGAGGCTTTTCTTAAAGCTTATGAGCGTCGCCAGGAGGAGATGATCGCTTTCCTCAAGACCAAGGAGTTGATTACGCTGCCCTCTTATCTTGGCCCATTCTATATTCGACAGCTGCCGGAAGCCTTCAAGCCGACGAGCCCCGGAGGCTTTATGAACCCGCCGGGACTCTATGATAAGGACAACAGCGGCTTCTATTTTATTCCGACCTACAATCCTAAGAGCAGCAATTTTTATATTCGCGCGGCCATCGAAGACCCGCGACCAATTCTCGGCCACGAAGGTATTCCGGGACACTTCCTGCAAATCTCCATCGCCAACCAGCTCACGGACGAAATTCGTCGCCAGCAAAACGACGGCGTCTTTCAGGAAGGATGGGCGCTCTACACGGAAGAGATGTTGATGCGTACGGGACTTTACCCGGACAACTCGCCGTCGCAGGGACAGGTCTTAAGACTCTCGCGCTATCGCGCTGCGCGCATCGGCGTCGATGTCAATCTGCACACGGGTCGCTGGACTTTCGAGCAGGCGGTCAACTATTTCATGGAGGCCGGTGGACTGGATAGAGAAGCGGCCGAAGGCGAGGCGGCGGGCGCGGCCACTTCTCCTTCGCAGAAGATTCACTACATGGTCGGCAAATGGCAGATCATGCGACTGCTCGGTCGTTATCGTGATCGACAGGGCGCGAATTTTCGTCTGGGCAAATTCCACGACGAGCTTGTCAAAAACGGCAGCCTGCCCCTCTCCGTCGTCGAGTGGATTCTACTCGACGATCCATCAACGCTTGAACAGGCTCTACGCTGAATCTGCGCGCGCCGTGCAGAACTATCTGCTTGCCGTGTAAACGTCCAGTAGTTCGACGACCTCCGCGTGTTCATTGTTACGTGCCAGATCGAGCGCCGTCTCCCCGTCGTTGTTTCTGGCGTTCGTGTTCGCGCCCGCATAGATTAGCAGCTTGACGTTTTCAACCGACCCGGCCTCCGCCGCTTTCATCAATGCCGTCTCGCCTTCCTTATTTTTCGCGTTGATTTTTGCTCCGGCGTCGATCAGCGCGCGCAAGACTTCTGGCTTGCTGTAAGACGCGGCGAAAATCAAGGCCGTGTCGCGGTCTTCGTCCCTGAGATTGATTTTCGCTCCCGCCGCTACCAAATCCCAAACCAGTTTTTCCGTCGCATCGTCGTCGAGCCTCATCAGCGCAGTCTGACCGCGACTGCTGCGCGCATTGATCTCTGCTCCGGCATCCAGGAGGACGCGCACCATCTCACGATTACCGTGAGTGACGGCCTCGTCCAGCGCCGTCGCGTCTATCATCTTATCCCTGATATTGACATCGACACCGGCGGCGATCAGTTTCCTGACAGTCGGCAGATCGTTTGCATAGGCCGCGACCACCAGAGGCTCTTCGGCTGACAGCGCCATCACTCCGCCGAGCACGACCACTTCCTGATCCCCTATTCCGGCTTCAAGGGTTACGTCTTGCTCCTGGCCTGCTTCGACGGTGATACCCTGAAGCTGGCTGGCATCGAAGCCCATCGCCGCAGTCTTGAGCGTGTAGCTTCCGGCCTCTAAATTCTCAAAGCGATGCTGTCCTTCGCTATCAGAGGCGGCTGTCTGCTCCAGCCCTGTGTTCTGATTGACGAGCGTCAACAGCGCGCCGGGAATAACTGCCCCATTGGGGTCCGTGATGGTCGCCTTGAGCGTCGCATTCCTGAGGTCTATGACCGGCAGCGCGTTGTCATTCGCATCCGCCCTCTGTAGGCTGCTGGCGGCAGACTGTTCGGCGGGCGCTGATGTTTGGGCCGCGACGCCCGACGCGAGGCCGAGCACTGCTGTGAAAGCGCCCGTCGCCAGAAGCGAAGCGCGACGCTTGATTTGATAGAGCTGGCTGTGCGACGTGCTTGTGCTCTGAACATGCCCGTCAGGGCGGCGATAATAGCGCACGCACAGGCGGCCCTTCGAGCGCGAGACCATTTCAAGCGCCTGCTTTCTAGTCATCTCCGACAGATTATTGACGTGCTTGCTACAGTGCAGACAAAAGCGCACCTGCTCGTTGCCGACCATCTGGTCCCAATCGGCGGAACAGGGCGAAGGAATACTGATGCGATCAAGAATAGTCTTGGACACTTTAGACATGACAGGGCGATCTCCTTTCAACGACAAACGTATGAGCGGAGAGCCTGGGGAGAAGCTCCTCTTGAAGCTTTATCTGATCGAAACGGCGAGGCAAATCGCGGGCCCTCTTACGAATACCCTTGATTTTTGCACTCAGATGCTGAATTAGTGTCCCGGCGTTGTTGCCGGATACAGAATTTATCTACAAATTTTTGGAGGGCCTCCGGCTTACTGTGCAGGCTTGGAACAAGCAGCCTTGAAGCGTATCATTATCTTTGCTGTAAGCAATGCCGCACACTTCAGGAAAAGCGCGCCGCTGTTGGTGAAAGTATCGAAGTGACTGATTTACTCAAAGACTCTTACGGGCGTGTGATCCGCGACCTTCGCGTGTCGCTGACGGATCGCTGTAATTTTCGCTGCTTCTACTGCCTGCCGCACGGCGAGCCGCCCGCCGCGCCCAAAGAGCAGATGCTCTCCTATGAAGAGATCGAAATGGTCTGCGATATTTTCGTCTCGCTCGGCATCGAAAAGATTCGACTCACCGGCGGCGAGCCGATGATGCGCCGCGATATTGAAACGATTATCCGCAAGCTCTCTGCCCTCAAGCCTCGCCTACAGGATTTGGCGCTCACCACCAACGGATATTTTTTGCCGGATCGCGCAGAGTCTCTGAAGGCTGCGGGACTTGACCGCGTGACGATCAGCCTGGATAGTTTGAAGCGCGACACTTTTCAAAGGATGACTGGCGTCGATGTCCTAGACCGCGTGCTCGAAGGAATCAAAGCGGCGAAGGATGCCGGGCTTGTTCCTATCAAGATCAACGCCGTCATCGTACGCGGCCATAATGACGAAGAGGTCGCTGATTTTGCGGCCTTCGCGCGCGAGCATGATGTTCAGATGCGCTTTATAGAGTTTATGCCGCTCGATTCCGGCCACGACTGGTCACGTGCAGATGTCTTTGCGGGACGCGAGATTTACAAGCGCATACACGAGCGCTTTCCCCTCTCTCCGCTTGAAGTAAGACGCGGTTCTGAAACTTCTTCGCGTTACCGCTTCACTGACGGCGCGCCGGGCGAGATAGGCATCATCGCGCCCGTCACAGAACCATTCTGCGGCGCGTGCTCGCGCATACGCCTCACGGCCGACGGCCAGATCAGGACATGCCTCTTCTCCACCGTCGAGCACAGCTTGCGCGATGTCCTGCGCAGCCGTGCTTCACGCGCAGAGATCATCGAATACATCGAAAGCGTCGTGATGAAGAAAGAGCCGCGACACTACATCAACGATCCAGGATTTCGCCAGCCCGAGCGGACGATGAGCTTCATCGGCGGATAAAATAATCTTCGGAAAAACTTTATGAGCACCAAGACCGAAGCGACAATTGAAGACCTTTATAAAGTCGAAGGCAAAGCCGAGCTTGTCAACGGAGAGATTGTGCAAATGTCGCCAGCAGGCAGCCTGCCAGGATACGCCGATGATGAGATTTTCGCATCACTACGCGAATATAGTAAGCGCACTAAAAATGGTCGAGCGGTCGGTGATAATAAAGCGTTTCGAGTCAAGCTGCCGAATAGAAAAACGTTCAGTCCTGACGCAGCATTTTACACTGGCGTAGATACCGGCATGAAATTCTTTGACGGCGCGCCGGTCTTCGCCGCTGAGGTCAGAAGCGAAAACGACTACGGCCCAAAATCAGAAAAAGAGATGGCGCAGAACCGCGCGGACTATTTTGCTGCCGGGACGCAGGTCGTCTGGGACGTTGATCTGTTGGGCGAAGATGTCGTGCGTGTGTATCGCGCAAGCGCTCCCCGTCATCCGCAGGTTTACAGGCGCGGGCAAACGGCAGAGGCCGAGCCCGCCGTTCCGGGTTGGGCGATGCCGGTTGATGAGCTATTCATCAAAGAGTAATCCGTAGTACTCGACAATTTATTGAAGATCGAAAAAGTTTTCGGGGGAGCCTCGGGCCATCTTGTCCGATGCTGAGAGTCACAAACCCATGTGAGACCCCTTGAACCTGATACGGTTAGCACCGTCGAAGGGAGAAACAACAGGCGAAGACCGTTCCA
>DATLMN010000129.1:0-12609 GCA_035537255.1 Pyrinomonadaceae bacterium | reverse complement strand
CACGACCGCGCCCGGCGTGCGCTACGTCATCACGACGACCGACGGCGAGACCGTCGAGATTGATTCGCCCGCCAAGATGCCCGACGCCGTCAAGATCGAGAAGATCGAAGAGCCCGTCATCATGGCGACCATCCTCACCTCCGACGAATACCTAGGCGGCATCCTCCCGCTCCTGGAAGAGAAACGCGGCGTCCAGAAAAAGTTCGAGTACATCGCCTCCAATCGCGTCATGCTCACCTACGAGCTGCCTTTGAACGAGATCGTGCTAGACTTTTATGATCGTTTGAAATCGGTCTCACGCGGCTACGCTTCGCTTGATTATCACTTCGCAGGGCACTGGGAGAGCGATCTGGTCAAGCTCGACGTGCTGGTGGCGGGCGAGCCCGTCGACGCGCTCTCGCTCATCCTGCACCGCGCCACCTCGCAGGCCAAGGGACGCGCGCTCACAGAAAAGATGAAACAGCTTATCCCGCGCCAGCTCTTTGAAGTTCCCATTCAGGCGGCCATCGGCAACAAGGTCGTCGCCAGAGAGACCGTCAAGGCGCTCGGCAAAAACGTCATCGCCAAGTGCTACGGCGGCGACATTACACGCAAGCGCAAGCTCCTCGAAAAACAGAAAGAGGGCAAGAAGCGCATGAAAAAGGTCGGCCGCGTAGAGATTCCGCAGGAAGCTTTTCTTGCAGTGCTCAAAGTGAATGAATAAACTAAGTGTAAGTAGTAAGCTCGATTAATCATTGAAGTCTTCCTCGCAAAGCTTGAACCCGAACAAAAGCATTTGGAGGATAAAAGATGAAACGTGTTGGATTGTTCCTCGCACTCTTTCTCACTGCTCTTATTCCGGCATTTTTCCCGACGGCTTCCAGCCAGATGAAGATGGCTTCCGAAGAGAAGCCCGTCGCACTCCTGCCCGGCGTCGGTAACATACGTCACACAGTCTCGACCGACAACGCGGAAGCACAGCGCTTTTTTGATCAGGGCTTGAATCTGATCTACGCCTTTAATCACGAAGAGGCGATACGATCATTCCGGCGCGCCGCAGAGCTTGATACAAAGCTCGCGATGGCACACTGGGGCATCGCCCTGGCACTTGGCCCAAACATCAATCTGGATGTCGACCCGGAAAGAGAAAAGGCAGCCTTCGAGGCAGTGCAGAAAGCACGCTCTTTAGCTGTCAATGCGCCGCCCGAAGAGCGAGCCCTGATCGAAGCGCTGGCGAAAAGATATTCGATTGAGCCGGGAGCCGATCTGAAGAAGCTCGCCGTCGATTACAAAAACGCGATGGGCGATGTCGTCAGGCGCTACCCCGACGATCTGGACGCGGCGACGCTTTACGCAGAGAGCGCTATGAACCTGCGCCCATGGCAACTGTGGGACAAGCAGGGCAGGCCAGCCCCCGGCACGGAAGAGATCGTCGCCGTGCTCGAATCCGTGCTGCGTCGCAACCCTAACCACATGGGCGCGATACACTACTACATACACGCCGTCGAAGCTTCCACAAATCCCGAACGCGCGCTCACCTACGCGCCGAAGCTTCCCATACTTGCTCCCGCCTCCGGCCATCTGGTACACATGCCCGCGCACGTTTACATACGCACGGGTGATTACGAGCAGGCCGCGCTTAGCAACAAAGCAGGGGCCGAGGCCGATGAGGCGCTCTTTAAGATCACGGGCACGGGCGGCATGTATCCTGTGATGTACTACAACCATAACCTGCACTTTCTGGCCATCGCGCACGCCATGCAGGGACGGTTTGCGGATGCGCTCGCGGCGTCACGCGCGCTCGAAGACAATGTCGGCCCGCACGTCCACATGATGCCTATGCTCGAAGGCTTTATGGCGACTTCGCAATTGATGCTCGTGCGCTTTCGCCGCTGGGACGAGATTCTGAAACTGACGCAACCAGACGCGAAGATGTCGGCCGTCAACGCCGTCTGGCATTTCGCGCGCGGGATGGCCCAGGCAGCAAAGGGCAATCGCTCGGAGGCCGAGCGCGAGCTAAAGATGCTGATCGAAGGCGCAAAGGCTGTGCCCGCAGAAGCCGCATTCGGTCTTAACAGCGCAAGCAATGTTCTGAAGATCGCCGAACAGGTCTTGAGCGCGCGCCTCTTCGTCTTACAGCGCGATTCCAAGTCCGCCGTCGAGGCACTGAGGAAGGGCGTCGAGATGGAGGACGCGCTCGCTTACGACGAGCCGCCCGGCTGGTTCTTACCCGTCAGGGAATCCTTGGGCGGCGCGCTTCTCTTGAGCGGCAACGGTGCTGAGGCGGAGAAAGTCTTTCGCACGGAGTTGGAAAAGAACCTGCGCAGCGGTCGCGCGCTCTTAGGTCTCTCAGAGAGCTTAAAGACACAGGGCAAACGTTACGCCGCCGCGATGGTTCAGCGTGAATTCGAGAACGCCTGGAAAAACGCCGACACTCAACTGCGCGTCGAAGATTTATAAAAGTATTGCGCAGCTTAAGACGTGCAGTAAGCCCCGAAGGGGCGAAGTAGAATAGCCCAGAGCAACGCCCTGGGTTGGCAACCAGACCACCAACGTTAAGCCCTGAAAGGGCGGAATAAATTATTTCGCCCTTTCAGGGCTTTCGTGAATAAACTTAATGCTTCGTACCTGTGGCGATGCCACAGGCTGTCATATTTCGCCCCTTATGGGGCTGATGAATACTGTTCCTTGTCTTGAAATCTTTTCTTGCCGGCCGCTTACTAAGCAAGTAAAGTGTCTCGCTGTCAGCAGCAAATTTAGCGAGGCCATAGACGTGAATTACGATCTGGCATTTCCGCCCTGGTAAGCCTCTCATCATAATGCGATTGCGCGCAGGTCGGCCCGTAGACGCCGACGCAGGTATTACTCTGCCCGCACAGTGATTCCTCCTCCTCGGAGAACGCTTTTTCTTCACACACAAAGAAGCGTTTCAAATTCTCCGAGAAAAGAGGAATCATTCAATGCTTAATCTAAAATCTGTTCTCCCGCGTCTCTCTTCCGCAGGCAGTGTGGCCGGAGGCTTGCGCCGATTGCTGCTCGTCCTGCTCGCCGTAGAGTTTCTGGACGAGCTGGTCTTCGGCGTGCGCGAAGCCGCGTGGCCGTTGATTCGTAATGATCTACAGCTCTCTTACGCGCAGGTCGGCATACTTTTGAGCGTGCCGGGCTTGGTGGGCAATCTGGTCGAGCCGCCGCTCGCTATCCTGAGCGATGTCTGGAAACGCAGAGCACTGATTCTGGCGGGCGGTATCTTCTTCGCCGCAGCAACGCTTGCCATATCCTTGAGCTGGAGCTTTACGGTTCTGCTGATCGCTCTCGTCGTGATCAATCCGTCCTCGGGCATGTTCGTCGGCCTCTCGCAAGCAGTCCTGATGGATGCAGAGTCTGCGCGACAGGAACAGAACATGGCGCGCTGGGAATTGTCCGGCGCTCTGGGCAATGTCGTGGGCCCACTCGCGCTTGCGGCATGTCTGATGTTAGGGTTGGGCTGGCGCTCTCTCTTCGCTTCCTTCTTTCTGCTGACGCTTGTCTTGATCGCCGCCGCGTGGCGCTTTCCGCTGTCAAAACCTCTGAGGCTCAATGATGGGCAGACGGAGCAGCGCCGTGGAATTCTCTACGGCGTGCGCGAGGCATGGCGTGCGCTTCATAGGCTTGAAGTCTGGCGCTGGCTTATCCTACTTGAATTTGCGGACCTCACGATGGACGGCCTGCATGGATTTCTCGCGCTCTATCTTGTAGACATTGTCGGGATGAGCGCGACGCGGGCAAGCGTGAGCGTCTTCATGTGGAAGTGCGCGGCACTGCCCGGCTATGTGCTGCTTATTCGCCTGCTTGACCGCGTGCGCGGGCTCGCGTACCTGCGCTTAAGCGCCTTGGCGGTCGCGTTTCTTTTCACGGCGTTTCTGATCGCGCCCGGTGCGCCGCTTAAGCTGCTCCTACTGTGTCTGATAGGATTCGCCAATGCGGGCTGGTATTCGATTTTGAAAGCGCAGCTGTACAAAAGTATGCCTGGACAGAGCGGGACTGTGCTGGCCGTGGCAAACGTCTTCGGTCTGGTGGGCGCGCTCACGCCGCTCTGGCTTGGGCTAGTGGCGGAGCGCCATGGGCTCAAGGCCACCATGTGGCTGATGCTTCTAGGGCCTGTCGCTTTGATCTGCGCTCTGCCCCGCGCAAAGAGTTAAGAGACAAGTTTAGCATTCGGCCCATGTTAATTAGAGCAAACGCACGAATCATGTTAGGCTAGCCGTGTCAGTCAAACCGTGGTTTTGGTACTGCCGGGAGAGGCTCTAAACCCGGCGGACGAATCTGAAATCAAAAGTCTGAAAACGAAGAGATGCACGTCACACGAGTCGAACTCGACAACATAAAATCATACGAGCAGGCCACCTTTACATTCGAGCGGGGCACGACCGCGATCACGGGCGAGAACGGCGCGGGCAAGACGACGATTCTGGAAGCCATCGCGTGGGCGCTCTTCGATACGCTGGAATATAACAAGGAGGATTTCCTTCGTCGCGGCGCGAAGCGCGGCAGCGTGCGCGTCACCTTCGTCAGCGATCTGGACGAGCGCCAGTACACCGTTTACAGAGATACCGCGCAGGGCTACTACGTCTTCGATAACGGCTTGAATATTCGCATTGCGGAGAAGAAGGCGGATGTTTCCGCCACATTGCGTCTGCATCTGGGGATCGAGCCGGGGACGGATTTGAAGGGACTGTTTCGCTCCGCCATCGGAGTGCCGCAGGGCTCTTTCACAGCCGAATTCCTTCTCGCGCCCAACGCGCGCAAAGCCGCTTTTGATCGTCTGCTCAAAGTCGAAGAGTACCGCGACGGGGCGGAGCGCCTGCTAGATACCGTTCACCTGATACGCGAGCGTATGACCGAAGTGCGCGAGCGTATCGCGGGCGCGGAAGGCCAGCTCGCGCGTTACGACGAGCTGGTCGAAGAGCACGAAGAGGTCGCTGCGCGAGCTAGAGAGCTGCTCGCAACACTCGAAGAATTGGAGCGCGAAGCTGCGGCGCGCGCGGAAAAGGTTTCGCAGATGGACGCTGCGGAACTGCGCGTGGGCGAAACCCAGGCGCTCCTTGTCCGGCTCGAAGTTGAAAGCGATGCCCTCTCGCGTCGCCTGGAGGATTTGCGACAGGAACGAGACCGCGCGGCGGCTGCGCTTGAGCGTCTTCGCGCAGCGGAGGCAGCGCACCTTGCTCACATGGAAGCGCTCGAACAGTTAAGAGAGCTTGAACAGCAGCGCGGAGAGCGCGACCGCTTGCGCGCCGAAGACGAAGGGATTGCGCGGCTCGTCGTCGAAGCGCGCGGCCATCTACGCAGACTTGAAGAGCTGGTCGAGCGTGCCGCAGAGGCCGTGGCAAAGATCGCTGCGCTCACGGCAGACATCGAAGCGCAGGAGGAATTGGAGAAAGAACGCGAACGCCTGCGCGACCTGCGCGCCGAAGCCTTGAGCGAACGCTCGCGCCTGGCGAAGCTCGATGCAGAGTTAACGGAATTACGCGCGCAGCTTGTGCAAACACGCGAGCGTGCGAAAGAAGCGGAGAAAGGACAGGGGGCTGCCGCGCAACTCGCGCAACTTGAAAGCGAGCGCTTGGGAATAGAGACGAGTCTGAGCCAGGCGGAAAGGGCCGCGACCAGTCTCAAGCATCTGTCGAGTCAAAGAAAGGATGCCGCCCGCGAGGCAGAGCGTTTGCGACGAGAGGTCACGGGCTTCGAGCGTGAGAGCGCCGCTCTTGAACGCAGCTCTGCCAAAGCGATTGATGCCCCGCGACTGCTCGCGCGTGAAACGGAGTTGACCGAACAGCTCGCGCACCTGCGCGCAGAGATCGCGCGCGATGAGAAATTTCACGCCGAGGTCAAAAATGGTCTCTGCCCGATCCTTTCCGAACGCTGCCTGAATATCGGCGAGGATCAAACGCTCGAAGATTATTTTAAGGATCACTATGCGACGAACACCGCGCAGCTTGGCGCACTTGAAAAAGAGCGCGCGCAGGTTGGGCTGGCCGTGCGCGAGGCGCGCGAGGCGGAAAAATTCGTCTCAAGGCTTGAGAGCCTGCGCACACAGCTTGAAAGCGCGCGTCGTTTACTCTCTGATCGTGACGAGATGCTGGCGCGACTTGATAAAGAGATCGCAACGCTTCCTCCGGCCGGGCGCGAGCATCTCAACGAGCTGCGCGCGCAGCTCTCTGGCATCGACGGCGAACTGATACTGCTGCGCGAAGCCGCCCTGCGCTATGCGGAACTCAAACCGCTACAGCAGCGCTTAAAGGAGATCGAGCAGGAGGGCAAGCGTAAACGCGACGAGCGCGCCTCAGTCGCTGCCGCCGCAGACGCCGTCAAGTCTCTGGAAAAGGATATTGAAGAGACCGAAAAAAGGCTTCGCGTCCTGAACGATCCGCGCGGGCGCGCTCACAATTTGCGCGCGGAGGCCGAGAGCGAAGCGGCGCGCAAACGTGAGCTGGCGGGCTCTGCCGATGCGCTCCGCGAGCTGGAAAAGCAGTCGAAGCAACTCGCAAAGCAGTTGGCCCAGTTCAGCGGTCTGGACGCGCGCTGGGAAGAGGCGCGCAGCCGTCGTGACGCGACAGACCGCGCGCATCGTGAATATCTGGCGAGCGAGGCGCTGGCCGCGACTCTGCCCGCGCGCGAGGCCGAGCTGGAAAAGGCCGAACAGGAGAAGGCGCGTATCACTCTCGAAACTGAAGAAGCGCGCCGCGCGCATGAGAGCGCGACCCTTGCTTACAATCGCGAGCAGCACGCGGAAGAGCGTGCGCGCCTTTCCGCAGTCACAAGCGAGAGCGCCGCCACACGCGCCAAGCTCGAAGCGGCAGAGCTTCGCGAGTCTTCCCTCTCGACAGAGCTTGCGCGTCTCAAGGAAGTTCGTGACAGGATGCGCGATGAATTTCGCACGCGCGAGAAGCTGGAAGGTTTGGACGAGACGACGGAGTTTATACGCGACACTCTGAAGAAGGCCGGGCCGCTGATCACCGAGAGCTATCTTTACAACATCTCGATAGAGGCCAACCAGTTGTTTCGCGAGATCACGGGCGATGCCGGTCGCGCTCTGCGCTGGTCGCGCGATTACGAGATCATCCTTGAAGAAGAGGGCCACGAGCGCCCCTTTCAAAATCTTTCCGGCGGCGAGCAGATGGCCGCTGCCCTTTCCGTGCGGCTCGCCCTCTTAAAGCAGCTCTCGGATATTCGCCTGGCCTTTTTCGACGAGCCGACCGTCAACATGGACGCCGAGCGCCGCGAGCGACTCGCGCAGCAGATCGGACAGATACGCCACTTCGATCAGCTCTTCGTCATCTCTCACGACGACACCTTCGCGGAATCCGTCGATCACATCATCCACATCGAGCGCAACAACGAAGGGATGAGGGCAGAGGGATGAGGGATGAATAAGAAAAGCGGATCGCCTGTACTTCATCCCTCATCCCTCCGCCCTCCAACCTCCAAGGCTGTGACGATCTTTTGTGATGGGTCGAGTCTGGGTAACGGTCAGACTCAAACGCGCGCGGCCGCTGTTGCGCTCCTTGGCTATCGCGGAGTGTGGCGGGCGGTCGGGACTTATCTGGGCACGGCGACCAATCAGCAGGCGGAGATAGCCGCCGCCGCGCTTGGCCTGGAAGCCCTGAATGAACCCTGCCGCGTGCGTGTCGTCACTGATTCGCGCTATGTCGTCGAGACGATGTCGGGTCGCTTTCGACGTAAGTCTAACCCTGAGTGGTGGGCTAGGCTTGACGCGGCTGTGCGCGCGCATAAAGTTGACTGGGAGTGGGCCAAGGGACACGCCGGGCACGTGATACAGGAGGCAGCAGATCGCGCCGCGCGCCGCATCGCCGCGCTCGGTCGCGTTGACGAGAGCGTCCTCAGGGATGCCGTTGATCGCGTCGGCACGGTCGAGGTAACGGACGAAGGCTTATCAGGTTAGTAAAGCTTGTCAGGTTGATTTAGGTTAAAAGCAACGGTAAATCAAAATAATCTTCCATCGCTCGAATCTTCTGCGGCGATTAGCTTTCGCTCCTCAACGCCTTTATAATCCTCTCTTAAAGATCACGTCGGTTCTTCTTTTTTGGAGACTCGCGCGTCGAGTCCGCCGAAGTACAATCAGATGTTTGCGCCCCTTTCATCCAAGGCTCAAGTCAGCGACGAACGCGCATTAAGACGCGGCTCGACGATCATAGTGTTTCTGCTCTGCGCGCTCGTCTTAAATCTCTTCGCGGGAGGAGGTCAGAGCGTCCGAGCGCAGATGCGCGGCTGGCAGTGGCAGAATCCTCTGCCGCAGGGCAATACCATCTACTCCATAAGTTTCGCCAAAGATAAAGAGACGGGCTGGGCCGTCGGCTCGGACGGCACGATTGTTCGTACGAAGAGCGGCGGTTTCGCATGGGAGACGCAGAAATCACCGTCGAACACGACGCTCTACGGCCTGTATATCAAAGATGAGGAAAAGGCTGTCGCGGTCGGAGCGCGCGGTGTCGTCTTGACGACCACGAACGGCGGCGAGAAGTGGACGCTCCGGGCCACCAATACAAAAGAGCATCTTTACAGTGTCACCTTCGCGCCCGAAGACCCTTCGCGCGGCTGGGCCGTCGGCACGCATGGAAGTATCGTCGCCACCACTGACGGCGGCCTGACATGGAAAGCTCAGACAAGCGACGTTAAGGCGCATCTCTTCTCGGTCTCGTTTTTTAGCGTCAGACGCGGCGCAATCGTCGGCGATCATGGAACACTGCTCTCGACTGACGATGGCGGTCAAAGTTGGAAGAAGCACTCGGGGCTCGGCGACTTCCCGCTGACAAGCATCGCTTTTATCTCTGCGGCGCGCGCCGTGGTGGTCGGCTACGGCGGTCGTATCTTTCGCACCAACGACGGCGGCATGACGTGGACGCCCGTCAATGCTTATACGAACGCAGACCTCTTCAGCATAAATTTTCCGGACAAGCAGCACGGATGGATCGCGGGCGACGGCGGCGTTGTGTTGACGACTGCGGACGGCGGCACGACCTGGCTGGCCGTCAACATACGCACCAATCCGCGCCTGGTGACAGTCTATTTCGCAGACGGCGATACTGGATGGGCCGCCGGGAGCGACGGTCTAGTGCTGCGCACGGACGACGGCGGAATACAGTGGAAGCGCCTGACAGAAGGCGGGCGCGATGATCTGTCGGACATCTTTTTTCTGGACGGCGATCATGGCTGGGCTGTAGGCGCGCGCGGCAAGATTCTCTACACGGGCTCTGGCGGAAAAGACTGGACTGTGCGCCCGTCCGGAACTGCTGTGCGCTTAAACGCCGTCGTGTTCCAAAGCGAGCGCGAGGGCTGGACGGTCGGAGAACGTGGCACGATTCTTCACTCCACGACCGGGGGCGTGACCTGGTCGCCTGTGCTCTCAGAGACCAGGCAGGATTTATTCGGGATAAACTTTAGTGGGCCCAAACAGGGCTGGATCAGCGGCGCGCGCGGCACTCTTCTGCATACGACGGACGGCGGCGAGACCTGGCACTTGCAGGTCACAAACACGCTCGCATGGCTTGAGGACGTTCATTTCGTGGATGAAAGGAGAGGCGTCGCGGTCGGCTCGAAGGGCACAATCCTGCGCACGACGGACGGCGGCGAGACCTGGGCACAGGTCAAAACGCACTTGAAAGAGTGGCTCTATGCAGTGGACTTCGCCGACGCCGAAAGAGGTTACGCTGTCGGTGCTCATGGCATTATCCTTCGCACGGACGACGGCGGCGCGACGTGGAAGGATCAGGAGAGCGGGATAGACACGAACCTTTTCGCCATCGGAGTGGCTGACCGTGACGATGCGCTCGTCTCCGGCGAGCAGGGGCGAGTGCTGCGGACAAAGAACGGCGGCCAGACGTGGGAGCCGCAGATGACTTATACAAGCGTCTCTCTGTTCGCGGTCGCCTATCACGGCGGCACAGACATCTGGGTCGCAGGGCGCGGCGGCGCAATCCTCAAGCGCACGGACGGCCTCGCCACAGTCACTATTCCACGCCCCAAACTTCCGCCGGTGCTGGGCGGCGGCAAGCCCAAGCTTCAAAACTCGCCCGACACGCCCGTAGTCCTCGACGACGGCGACATTCCCCGCGCCGTCCCCAACGACAAACGCCCGCCCAAGCCCTGACCGGGAAGAGCGCGAGCGCGTTCTCTAAGAACTCAAAATAGGGTAATAATTAAGATGGCTGAGGCCGCTCCGAGCGGTAATTTACTGGCTTTCGTTGCATCAGGCCGCCAATGGCGGGAAAAGTCGCCCCCAATCGAAAAATACCGCTAATGGCGGCCTAATGATAGTTAGATGGCTCTTCTTGCAGATGAAGATTATTAGCATGAATGACGTAAATGTAAAACGAGTTAATGTTTGGACAGCACTTGGTACAGTTGGGTATGTCTTCGGAATAAGCCCCACCTTGGAAGATGTTTTTGAAGATGTGTTCCCGCCTATAATTGCCTTGGGTCTTGCTCTTTTCATTACTTTTTTGTCTGTATATCCGATTTTCATTCGGGGCGTAGCCAATCTTTGGACGAAAGATAAAAGGCCGTGGACATTTCGTCATTGGGCAATAATGGTCACAATAGTTACGGTCTTGGTTTCCATATTACTCACCATTCTGAGACCGAAGTTAAAAGTTGGGTAAATATATCCCAGTAAATTCTAATGCAGAGCGCTATCTAACAACTCATTCAACCGGAGCGCGAATTAGCTTGGCTTTCATCCGACAACTTGAAGGGATGGTTAGTTGTCTCCGCGCCCGGTTAATTCGGGTGTTAGGCGCTTATCAATTATGTTTAGTTTGATTTCGATTACGACATTGCGATCTTGAATGAATTCTAGATAACCCTCAAAATAAGGCGATTTGATTTATTATAAGCCTTAGGGATAGTTGCTAATTCAAGTTGTTGGGATGAATTCGATATATAGTCTTATAATATGATGACAAATGCAGAAATACGATGGTGGTATTTGGAAGTTGTTTCCTGCATCCCTGCATTGAATGAAAAGTGGATTAGACAAGGTCTTTCCTTACGAGGAAGGGCAGAACAATCTTGGCGAATACGGCACGGGGCACGCTTGGGTGCACGCTATATGATGCCTAATCCACACGAGGTTGAAGATTTGCGAAAATTAGATATAGCTAAATATAATAATCCTGATGGCCCGACGTTCGAACATTGCGTTCAGAAGGCTAAAGACGATGGGCTTGAAGGAGATGCAATATATGAAGCTATAATTAGAGGCTCTTATAGAACAAATGCTGGGATAAGCAAGAAGTTTGACCTATAAAGAGAGCATGAGTAAATGAGTGCGCAAGTTAAAAATTATTTTGGAGAAAACGTGATTTGGAGAAAAGGGACAAACCCAGAGTATCCTTATGTCACTGATTTTGAAGGAAAGAAGTGCCTCATACGTCTAAATAATTTCCCAAAAGAAAATCTTTATACGCTTATTGTAGATGGTGTAGAAATTGCTGATTTTGACGACTGGCCTGATTCGTTTGCGTTAGAACGTAGTATCAAGATGCAAGGAGTCCGCGACCATGAGCTTGAACAAACAGGCCAGCGAACAGAAGAGATAGTGTTAGAGTCACCGAACTCTAATGTTATATGGTGGAGTAGAGCACAGGTCCTACAGAGAGAAGCGGAGGCTGCACAGAGGGAATTGCAACGCACAGAGGTTCAATGGAGAGAGTATGAAACCCACGTTGATCTCTATAAATATTATTTAGACTTAGGTTTGAAGACAAATGCGTTCTTTTATGTGCTGACAGGCGTTATTGTTGGTTTCTATTTGAAGAATACTGATGTGCAATACATCAAAATTTCTTTACTGCTTCCAATTGCAATTAGCATAGCATTGGGTTCGGTTTTTATTTATGGAGCAATGTTATGGAGGAAGGTAACGAGAAATATCAAAACCATTATCGAAGACTTGAATCACAGTGAACTAAAGATCAGACAAACTCCTGACATTCATTTGTTATCCCTGCTTCTGCTGTTGTTTGGATTTTTGTTTCTTATTGTTGGGGTGTCTCTAGGGGTGTTATGGATACTCACGTAAATTCATGTTTCAACAGTCGGTCCTTCCGCTGATGGCCGCGCCTGACAACTCATTCAACCCGACGCCTTGATAGCATCTCTTTCATCATTGTGTTTACAAATCAGGTTGGATGCTGCATGCTCGGCGCGGGTTAATTCCAGCACTGGGCGACTCTGAAAGAATGAACCTTATACGGGGAATCATCTCCGTGCTCTTCGTGACTTGCATCGCATTCGGCGGGTGCATTCGCAAGAGTAGTGGGACGCCGCCCACCAGTGCAGTCGACGCTGGATTGGAACCGGCGGTCGCCATGTCTGGGCGATTCACGACGGTTCGCGTAGATATTCGAACTAACCGGCTTGAACTTTTCCTGCGAGACGAAACGGGACGCACATTCAATCGCTTCGACCAGCTTGCAGCTTGGCTAACAGGCCTGTGCGACCGTCAGGTCGTATTCACAGCCGGAGCGCGTCGATCCGGCATAGACATAGTTGCTCTGTAGGTCGCCGTAAGTTTGCAGCAGACTAAGCAGCTTGTCTCGATCAACTTCGGTCAGCTCTTCGTCCAGGCTTCGCTTG
>DATLMN010000128.1:0-3229 GCA_035537255.1 Pyrinomonadaceae bacterium | reverse complement strand
CTTAGAAGCGATCAAAGATTTGATGACGGGCACGGTCGTGGGCCCATTGGCCGCAAGCCGCATCGTTATTGAAGAGGCGCTCGTCGGACGCGAAGCATCGCTGCTAGTTTTTTCAGATGGGCGCGATTACGCGCTGATGCCCGCCGCGCGCGACCACAAGCGTGTCCGCGAGCATGACACAGGCCTGAACACCGGCGGCATGGGCGCGATCACAGACCCCTCAGTGCTTGACGAAGCGACGCGCGCGCGGGTCGTGCGCGAGGTCGTCGAGCCGACGCTACAGGGCGCGCGCGATGAAGGCTTTCCTTTTCGCGGCATTCTCTTCGTCGGCTTGATGCTCACAGAAGAAGGCCCGCGCGTGCTCGAATATAACGTGCGCTTCGGCGACCCCGAAGCCCAGACCATACTCGTGCGTTTGCAGACAGACCTCCTAGATATATTCGAGGCCATAGCGCGCGGCCACCTTCGAGACCTCAACATCAAATGGGCTGACGAATCTTCCGCCTGTGTAGTGCTCGCCGCGCGCGGGTATCCCTTACGTCCGGAGACGGGCGCGCAGATCGAAGGCTTGGAACGCGCAAGCCTTGAGCAAGAGGGCGTGCGCATCTTCCACGCCGGAACTGCTCGCTCTGCTTCGGGCCAGTGGCTAGTCGCGGGCGGGCGCGTGCTGAATGTGACGGCCACGGCTTCGACTCTGGAAGGAGCGCTGGCGCTTTGCTATGGCGCGGTGCGCGAAATACACTGGGACGGTATGCATTACCGGCGCGACATAGGGAAGTTCGTCGAAAGCCTTCAAGGGCAGGAGGCCTTAGGCCGAAGCGGCCAGTAAAAGCTGGGGGCACTCGGGCCTCCCTTCTGTTTTCTGGCGGCGGATACACGACTCCTGCTATACTTCGGTCGGTGGTGCTAATTTGCAACAACGTCGCACGCGCCGTCGTACAACCAAAGGCGCTTTTGACTGTTGAAAGAGGATCGCAGGCCGACGGCGGCAAAGAGAAGAGCGTAGACGATAGACTTTAATTCGTGCTGGAGGAATGAGAAGAGATGGGACTTTGGGCTAGAGTAAAGCGTTCGATGCGGGCGCTGTTCGGCGGCATTGTGGAGAGAACAGAAGACCCCGAACTCATCCTACAGCAGACGATACGCGACATGCGCGACCGCGTGCCGGAATTGAACAACTCCGTCGCGCAGGTTATGGCGACGGAAAAACTGCTCGCGCGCAGTAAAGAGCGGCTTGAATCGCAGGTCGTCGATCTTGATTCCAAGATCAAGGCTTCCGTCAAAATGGGGCGCGACGATATTGCTACGGCCTACATCGGACAGCTACAGCAGGCGCAGGTCGATCTGCAAAAAACCTCGCAGCAACTCGAACATGCGAACCTGGCATCCAAGCAGGCACTCAAGGCGCGCGATAATTATGTGCTGCAAATGCAGAAGCGTACTGCCGAAGCGATGCAGCTCATCAATCAATCGAAGCAGGCCAAGCTGCAAGAGCAGCTCGCGCAGACGATGGAGACGTTCAATCTCGGCGACGATGCTTCGACCTTTAACGAGATGCGCGATAAGATAGACCGACGCGCGGCGGCAGCCGAAGCCAAGATGCAGCTTGGCGCAGCATCTGTTGATACTCAGATGCAGGAGATCGAGCGCGAGGCGATGGATATGCAGTTGACCGACAAGCTGCTCGAATACAAGCGCGAGATGGGACTGCTGCCGAGCGCCACCGGCGCTAAGACTCCTGACGCTTTACCGGCGAAGGGCGAAACCAGTACGGGCGGATAGAAGACCGCGTGCGGAGATACGCGAGCTTTTTTTCTCGCAGGCACAGAAGGCCGCGCACTCGCTCGCAAAATAAACGGTCGCGTTGCGTCCTTTTGAATAACTGTTATCTGTTTTGATTCACGGCGATGGCTGATTTTTCCAAGATCAATTTTCAGTACTTAAAAGAGGCGCTCAAAGAACCCGTCAACTTCTGGGGCATGGCGGGGTTTGCCGTTGCTGCCGCCTACACTCAATCCATCATCCCTTTAGGCGCGGCAATCGCCGCAGAGGGACTGTACCTAGCCGCCGTGCCGGCCAGCACGATCTATCGACGCCTTGTCGATGGCAGAGAGAAAAAGCGTCTGCGGCAGTTGCGCGACCGCCAGCGCGAAGAGATGATCAAGGGCTTTGACCCGCGCGAGCGCGAAGCCGTAGAGTACCTGCGCTGGATGAAGAATCAGATTTACTCGAACTATAAAAAGTTCGCGGGCACGAAAGAGATTCCCACCAACATTCAGAGCCTGGATCAACGCTGGGAAGATTTCGTAGACCTCTTGGACGTTTATCGTCGTCGCAAAAATCACCTGCGCTCGATCAATCGGCAGGCGGTGCAGAATCAATTAACGCAGGCAGAGCGCGCCGTCGAAAGCGCCGGGGACGAGCGCGCGCGTCGCGTGCAGCAGGCCAACGTCGAAATTCTCAAACGCCGCGTCGCCGCCTTCAATGATCTTGAGCGCTCCGTCAAGCTGGTCGAAGGACAGTTGCAGTCCATCGAAAACTTCTTCGGTCTCGTCAACGATCAGGTCGTGACGCTGCCCACACCCGAACGCGTCTCCGCGCTCGACTTCGAGCAGCTGAGCGATTCCATCGCCATGACCAAGCAGATGCTCGAAGAGACCTCCGATACCTTCGGCGCGCTCGACAGCCACAACCGCGATCAGGGCAACTACGACATGTTGCTCCTCAACAATCCGCCGACCAAATAAGAGAACAGTTATTCTTAAAGAAGAGCGGCATGCAAGACATTAAGCTTGCATGCCGCTCTTTTTAACTCTTCACTGGTTACTGCTGTTGAAGAATGCTTTCCAGTTCAGCCTCGTCCATGCGGTAGGACTCGTTGCAGAAGTGGCAGGTCATCACCGCGCCGCGATCCTCGCGCAGCATCGCTTCCAATTCCTGTCTATCAATCGAAGAGATCAGTGACCGTGCGCGCTCGTGCGAGCAGGGGCAAGCGAAACTGACAGGGCGCTCATCCAGAATTTCAAAGTCGATTGGCCCAAGCGCGCTGCGTAACAGATCAATGGGACGCGCGCCTTCGCGTATCATCGTCGTCGTCTGCGGCGTTTGGCTGACACTCGACTCGATGGCCGCGACGGTCTTTTCATCAGCGCCGGGCATGATCTGAATCATCAGTCCGCCCGCCGCAGCGACTACTGCCTCACCTGCTTCATCCGCGCGCAAGAGGACG
>DATLMN010000127.1:0-7617 GCA_035537255.1 Pyrinomonadaceae bacterium | reverse complement strand
GGCGGCGCGAATCACTGTCTTGCCGTTATTCTGCGGGTCCCAGGCTATCGCAAAGCGCGGGGCCCAGTTGTCTTTATCTCGCGGAAAGCCCTGCTGGACACCCAGCGCATTCTGCGCGGCGAGAATATCATTTTCCGAGAGATTGATTCCGGAGAGCGGATCGCGGAACGGCACGGGAGCGATCTGCTCTGTCAATTCCACGTCGTAGCGGAAACCGTAGTTCAAGGTCAGGTTGGGCCTGATCTTCCATGAATCCTGAACGAAGAAGGCCAGTGGAGTGTTCTTGAGCGAGCTGACGGGATTGCCGAACCCCTGAATAAAGCTGGAGGGGAAGCCAAGGCCGTACTGCTGCACGGGCGTCAAATCCGGCGGCGCTGGCAGTCCAGGCGTCGTACACAGCGCAGAGACGAGCGCGCAAGGATTCTGGCCGCCGAAGTTAAAGAGCCCCGCGAAGTTCAGCTCGAAGATCGCGCTCGGGATACGAATGAACGCCGCGTCGCCGCCAAACTTTAGAGTGTGGTTGCCGACGATCATGTTCAGCGTGTCGGTAAATTCGTAGCGCGTTTCTGTGCGCTGGACGGGCGAGAAAAGCTCTCTGCCGATAAAGGCCGTGCCGGTGATGTTGAAGGCTGCGGCATCGCCGTTCTGCGATTTGAACAGTGCGCGGCGCTCGCCGAAGTTAAAGCGCAGCTCGTTGACCATCGTGTTCGACAAAGTAGAGTTGAGCGTCGCGACGAGCGAATAATCGCGCAGCTTCTGAAAACCCGTACGCGAGACATCGTTCTGGCCCAGAGACTGATTCTGCGACTCGACCTGTATGCCGGCAATCTCGCTCGGGTTATAGCCGAAGCGGACAGTAAAGAGATTGTTCTTGTTGATCTGGTGATCTAAACGGAAAGAGGTGAACGAAGTATTCTCCGTCACCGGAAAGACTCTTTGCAGAAGGTTGAGCGGACGAAACGCTATGGGTTGGCCCAGGGCGTTGACAGTGCCGACGGGCACGGGCGCGCCTGACAGTAGAAAGCGCCCGCCGACCTGTGTGCCGGGTGTGATCGGCGTCAGGGCTGCGAGTCCAGGGAAAATCAGCAGCGGGTTCGTTCCGTTCAAGCCCGTCGAGCCGCCGCTCGATGCCAGAAAAGCGTAGGGGACGGCCAGCGCCGTCGCGCCCGCGCCGACCAGCGTATTGATGTAAGTGGCCTGTGCCGGCGAGATGTTGCGGAAAGTTTGACCGGCGATGGTCACAGAGCTGGTCAGGTTCTGCGTCACATCGCTGGTGAAAAACCCTGATTCCTGACGACGGCGCTGCTCGAAAGCGAAGAAGAAAAAGGTGCGGTCTTTATTGAATGGGCCGCCGAGCGTCGCGCCGTACTGCGCGCGCGTAAACGGCGGGTCTTCAATCGGCGCGAAAGCGTTGCGCGCCTGAAAGCTTCTGTGGCGGATAAAGCCGAAGACGTTGCCGTGAAAATCGTTCGTGCCACTCTTGGTGACGACGTTGACCACACCGCCAGCGGTGCGCCCGAACTCCGGCGCAAACGAATTGGTCACGACCTGAAATTCCTGCACCGCTTCCTGCGAGACGGTCGAGCGCGCCGCGTTGACCGAGTTGTCCGTATGATCCGCGCCGTCAACCTGCACGAGGTTGGAGCGACCGCGCTGGCCGCCGAAGTTCAACCCCGTAGTCGGCGCAGGGCCAATCGGGCGCGTATTGTCGCGCGAAACCGTCGAGGTCGTGAGTGCGAACGATAGATAGTTTCGTTCGTTGATCGGAAGGTTATCGATGCGCTGCTGATCGACTGTGGTCGCGACGGCCGTGCGCGAAGTCTCTACGACATCAGTGGTCGCGCCGGAGACCGTGACGGTTGCGCCCAGCTCGCCCAGCTCCAAAGGGACATCCAAATCCGCGCGTTGTCCGACCGTGAGCTTCACATCGGGCACAACGGCGCGCTTGAAGTTCGCAGCCTCGACCGTCACCTCATAGTCGCCCGGCGGAAGATTTGTAATCTGGTAGAGGCCGTCGTCATTCGAGGTCGCCTCGCGTGTAACGTTGGTGGCCGTGTTGCGCACAGTGACGACTGCGCCCGCGATGGCCGCGCCCGCCGGATCACGCACATAACCGCGCAGGTCTGCGGCATTCGATTGCGCCTGGGCCATCACAGCCGACGCCGTAAAGATGATCGCTGCACAAAGAGACAGGAGTCGGACGCAGACCGACTGCCATTGCGGAGGGAACGCACGCATTATCGTATACTCCTTAGAAAAACTGATCTTAGAATAGTTGGAAGTTTCGTCCCATCTTTTGTGAGACGAGCCCGCCCGAGCCTTTAGTGATAAAGCCCGCGACGGGTGCGAAAATGGAACTGGTTCGCTTCAAAGTTAAAGCCTGCTCCGCAGGCGACAGACGGGAGATAAGCTGGCCCAACAAACTCTGAGCCTGAAGCCACTTTAATCACCAGGAGCAATCTCTTCAACGAGCGCGTCGCCTTTGTACCGCAAAATACATGCTTGTGGCAAGTCCTATATCGTTTTCCGTAGTGGGTCAGTTTGAGATTGAGTTTGAAGGAAGTTGCTATTCACCACAGAGACTATAGAGGACACGGAGATCACACAGAGGCTTGAATCTCTCAACTCTCTGTGTTCCCTCTGTGCGCTCTGTGTCTCTGTGGTGAATCTCGATGCGCCGCATACTCAATTATCCAACTTAGGCGTGCGCCTTTAGCTTTTGGCCCAAAAACTTTTTAAGTCTCGGCGCTTCCACGTCCGCCCAAGCTTTTGAGCGGCGGACGACGAGTGGCGCGCGCCAGTCTGCGCCGCAGATGTGTGCTCGCCCCGCACGCGAGGATCGCCGCCTCTGCGAGTCCCGGCACGAAAGCCGCACGGCGTAGCAGAGCGCAGATTCTCAGGCGCGCATTGAAACGTTTCAGGTAGAGCGCGCGATAATCACTGCCCAGAGAATCAAAGGACAAAGGCTTTTGTCCACGAGCGTCAAGCCAACGCGCTACGCTTTGTGCGGCCAGTTCACCACTCTCAAGCGCCATCAGCATCCCGCTGCCGGTAAACGGATCGATAAAAGAGGCCGCATCGCCCACGGCCAGCAACCCCTTTGCGGGCACAACTTCGTGCCGTCCGAAGCTTTCCAGCGCCACGCCGAGCCACTCCGTGGCCGGTCTTGCTTCCCGAAGCGTATGGCTTGCGCGGGCGTTGGTCATAACGACCTCGCGTAAGACTCTATCGGCATCTCCGCCACGCGCCCGCACATCATTTGCAGAGACGATAAAACAGAGATTGCTCAAGCCCCCCTCGACGGAGCTTAAGCCGCCGTAGCCTCCGCGATAGAAATAGATTTCGCAGTGCAGCGGATTCCCGCGCGCGCCCTCAAGATGCGTCTTAAAGGCGACGAGCGGCGCGCGCTTGTGCGTTGTATTGTGCGCTTCCCGTTTGACGTAACGCGCCAGAGAGCGCGCCCTGCCCGTCGCGTCCAAAGTGACGCGCGCGTTGTACTCGCGCACCTCCTGCCCGCAGACTTTCAGGCGCACGCCGCGCACCACGTCACCTTCCATCAAAAGAGCAGTGGCACGCGCATCTTCAAGCACGAAGACGCTGGCGGCGCTCGCGCGTCGCAGCAGGCGCTCGTCCATCTCTGCGCGGCTCAGACCGAGCGCCACCGCTTGCTGTGTGCCGAACCAAGCGGACGGCACATTGACGCTCGCGCCCCTGCGCGCATAAAAGAGCGTCTCTGAAAGGCGCGCACCGCCCGCTTCAATCATGCTGTCCATCACGCCTAAGCGTTGAAAGTGATCCAGACATTCGGGCGAGATAAATTCGCCGCACAGCTTTGCGCGGGGAAACTTCTTTTGCTCCGCAAGCAGCACACGCGCGCCCTGCGTTGCCAGGTGAATCGCCGCGCTTGTTCCCGCCGGGCCGCCGCCGACAACAATCACATCATAACTGTCCGATGAAACGCTCATGCTGCTCTCATCTCATAATGCTGCTCTTATCTTCTGACAAAACTTTCGCCAGCGGCGCTTTTATCTTCCAAGGAGCGCGGGCTTGTTGTGACCATCAGTGTGCTTAAAGCATCGCGCGAAGAGCCGTCCGCACTGAGCACCAGACGAAACGGAAAGCGACGCTCGACCGTGACATTCAAAAGACCCGCGCGCCTTGCCAGCTCGCAAAGCTCTGCTGGACGAAAGCTGCGCCGGATGGAGAGCGCACCGTCTTCGCGTATCAAACGGTTCTGTAAAAAGATGCGGCCCACGGTTGTATAAAGAAGGTAGGCCAGCGCGTGACGATGCAGGTCTATGACAAAGAGGCCACGACGCGCCACACGCCGCAGCTCACTTAAAATACCGATCACGCCCTCGTCCCTGAAGTGATGCGTAAAGAGCGAGCAGATCGCGTAGTCAAACTGGCAATCATCGAAGGGAAGCCTGAGCGCATCGCCGCGCACCGCACGGATCGAAGGGAACGCCTTTGACTCTTCGAGTATCGCCCGCGCCGAACGCGCGTTTAGCTCAAGTCCGACAAGCTCCGCCTCTCTTCCGGTGCGCTTGGCCCAACGGGCAGTCACGCGCAGCAACTCGCCTGAGCCAGCGCCCACGTCCAGCACGGAAAAACTCTGAAGGCGTGCGCGCTCGATCTCCTCAAGCAATGAACGGCGCAGAGCGCGCGCATCGCCAAGGTACTTATTGACGCGCTGCAACTCGACGATGCATCCCTCGTACTCTTCGGGCGTATAGTCGCCCTTGTCCAGATGCTCAAGCTCATAGCTACGCTTTTTGAAACGCTCAAACATAATGCAGCTTTAGAGGCCATGTGAGCCTACAGCTTTCAGCCCTTGGCGCGCTTCAGACTTTTTCGATGACCAGCGCGCTGTTCTTTGATCCGAAGCCGATGCAATTGCAAAGCGCGACGCGCACTCTCTGCTCGCGCGCTCGCTGTGGAACGTAATCCAGATCGCATTCGGGATCGGGCACGTCCAGATTGATCGTCGGGGGAATAATGCTGGTCTGCATCGCGCAGAGCGCTGCGCTGAGGCCCGCCGCGCCGCTCGCTCCCTGCGGGTGGCCGATCTGCGATTTCGTCGCGGACATAGGGATGTGCGCGGCGCGCTCTTTCAAGGCGAGCTTGAGCGCGTGCGTTTCGATGCGGTCGTTGAGCACCGTCGATGTGCCGTGAAGATTGACGTAATCAATCTCCGCAGGAGAGCGCCCGGCATCCTCCATCGCGATCATCATGGCGCGCGCGGGCTCGTCTCCGCTCTCTTCAAGGCGTACGCGATGATAAGCATCGCACGTCGCGCCATAGCCGGTGACTTCCGCATAAACGCGCGCGCCGCGCTTGACGGCATGCTCGTACTCTTCGAGCACATAAATCCAAGCGCCCTCGCCGAGCACTATCCCTGAACGATCACGAGAGAAGGGGCGCGATGCTCTTGCGGGATCGTCGTTCCACTCTCTGGTCAGCACGGTCATGAGATTGAACGCGGCGAGGATGCCAGGCGCAAGCGGCGCATCGACGCCGCCCGCGATCATCATCTCCTGACGGCCCAGCGCGATGTGCTGGGCCGCATACGCAATCGCGTCCGTCGAGCTGGTGCAACCCGTAGAGACTATGTGCGACAGGCCGCGCAAGCCGAAGACCATCGAAAGCTCGCTGGAGAGTCCGCCGTGCGTCGATGAGGGAATAGTATAGACGCTAGCCTTGTGGCGTGGGCCAACGTAGAGATATTCGTACTGCTGCTCGGTGAAGGCCAGTCCTCCGCCGCCAGTGCCGAGCACGACGCCTATCTCGCGGCGCTCCTGCAAAGAGAGATCACTGGTATGAATCCCCGCATCATCAATCGCCTCGCGCGCCGCGCGTAGAGCCAGCGGGACTGTGCGCGCCACGTGCTTGCGATCCTTCGGATCAAGCTCGGCCTGCCAGTCGAAGCCCTGCACCTCTGCGGCGATCTTGACGGGCGAATCCGTGATATCGAACTGTTCTATGCGGCGAATGCCGCTCTCGCCCTGTTGCAGTGCGCGCCAGAAGGCTTCACGACCGATGCCGATGGGCGTCACGCAGCCCATACCCGTGATGACAACTCGGCGCGCCTCCTTCATACGTCTGAGCATAAAAGTTCTTAGTCTCCTCGTCGCGGCTATCAAACTCTTTTTCGCAGGGGATAGCCGAAGAATAACATCCCGCGCTCCGTTGCAGCCAACGATGCTTCAGTACTTAAGCCTTATAGAGAACGAAGATGAAAGTGTAGCGGTCCAGGCGCTTCGCTTCAGGCCGTTCCGCTTTCGATATGTGAATTACGCTGACGGCCCTATGTTCGGATGCTTTGACTTTGAGGAGACTACGGAACGGAAAAAGTTTGGAGCGTTGAGCGCAACTCAGGCGAGACTCAACGCTCCAAAGCAGGTTGATATTTTCAAAGCAAGATCAAGCGGCTGGCTGTGCTGGAGGCTCTGCACCGGCGTCCAGCTTTGTCCCGCACTCGTTGCAGAACTTAGCGCCGGGCGCGGCCTCTGCCTGACAGTTCGGACACTTTGCCTTCTCCTGCTTGGCCCCGCAGTGGTTACAGAACTTCGCGCCCGCCGGAAGACTCTCGCCGCATTTGACACACGGTGTGGTCTCGCTTGTGACCTCCATTTTCGCGCCGCACTCGTTGCAGAACTTCGGCGTGCCGGCGTTGGCCGCACCGCACTTCGGACACTTGGTGGTCGCAGAGCCGGTCGGGCTTCCGCCCTGGGTGTTTTGCTGGTGCTGCTGTTGCGGATTCATAGCGCCCGCCATTGCTCCGGCCATCTGCTGGCCGATGGCGAAGCCTGCGCCTAACCCTGCGCCAGTGCCTGCGCCGCCCGAAGGATTCTGCGCCGCGTCGCGCATGGCGTCCGCCGCCTGGAACTGCGCGTAGCGACCAACATCGCCGATCACGCCCATAGAAGTTCGCTTGTCCATCGCCGCCTCGACCTCGGGCGGAAGAGAGATGTTCTCGATGATGAACTTGGTCAGCTCAAGGCCGAACGCTTTGAACTCCTCGTTGAGTTTGGTACGACCGAAGCGGCCCAGCTCGTCATAGTTGGAGGCTAGATCGAGCGCAGCGATCTTTGATTCGCCGAGCGCATCCGTAAAGCCGCTGACGAGCGTGCGCTTCAACTGGCCCTCTATGTCTTCGGTATCGAACTTCCCGTTCGTGCCCGCGACCTCTTTGATAAAGGCGCGCGGGTCTGCGACGCGAATCGAGTAGATGCCGAAGGCGCGCAGGCGTACCATCCCGAAATCGGCGTCGCGCATCATGATCGGATTCATCGTGCCCCACTTGAGGTCGGTGAACTGCTTTGTGTTGACGAAATAGACTTCGGCCTTGAAGGGAGAATTAAAACCGTATTTCCAAGCGCCGAGCTTTGAAAGAATCGGCGTGTTGCCGCCGTCGATGGTGTAAAGGCCGGGCGGAAAAACGTCCGCGATCTGTCCCTGAAAAACGAAGACAGCGACCTGCGATTCGCGCACGGTGAGTCGCGCTCCGTTCTTAATCTCCTGATCCGCAACGGGGAAACGATACAGCATCGTGTTGCCGGAATCGTCCAGCCACTCGATGACTTCGATAAATTGATTGAAGGGATTAACCCTGTC
>DATLMN010000126.1:0-2225 GCA_035537255.1 Pyrinomonadaceae bacterium | reverse complement strand
GAAACTTTGCGTTCAGTGTTGCATAATCTGGGCGCGTTCACCTCCCCGGTGAGCGAAGTGGTCGCGAGGGGTGAGGACTCGTGGCCTTAGGGTGGGGGCTGTGGGAGGCCCCCGCCCGCTTTTTCGGCCAGCCTTTTTTTATTCAAATAAATATTCGCAAGAGATAAATAAACGCGCGCGCGATTGCCCTGCTTCGCACGATGTCTTCAGCAGAGAGCTTTATCAAGAGACGGCAGTAGTATGGACAGCAACCTTTTCATCATCGAAGCTCGCCGCACTCTAAGAAAGATGGTCTTGACTCTTTAACAAGGAGAGCCACCATCAAGCGCGTACCGGCTCGAACACTTAATGAGTAGAAAGTAGAGGAGAGATTGAGAGAGAGAGCGCACAGGAACGCATCAGAGAGGCGCACGCGTCTTTGTGTGCCTGCCTGTAGTTCCGTTGGCGCAGACTGTGACCCATGCGCCGGGAATTATTTTGAGTCGAATGTTTTTGAGAGGTGTCGTCGCCGCACATCATAACATGTGCCGCGACGACACGTGTTCAGAGAGTTGCGCCGTCCTCTTCGCGTCCGGCAAGAAAGCATGAACGGCAATAAACGGGTCGTCCCTGCGAAGGATAAAAGGGAACGGTCGTTTGTTGCCCGCACTGCGCGCACTGTACGGAAACTTCTATGCGTTGACGAACGCCCGTCGCCTGCGCGGCGGCGATGGCCGAGAGCCGCTCGTTCTTCGCCTGCTTGCAGGTTTTACAGCGCTTCGGTTCGTTCTTGAGTCCTTTATCGTGAAAGAACACCTGCTCGCCTGCCGTCCAGATGAAATCTTCTCCACAATCCACACACTTGATGGTGCGATCCTGAAACTCCGTTTCAGTCTGGCTCCACTTTCCGTTCGATTCGCTTACGACCTGAGTTTCTGCCATGTTGGTATCCCCACCGTTGTTCATTTGCGACGCCCCAGAGTAATACTGCTTGCGGAGGGCACGAGTGGCCCGCGCGGCGCGCGATTAATTATTTATGCTGACTAGCGAGGTATTGCGAGCATTTATCAAGTAGGACAAGACACATCTACGACTGTGATCGGATCACGACGGATATGTATAAGGCAAATTATATCTATCACAAAAATGTGTCAAGCTCTGAGCAGACGGTTCGTCAACTTGCTTGACAGCGACGCGTGCAACATGCCAGCATCCGGCGCACAAATTTTGTTGAATCTGCGCCGAAGAAAAGAGAGAAACTAGCGGCATGAAACTCCTCGTCATAGGCTCCGGCGGGCGGGAACACGCGCTCGTCTGGGCGCTGGGGAAAGGGGCGCGCCCCGCGCTCACAATCTATTGTGCGCCCGGCAATGCCGGAATAGCCGAGCAAGCCGAGTGCGTCTCCATCGAAGCGACGGACACGCAAGCGCTCTGCCGCTTCGCGGAGGAGAAAAAGATAGACCTGACGGTGGTCGGCGGGGAAGCGCCGCTCGCCGCCGGGATCGTTGACGAGTTTGAGCGGCGCGGTCTCTTGATCGCGGGCGCAAGCCAGGCGGCGGCACGCCTTGAATCGAGCAAGGCCTTCGCCAAAGATTTTATGGCACGCCACAACATTCCGACAGCGCGCTACGCCGTCGCACAGTCCGCCGATCAAGCGCAGGAGATTCTGGAAAGCGGCCAATTCGGTTCGGCGGATTCTCCTGTCGTCATCAAGGCCGATGGGCTAGCCGGAGGTAAAGGAGTCGTCGTCGCGCGCACGCGTGCCGAGGGCTTAGAAGCGATCAAAGATTTGATGACGGGCACGGTCGTGGGCCCATTGGCCGCAAGCCGCATCGTTATTGAAGAGGCGCTCGTCGGACGCGAAGCCTCGCTGCTAGTTTTTTCAGATGGGCGCGATTACGCGTTGATGCCAGCCGCGCGTGACCACAAGCGTGTCGGCGAGCATGACACTGGCCCGAACACCGGCGGCATGGGCGCAATCACAGACCCTTCAGTGCTTGATGAAGAGACGCGCGCGCGGGTCGTGCGCGAGGTCGTCGAGCCGACGTTACAGGGCGCGCGCGATGAAGGCTTTCCGTTTCGCGGCATTCTCTTCGTCGGCTTGATGCTCACAGAAGAAGGCCCGCGCGTGCTCGAATATAACGTGCGCTTCGGCGACCCCGAAGCCCAGACCATCCTCGTGCGCTTGCGGACAGACCTCGTTGATATATTTGAGGCCGTGGCGCGTAGCCACCTTCGAGACCTCA
>DATLMN010000125.1:0-4722 GCA_035537255.1 Pyrinomonadaceae bacterium | reverse complement strand
ATCATCTTCTTGCCAAAGCCTATGATGAAACGCCTGATGCCTTCGGCAAATTCCGGACGGCTGACGAAGCGCTCCCTTAACTCCCTGGCAATATCTGAGTAGCGCACAATCGGCCCCGCGATCAGATGCGGAAAGAGCGTGATGTACAGTGCAAAGGTATTGAGATTACGCTCCGCCTCCAACTGCCGCCGGTAAATGTCTATCAGATACGACATCCCCATAAAGGTGAAAAAAGAGATGCCTATCGGAAGGCGCAGGTGCGGCAGCGGAAGCCCCGCGACGCCGAACAGTCCGAGCAGGCCATTGAGGTTAGCCGTCAGAAAAGCCGCGTACTTGAACACGATCAGGAGCAGCAGATTGCCCGCCAGTGCGGCCACCAGCAACAATCGCCGCCGTCTCCCCTTTGCGGGAGCTTGACCGATTGCGAGACCACTCAGGTAATTGAGCACGATGGAGAACAACAGGATGGCGACGTACGTCCTCTCGCCCCACGCATAAAACAAGAGACTGGCCGCGAGCAGCAGAAAATTACGCGCGCCCCTTGGCGAGCTGAAATACAACCCTAAAAGCGCAGGCAGAAAGATGAAGAGGAATAATGGCTCTGTAAACAGCATGCAGTGATGAAGGCGCTATAATCGATTAAAGAATCGCGAATACTAGCAGAAAGCGGACTGTCCTGACCAGTCAGGCGAGCTTCCCTGAGGCGGATGAACTATCTCGTAATTCCGTATTCAAAGGCAGAGGTCTCCTTTCAAAATCAACGCATAAACTTTCGACGGATGGCGAGCGCAATCAGCGCAGCCTGCACCAGGCCGAGAATCGTTTCAAGGATGACGAAGCCCTGCGCCGCCATCGTCGCCGGACGCGGCTCAGGCTTTTGCAACATCATCACGCCAAGGCTGTACGTCAGTGCTCGCGCGCGTGGTCGATTCAACGGCTCGCCTACTTCATCGCGCGCCTCTATCATCGCTTCTTTTTCGTTGGACCGTCTAGGCTCCCAGCGCACAAAACCCACCTGCGTATAAAGCAGGGCAAAGAGTAGCCAGAGCCCAATCAGCACCGCGATTGCACGAGGAATACGCTCTCCATAGCCGCTCGCCAGCCAGTACCACCAGCTCAACTGCCAGGGGGCGAAACCACGATGGCTTTCCAGGCGCCGCGCATTCATCGCCATGTAACGAAATCTAGACGCTTCCTCATAGCGGTGATTCTCTTCAGCATTAACCGCCAGCTGCCGACACGTTATTGATAATAGTCTGTGCGGCGACGAAACGAATGCGGACGCCTTCTCGATCTCTTCGCCGAGACTACCACTCCATTCCACGTTGATGAATTCGAACTTACGCGCATCCACACTGAGAAAAAAGTGTGGTCTCAGGGTGAGGGTGTGAAGAGCGACCCGTTCGGGCTTCTCGAAGATAGATTCCTGCAAATTCAGCCAGGATTGCTTACTAAATACCTTTCTCTCTGTATCCCCTGCAAATCTCACTTGATCTTTAAATACGGTAAATAAGAATGATGCCATAGCCTCGAAAGTAGAATAAGTAAAATCAGCCCCGTCATTGAAGACGGTGTAGTTAAAAATTGCGTCGGCTTTAAAAGTTACGTTGAAAAATGTGGCTTTGGCCTTGAATGTGACGTTGGAAAAGTCAGCCCCCTCATTGAAAACAGCAGTGGCAAAATTTGCTTCCTGGCGGAAAGTGGCGCTGGAAAAATTTGCTACCTTCTTGAAGTCCTCAGTAAAAAAGACGGGATCAGGGAAAAACACGCCACTAAAGTTATAATCATCCCTGCTGAGTTTCCTTTGCATAGCCTGATAAAAAGGCGCGCTTTTCTCCGTCCCGGGGAAGTGGAACACGCAGTAATGCTTGCCATCATGTTCTCGATATAAAGGTTCTCCGGCACAGGCAGAGCGGGCGAGCCAGTCGCAGTTGCAAACACCAAGAGGGGCTCCCATGAATGGGGATAACATAGTCGCCTCTTCAAATGCGTATGCCGCGCACCTTCTCGGGTTTCTTGGCGGGTTCGGGTTTCATGAGCACGGAATTGTCCTGTGTGCGGCGCTCTTTTTCTTCGCCGGTGTGCCACTTGGCCCACTCGGCGGGGGCGTCGAATGTCTCGCCGCCGTGGCGTGTGATGCGCGAGCGCACACGGCACATGACGGGCGTGTTGACGCCGACTCCGGAGATTACGGCCTGCCCCTTGGTCAGCGCGGGAAGCTCGTCCAGGAGCTGCCGGCCCGCGCCCTCGACAGATTTGGCGACGGTGTCCTGGTCAATCGGATTGACGATGCGCATGATGATCTGCGTCATGCACTGCGAGAGCACGTCCTGATCGAGCTTGCCCGGTCGCTGCGTGATGAGGCCGATGCCGACGCCGAACTTGCGCCCCTCTGAGAGAATCTGCTTTAACACGTTGGTCGAGACGACCGTCTGGCCCGCTGGCGCAAAGCGATGCGCCTCTTCCAGCAAAGTGAACACAGGATAGGGAAGATATTGATCCGAGGTCGGCTCTGCTTCCTCGCGCACGGTGGCAACCCTGGCCTTGTTGACGCGGCGCAAAAGTGTCGCGACGACCACCTGCTGCTCGTTCTGCTCTATGTCCGAGAGCTGTAGCACAGTGCACCTTCCGGGCTGGAACAGCTCGCTCAAAGGGATGTGCTCTGTGTCTGAGAAGATTGAGTCGGGCCTGTCAAAGCGTGAATCCAAACGCCATAGCAACGCGTCTATCGAGCCGATGTTGCCGCTTGAGCCGCCGCGCCCGTCCTCGTCGCCGTATTTCTGTTTCATCACTTCGTCGCGCAAGTCCTGATAACCCCACAGGCCGCGCTCGCCGCGCTCGCCCGCCGTCAAGCCGCGATAGGCCTGCGACAGGTAATGCAGCATCTTATCGGAAGTGCCTTCGGGCAGAAGATATTTGATGTCAGCTTCCGTCAGCGAAGAGACGCGCACCTTGATGCGGTCGTGCGTAAAGATTTTGACTTCGGGCTGATAACCTTCAGGGGAACGAAAACGCTCGTCGCCCTGAATCGAAGAGAGAGTGTCGTATTCGCCGTGCGGATCAACTATCAACACGGACGCGCGATTGTAAGGCATCATCAGCTCTTCGACGAGCACGCCCGCTGTATAGCTCTTGCCCGCGCCCGTCGAAGCCAGTATCGCCAGATGCGTCGAGACGACATCCTTGATCGAGAGCACTATGGGCACGGCGTCCGCGCTTCTGGTAAGGAGACTGCCGACATGCGCAGAGCCAGTGTCAGTCAGACGGCGCGGCGAGAGAACACTAGCGAGGGTCTCGGACGAAGCGAGAAAAACTGCATCGCCAGGATTCGGAGGGATGCGCGGATTGACGAAATCGCCGAGCGCGCTGCTGAAATAGCCTATGGTCTCGACAGTGATCTCGTACAGCTCGCCGCAGTCCGTGCTCAGACCGATCAACGATGAAACGATAGAGGGCGAAGTCTGCGGGTCTGAGAGAAAAGCGTCCGGCAGGTTACGCACCAGCTTGCGCGAAGTGATATTGCCGAGGATATGGCGCATGGTGTCTGCATCGCGCGCAGCGTAATAGACGAACTCGCCTATGCGAGCGCGCCCGTTGTCGGCGGTGATAAAAAGATATTCGTGCGGGCGCTCGCCCGGCCCCTTAATCGTGCCGATCAAAAGATCGGCGGCATTTGCGCTCATGGTGTCAATCTCTCAATCGGCTGAGACGGCGACAGCACACTTTAGCCTGCGGCAGCCATCTGCTCTCTCTTTTCAAGAATCTCCTCGTACAGATGCTTGAAGCGACGCGCTTGCAGCCCCATAGTATATTCCGCTTCGATCACTTCACGACCGCGCTTCGCCAGGCGCGTGCGCAGCTCCTGATCTTCCAAAAGGAGTTTGATCCCCGCCGCCAGATCATCAGCTTCACGATAGCGGGCCACATAGCCTGTTTCCAGATGTCGCACGGCTTCGGGACATCCGCCGACATCAAAAGTCACGGGCGGAGTCCCGCAGGCCATACTCTCCAGCACGCCGTTCGGAAAAGTCTCTGCGAGCGTCGGCAGCACGAAGACATCCGCCGCAGAATAAACCGCCGCCATCATCTTCTCTTCGTAAACATACCCGAGGCGCTTGACCTCGAAAGGCAAGCGGGCGTCCCAACCGTGCGCGCCCCCGCCGACGACGAGCAGCGTCAGATCAGTAACTCCGGAAGCCGCTAGGCACGCAAGCGCCTCCTGCAAAACTGTTCCCCCCTTGTTGCGATCCTGTATGTACTGCGCGCTAAAAAGCAACACGCGCTTTGAAGGATCAATACCTAAAACTTCGCGGGCCGCCTCTTGCGTAACGGGGCGAAACGTTTCAGTGTCTACACCCGTCGGAATAAAGTGTATGGGAAAACGATTGATCAGCGGACTCTGCTCGGCCAGAGAGGCGATCCACTTTGAGGGCGCGACGAAGGTCAGTTCGGAGCGACTGTAGCTCCAGTTCTTGATACGCCAGAGCGTATGGGTAGTATCGCGTTGCAGCCGCGGATAATCAGAGATGATAGGGCACTCTCCGCAGCCAGTCTTCCAGCGCTCGCAATCAAAAGAATGTGCGCAATGGCCCGTCATCGGCCACATGTCCGAGAGCCGCCAGACTATGGGTCGCCTGCGGCTCAAGTATGGCAGCGCAGTATGGCTGAAATAGCCGCCATGCGTGACGTACAACTGCACAATGTCCGCCTCCTGAAACCACT
>DATLMN010000124.1:0-32536 GCA_035537255.1 Pyrinomonadaceae bacterium | reverse complement strand
GAGCGCGCGCTTCCAGGTGGAGTCAACCATCGTGATGCACTACTTCGGATACCTGAGGCGTGACCCGGATGCGGCGTATCAGGACTGGATTAATATCTACAACCAGACGGGAGACAGCCGCAACGTGACGAATGGGTTCGTCAACTCTCCGGAGTACCGCGCTCGTTTTAGTCAGTGATCGACTGTCCTTACTGTTTAAGCCATCAAGCGTCAGCACAATTCGAGACCGTCTCAAAGTATGTGCAAGGCATATTGCGAGACGGTTTTCGACATCCGTTTAATCATGCGCGCGTCGCTGCTCCTGCTGATGTAGATGGATAATTTTTTTGAACCGGCGCAGGCGCTCCGGCGTGGAAAGCGTAGCGCTTACTGCGCGGCGGCAAAAGTGGCCGCGCTCGCGCTCCATCTTTAGCTTTCAAACCTTCGTCGCGATTAACAGTTTAACGGGGGGCGTTTGCAGTCACGGTCAGCAGTCCCCGAACTTTATTTGATTTGCCATCGCACCGGAGCGGCGCGTAAGCTTCCGGGCATGTGAGTGAATGCGTTTAATACGCACGAATGCTCTTTATAAACAGCCGGTTTTTCAGGTGTAGGCGGGCCGGGGCTAATCTTTTGGCCCGCCCTTTAGGCTGGAAAACGGCTTTTCTAAGGCTCTCCTCAGTCAAAGCCGGACACGGCGGATTTGTGCTCTCGCCCAAGGGCCTGGCTGTGGCCTGCTCGTTGCATAAAAGAGCCGCGTGGACGGGCCGTCTTAAGGCTTTGATTCTTGAATTACAGAGCCCGCAGGGGCCTTCGGGCCTCAAAAATTTTATTCCACCTCGTCCGTGCAGTAGAGCCTGTTTTTATGCGCCGTTCGATCACAGCACTGATTATCTTCGCCCTGATGATGGGCTGGGCTGTGCCTTCTGCGCGCTCCTATACTCTGCAATTTACGGACGGCTCGACCGCCGTTCAGATCAAATGGCCGAGCGCGACCGTGACGATTGCCTTCTCAAGCTCGATGGCCGCGCCACCTGCTAACATCAAGCCCGGCAGTGACGTGACGGGCGCGGCGCGCAGGGCCTTAGTGCAGTGGGCCGGAGCATCCAGCATACGTTTTGTAGAGACCTCTTCGGGCGCGCAATCAATCAGCCCGAGCGCGGGCGGAGACGGTGTGAGCCTGATTACCGTGGCGAATACGCCCGAGAACGCCGCGCTCTTTAGCGGTAGCGACAGGCCCGCGCGCACGCGCGTCTTTTTCGATCCGGGGACGGGATTGATCAGCGAAGCGGACATCGCGCTTAACCCTGCGGCACAATTTTCTACGGACGGCACGTTCGGCACTTATGATCTGGAATCGGTTTTGACACACGAGATAGGCCATCTGCTGGGGCTCGAACATTCGGCGATAGTCGGCGCGACGATGCAGCCGCGCCTCGCCCTTAACGGTTTGTACACGCTGCCCGCGTTTTCTCCGCGCACTTTATCGGAAGATGATCGTGCGGGCGTGCGCGCGCTTTACGGCCCGCGTGTGGGCCTGGGCGCGATTGCCGGGACGATCACCTATGCGGGCGGCGCTTCAGTTTACGGCGCGCACGTGTGGGCACAGGATATTTCCACCGGGCGCAGCCTTGTGGGCAGCATCACTTCTCAAAGCGGCGCGTACCGCATAGAAGATTTGCCGCCAGGACAGTATCGACTGCTCGTCGAATACCTGAACGGAAACGTTCTGGCCTCTGAGATCGCTTCCTCCGGCGGAGCGTACGCTGGACTCGTCAATGCTCAGGCGGCGTTTCGCGCGACGGAGGTCGCAGGTCAGATCAACGTCGCGGCCGCGAACACCGCCGTGCAAAATATCTCTCTCGCGGGCGCTCAGCCTTTCCTCAATCCACGACTGCTCGGCATCAACGGCCAGCTATCGACGATTGCCCTGCCGCTTGAGCCCGGGCGCAGCTACAAGATTTATGTCGGCGGCGAGGGCTTGGAGCAGGTCAGCGGTACGGGCATCAGCACGACCTCGCGTTTCCTGACCGTAGAGGCCGCGAGCCTGACCTTGCAGCAGCTTGAGACTCCGTACCCGATCATCAGCTTTACAGTCAAAGTCGCGGAGGATGTCCCTGCGGGCGAATATGATCTGCGCTTTCAGTCGAACAACGGCGAGGTCTCCTACATCGCCGGAGGATTGACCGTCGATGAAGAGGGCAGCGCTCCGCTCTTGATGCAGTTCGGAGAATCAAGCGGCGACGTTGACCTTGAGACGAATCCATCCACCATAGGGCTCGGCGGCGCGGACGAGCCGCGCGTGGACGCGATTGAGGATTATCTGACAGGCGCTGTTGGTGTCTCCGGCAAACGCTTTGTCGCCAGCAGAATTTCTTTGCCGGGACGCGCACACAGCGCCGGCGCGCTGATACCGCTTCAGACCAGCGCCGAAGAGAGGCTTCAGTCCCTCTTCGAACCCTTGTTTAAGAGGCAGGGATAAGGAATCGCGCAGTAGGGGCGTCCCTTCAGGCCGCATGTGGCCGCTGGCGGCCTTCAGGGGAAGCGCGTCGCGTTGGTCTTAAGCTTCAAGCAAAGGGGCAAGAACCTCCAGGCGCTGCGGTAATGTCGGATGAAGGGCGCGTGCGGCGGCGCGAAAACTCTTCTTTTTGTCCAAAAATGCTGTGTGCTGCCTTGCGCTCACATGAGCCTTCCGCTTAAAATACACACTTTTGAAGCTCGGCGTACGCGCTTCCCGATTCTGTTTTAATCATTAGTCGAGTTCCTTTGGCCTCTCTCATTTTAAATCCGTGTTCTTATTTCGGAGGTTTCCAGTGAAGCAGGTTTTTCGTTTGTCTTTCGGCGCGCTCTTTGCGCTCGTCCTCATCCTCGGCACATCGCTTCTGGCGCAGGCCCAGGCCATCGAACCGTTCGTCACACAGATCAGCTCTTCGGATCGCGAAACGTTTGTCGGAGGCACGAGCGGCAACGGGCGTTTCGTCGTCTTCGAATCCAACGGCGACATCGGCACTGATAAGACCACGACACGAAATAACGCCGACGGCAATCGAGAGATTTTCCTCTTCGATTATGCGCAGCGGCGCATCTTCCAGATCACCAATACGCAGAGCACACGCAGCAATACGGCGCAGCCGGATTTCCCCGCTGCCACCCCCACTGATCGCAGCAACGTGCTGATAGAGGTCAGCAACAACAGGCCCGTGCTCAGTAATAATAGCCGCTGGATCATCTTCAGCTCGAATGCGGCGAATCCTGCGAGCTTTGACGGTAACGATGCGACCAATCGTGCGGCGCTGGCGGCTGACGGCAATCAAGAGATGTGGCTCTATTTCGTGCCGAACCCGCCCGCTGCTGTTCTGACGGACGGCTCGGACGTGCAGCCGGTGTTTCCGCTCTCCGGCGGCGAGTTCACACAGTTGACCAATACTCCTGCAAGCCGTTTGCCGACGCGCGGGACGACATCTGTTGCGCCCTTCGTGGCCGACGATAATCGCGATGCGAGTTCGAACGACAACTCCTCTGTGATCGCCTTCGTCTCGACTCGTAATCTGACGGGAACAAACGCCGACGGTAATCCGGAAGTCTTTATTTTTAGAAGAACAGGCGTCTCGCCAGCGACCGGCACGCTCCAACAGATGACGAACACGACGGGCGCTAACGTCTTTAACGAAAACCCGTCCGTCTCTGGAATCGCCGCCGCCACTACTACCGTCGCCTTTATCTCCAACGCGAACATAGCCATCGGCGGCACGAGCAGTAACGCGGACGGCAATGCGGAGATTTATCTGGGAACGACGGACGCGACGACCGCGGCGGTCACAAGACAGGTGACGAACACTACAAACAGCTCGGCCAACCTTAATGCGGGCGTCAATATCCTGTCGTTTGGACGCCGCTTGAGCCGCGACGGAAATCTGCTCGCCTTCGAATCCTACGCAGACCTCGCGGGCAACAGCGCGGTTCAAGCGACGACGACCGTCTTTATGTACAACGTCGCGGCCAATACTTTTACGCAGGTTGGCCCACGCGCCGCCAACACCTCTGCCGTGCGCCTGCCGGGCTTTACGGACTACAACGCCGCCGGTACGCCGTCGACCATCGTCTTTTCGTCCGCGCTGAACTTTACGTCCACGGGCACGGTTCCGACGACCGCCGCCGACGGGCTCAATCCAGAGGGTCGCCCGCAAATCTTCTCAGCGCCGGTGGCTGCGCCGACGACCTTTACGCGGCTCACCAATACGCCGCAGTTCACGTCACCGTTATTCGGGCCGCCAGCCATACAGGCCCACACCAGCGACACGCGCGTGCGTATGTCCTTTAGCCTCGCGCGCACGGAGACGGGCGGCGGCAACAGCGATAATACGACCGAAGGCTTTTACCTGCTTGCTCCGACCGTGACCGAATCGGGCGGCACACTCTCTTTCTTTACGGGCGCGAGCAATCGTCCTGTGACAGGCCCTAGTCCGACCGCACCGGCAGTGGCGGGGCTTGCTCCGGGCATGCTGGGGATCGTCCGCTCGGCCACGGCGCTTGCGCCTTCGGCCAAACTGGCCTGCCCTGCGGGGAGCAGTCCAGACTGCGCGTCAGAGAACCTGCGCAGGCCCTCGCTGCCCGTCGAGTTAAATGGCGTCTCGGTCTCTATTGGCAACTCGTCTGCTCCTCTGTACTTCGTCTCTGCGGGGCAGATAAATTTCGTCGTGCCTGTGGGCCTCGCGCCTAATACGGGCACTACCACGTACCCGTTTGTGGTTAATAACAACGGTGTGGTGACGCGTGGGACGATTCAGATCATCGCGATACAGCCGGACATCTTTACGACCACGAACGATGCGGGCGGTCGAGCCATGGTCCTGAGCGTAGACGCTCAGGGGGCTGAGTTTGCAGAGCCGTTCACGGTTCCGGCCACGCTGCGCATAATTTTGACGGGCGTGCGCGGTGTGGTGAAGGGCGAGGTCACTGTCCGCATAGGGACGACCGATCTGACAGGCGCGGCGATTTTGACCGACGCCGTTCCACGCGGCGCTAATCAGATGCCGGGCTTTTATCAGATAGATGTGGCCGTGCCAGCATCGCTCGCAGGCGCAGGCGATGTTCCGGTGATCGTCACGGTCACACGCAGCGGCGTGACGACCGCGAGTCGTGATGCCGCCACAGCGCCTCGCATTCAGATCAATTAAGACTGTGGTCTGACGGGCAAGTTGAAAGCCGTGTGAGCAGTGAGCAGTTGTTCTATCTTCTGCTCGCTGCTCACTTTTTTTGAGCATGCGTATAGGAATTGATGGCTTTCCGCTATCGATGCCAAGGACTGGCATCGGTCATTACACGTTCGAGCTGGCGCGCTCGCTTGCCATCCTTTCGCCCAAGGACGACTTTCATCTCATCTCGCCCTTTGCTTTCGACGCTTCCATACAGGAAGAGTTGTCGCGCGACGCACCGGCAAATCTGCGCGGCCTTCGTCCATCTCAATCATTACTGCACAGGCGTTGGTGGGCCATAGGGCTACCCCTCTATCTACGTCAGGCAAGGGTGAGCCTGTTTCACGGCACGAACTACGAGATACCTTTGTGGGGCAGACAGCGAACAATCGCGACCATTCACGATCTCTCCATACTCCTGCACGCGGACAAACACGAAGAGCATCTGGCGCGCAGAGCAAGGCGGCGTCTGCCGCTGATGGCGCGCAAGGCATCGAAGATCATCACCGCGACACAGAGCGTGAAGCGCGAAATCTGCGAGCATCTGCGCGTTAGTCCGGACAAAATCGCCGTCACGCCCTACGCGCCGCGAAGAAGTTTTCGACCCGTGCCGTTGGAAGAGACCATCGAGACTAGACGACGGCTCGGCGTCGAGGACGAGTTTATTCTTTTCGTCGGGACTATCGAGCCGCGCAAAAATCTGCTCACGCTCGCGCGAGCCTTTGACGAAATCATGCGACGCACCGAGCGGCGTCCACAGTTGGTGATCGCCGGGCGCGAGGGCTGGCTCATGGACGAGTTGTACTCTTTTATAGAGCAAGCCGGTCTCCGTGATCGAATGCTTTTTACGGGCTACGTTTCCGAAGACGACCTGCGCGCGCTCTATTCTTCATGCAGCGTCATGGTTTATCCCTCGCTCTATGAAGGCTTCGGCCTGCCGCCGTTGGAGGCTATGGCATGCGGCGCGCCCGTCATCACAAGCAATATTCAAACTATCCTCGAAACGGTCACGGACGCGGCGCGTACAGTCCCGCCGACAGATCACGGAGGGATCGCACGCGTAATCCTTGAATTGCTTGAGAACGAAGATGAGCGCACGCGTCTCTCGTCAGCAGGCTTAAAACGCGCCGCAGAGTTTTCGTGGGAGAAGACGGCGCGTCAGACGATGGAGGTTTACGCGGAAGTGCTGGGGCGCAGGTAAGGAGCGGTGGGCCATGTCAGAGCCAATCTATTCGACGCCCTGAATATATGTGGCGGCTTTATCGTGGCCCTGGCGAAGCCGCCACATGCGAAAAAGCGTCTTCGAGAAAGACCATCCGAAGCGAAAGAGCCTGGCGTGCGATTTGCCGTAGTTGCGCTCCATATAATGAAACGGAACTTCACGGATACGAAAACCCCTGGCGTGAATACGAAAGAGTATTTCGGGCTGCACGTCAAAGTCGTGTGCCTGTAAGAGCCGCCAGTCCAAAATCCCGCTTCGATACATCCGAAAGCCGCTTGAGAGATCGAGCACCTGAAGCCCCAGCGCGCGCCTGTAAGCGAGGCTTAAGACGCGGCTCAACATCAATCGGAAACGGCTCAGGTCGGCTCTCCCGCCCTCGACAAAACGCGAGGCGATCAGCAGCTCAGCAGTCTCGCGCTCGCGCCAGAAGGTCGGCAGAAAGTCCGGCCTGTGCGAGAGGTCTGCGTCCATCGTCACGATGTAGGGCGCTTTGGCCGCAGCAAACCCTGCCTGCAAAGCCCCGCCGAATCCCTTTTCATGTTGCACGATGACGCTTGCCCCGAACTGCTCCGCCGTCTCCTGCGAGCCGTCCACAGAGCCTCCGTCGGCCACTATGATCTCGCCCGAGAGATGCATCTCATCGAGCGCATCTTTTAGCAGCGGGAGCAGGCGCAGAAGATTCTCGCGCTCGTTGAGCACAGGGATAACGATGGCGATGTCGGGCACTTCCGCTTTCATCCTTACAGACACTTCGCTCTTAACAGACCACAGGCATCCATCCAGGCTCTCGCCAGATGAGTGGTCTGTACGGGTTTCAAAATCGTGGCCTTAAGTGCAGAAGCAATGTGTGGCTTAGAGACGAAAAATGGCGCACAAAAATTTGCCCCGTGATGATACGAGAAAGGCCGACTCAATGTCGAGTCGGCCTTATCTTTAGTCGCGTATGGAGGCGATAGCTTTTAGAAGCGATTGCGATACTCTGTGGAATTGACGAAGCCGTTGATCATGCGGCGATAGTCTCCGGTCTCGTTCAGAGTCCTGATCCAGTCCAGATAAAGAGCGTCAGGGTCTCTGCGCAAGTACCCGAAGTACTGCATGACGACGAAGGCTTGCGTGAAATACTTCTGATAGACCTCAGCGCTATCGACGATTGCTCTTAAGACCTGCGCTCTGGTTTTTCTGCCCGCAGCGAGATCGGCGATCAGCGCGCTCTCGTTACTCAAAGTGACGCCGGCTGTCGCTTCCAAGGCTTTGACGTAAGCGGCCGGGTCGGTAATGGAAGCGTACCGCTGTTGAAAATCTGCGCGCAGCATCCATGCATCGGCCAGAGCCCAACGGCTGGCTTCCAATTGTTCCGGAGTCTGAAAGCCGCTCACGCGGCGCAGGTCCGGCATGAACTCGTTGAAGTCAGGCTTGCGTCCCAAGGCCACGGAATAAAAGCGATACGCGTAATATCCACGTTCCTGAAATTCCGGCGAGCGATAGAAGCCCGAAGAGACCTCTATACGATCACAACTGGTGTTGCCAGGAGCGCAGTTGGTCAGAATAGCCACCCAGTCGCGCAGCCCTGAAGGCTCAGGCATACGGCCGAGAAAGTCTATGTAGTGCTGCTGGACGAAAAAATCTTTATCGTCGATGGTGACGACCTGATTGGTTCCGGGGCGCAGGCGCAAAGGCTTGACTTTAATATCGCCATAATAAAGATCGGACGGCAGATTCGGGTCTTCGGTGACGATTCTCAAGGTCGGCCCGGGCTCCTGCGGGGTCTGCCCGAACACTCCGACGGCAGCGATAAAGACCACGAAAATGGTGACGATCAATCTCATTTTACTGCTCCTAAAAGTACGTTTAGATAAGGGGAAAAGTAGCCGGAAGAGGCGGTCATCCTTACCTCAAGATGGCGCGACGCGCACACCAGCGAGGCTAAAAGAAGTTTAACTTGCCCACACGCGAGTGTCAATGGGCTAAAACTTGGCTGCGGCGGCGATCAATCAAGCCCTTTAATAAGACCGCAAAGAGCGCCGCCAGCGATATGAAGCTGATCGCCGCTCCGTAATAAAAGCTCTTCGGCCTGAACTCAAAACGCAGCAGATGCTCTCCGGCGGGTACTGCTACGCCGCGAAGCGCAAAGTTTGCGCGAAAGAGCCGCGCCGGTTGACCGTCAATGCTGGCCTCCCAGCCAGGATAAAAGGGATCGCTCGTGACCAAGACAGCGGGCGCAGATGAGCGTGTGCGAACCTCCATCACGGTCTCAGAAAGTGAAGCGATTTCTGCGCTTGAGCCAGCATCAGTCTGCTGCTCCATCGGCGGCGCATCCAGGCTCAAAGGCTCTTCGACCAGCACTGTGCGCGCGGGGTCGAAGTCTCGTCCGTCGGGAAGCTTTGATATCCTGATCGCTTGAAGCGCCTCTTCCGGTAGGGGAAGCGCCAACGCCTCCTGTGCCAACCAGGCGCGCGGCATCGCACGCAGATTTTCGTAGACGCGCGTTTGCGCCGTCTCGTCGACCAGGCGAAAGAGGCTGTTGTCCATATATTCCGGGTCGAAGGCGTACGAATCACTTGTCGTATCGTCTATCAAACTAACCTTGTGGACGACGATGCCGCCTTCGTTTCCCGTCCATTGCACCTGCACGCTCTTGATACTGGCGGCCTCGCCGAGCTTAATCGTCGTCACGTAATGATGGCCCAAGCACGTCAGCTCGAACATCTTGGCGGGAAAGCTATCGAAGACAGCGGCCCTTTTGTGTTGCAGCGTGGGAACGTTAGGGCAATCATAAGCCCACTCTGACGAGTCGCGTCCGGCCAGCAGGCTTTGAGTCTGGACACGCCCGTCAGTATCCGTCACGACGAGTTTGCCCACCTCTTTGCCGTCGGGCACGCCCGTCGAGCAGGCCAGCATCGTGACCAGACCAACCCTCGTCGCTTTGAACGGCTGTGGAAGATCAAAATTGACGGAGGGCGTCGCCTCATGACCACATCCGGAACCCACCCAGAGGTTAAAGTCTTTGCCGAGCCAGTTGATTCCGTCCTTGTTTAAAAACGGGCCGCGCGGCGTCAAAAGATAACGAACTGACATCAGGTTGATGCTCTGATTGGCGGCATCGCTCCAAGACGGGTCGACATCTCCGCCCTCTCTGGTCGAGAGCAGTCGGCTGGGTTTCTCCAATCTCAGGACGTTCGTTCCGGTCGCGCTGGGGATGCCCCAGAGCCTTGAGGTGTTCGGTCTGATGGTCTCGCGCGGGCCATTGATACCCATCACGGGCAGGATACGTTGGTGTGTAGAGCCGAGCGCCTGACGGTAATCGACTGCACTCAATGGTTGCGACAACTCCGTCACGTCCGGCGAAGCATAACGCCACTCATAAAACCATCCGAAGCTAGACAGATCGAGCAAGAGCACCACGAGCAGCAACGCTGTGCGTAAAGAAGAGTCCGGTTTGCCGCACCACCAAAGGAGCGCGGCTGCCGCGCACAGAAAAATCAGGAGCGGAATACCGATAGCCGCGTTGGCCCACGGCAGCACACTCAAACGGGTCACGCCCGCGCGCGCCTTCGCCAGATCGCTTAACTGATCGTGGAAAACAAAGACGGCGATCAAACACGCGAGTATTACGAGCGCAGAGATAAAGATGATTTTACGTATCAGACCGCTTTCAACTTTTCCCTGACGGATGGCGCTCAACCCCAGCCCACTGAGCACGCTCACGGCAAAAGTCAGCTCCATTACATGACGAGCGGGCGCGCGAAAGCGATTGATCGGCGGCACATAATAAGTCACATGCGCCAGCGGCGTAGCGTCGCCCAGAGCCAGCACTAATGCGACGCCTCCGGCCGCGAGCCAGAATACTGCGAGCGGAGTTCGGCGCGCGGAAGTGAAACCGATGGCCGCCAGCATCAACGGCAGTAAGCCGACGTATCCAGCCAGCTCTGTCAAATTCCAATCGCCAAAGTACGGCTTTGTAGGATGGTTCGAGTAACCGAACAGATAGGGAAAGACGAACGTTACAAGATGTTTGGGAGTCAGCGAAAAGGCTACGAACTCCGCGAAGCTAAACTCCGTCCGCACGCTCTGATTGATAAGCTGCGCGGTCGGAATAAGCTGGACGGCAGCCAGCCCGATTCCGACACTCAACATCAGCGCGGCATAAATGTAATAGCGCCTGTGGCCCACAGGCGCAGTCCACCCGAGCGTGATGGCATAAGCGACGCACAGCATCATGCCATAAAAAAAGATTTGTGACTGGCCCGCCAGGAAACAGAAGGCCACAGCAAGAGCGCCGCAGACGAACCAGAACGGATTCCACTTTCGACGCAGCATCTCAAGCGACCAGATGATCAAAGGCAGCCACGCCGCGCAATGAATAATTCCAGTATGGCCCAGATGCGCCATCATAAAGCCGCTCATGCCGTATGTAATCCCGCTCGCCAGAGCAGACAGACGCGAGCGTGTGACGGTGTAGACATAGCCGTACATCGAAAGGCTTGCCAGAATAAAAGCCATCAGGACGAAAGCGTTCCAGCCGCTCGGAAGATAAGAGAACAGTAGGGCAGGCGGATACCACATCATCACCTGAGGATCGGCAAACCTCGGAAACCCCGCGAGGATCAGAGTGTCCCACAGCGCTTTCTTCGTAAAGAAATTAGGTAGATAGATAAAGACGCCGTCGCCCGGAGCGAGCAGCAGATGGCCGCTGAAAAGTATGGACGAGAAAAATATCGTAAACAGGAGAGCGTAAAAGAGCAGAGCCCAGAGCCAGTAGCGCATGGGCCCATCCCCCCCTCGTTCAGTTGTTACCGCACTACCTCGCGTTGCTGCCGTCCACTCACTGCCCTCCACAGACTTTGCTTTATGCGCGCGGACTTCCGCCTCGACGCCTGATCGGCCTTCCACCTCTGCGTGCGGTTGACCTGCCGCCAGCCGTCTTCTTATCCACATGCACCCGCCGACGAGTATCACGCAGTAAAAGATTGTGAAAGCGAAGGCGTTGGGCTTCAGGGCCAACGGGAGAGATTCCAGCAGCACCAGTTTGCCGGGCCATATCTGCGCCTCTATGCAGCGATAGTAATAGGTGGCATCCTCTTCGATGATCGGGACACGCGGGCACTCCTTTGGCAGATCGAACAGCTTAACTAGAACAAAAGGGCCGAACAGCACCATCAACTGCGGGAGCGAAACGATCACCAAACCGATTGCGGTGACGACCAGACCGTACGTCTTAGACAGTATCAGCGAGAGAAGTACTTTAACCTCGCGCGCGTAAAAGTAGAGCAGGAGCAGCGCGACCGATGGTATCCAGGGAAGTATGTAACGCGGCCCCCATGCCGCCCCGCCAAGCGGCGTACACCAACGCGAGAAACCTGCCGTCAGAAGTATCAGCACGAGCGAGAGGATGATGATCGGCAGATAAAAGATCAGCCGCTTAGAGGGCTCTTCATGCAGTCCATTGTGCTTCTTACTCTTCCAGCGAATAAACAGGAGGACAAGCAGCGAGAAATAGAGCAGGACGAACGAAGGCCAGAAGAAAAGCAGCCCGCCGTACGGTGTAAACCACATCGCCAGAAAAAAACTGAGGTGAAGCCTCAGTGTCGGCACAAGGTAAAGCTCCGTTAGATGCCCTGCGTCATAATATGTCCCGTAACGAAAATAGTTGAACGCGACGTTCACCAGCACCGTCAGAGCTGCGCCCGCCAGCAGAGCGTAAAGACGCCCCTTTATTTTTCCCGGCGCGGTCACGATTTCCGGCAACAGGCACAGGCAGCCGATCACCAGCAGAAACGGAAACGCGACCTCTTTGCTCATTCCGGCGAGAAAGAAGAGCGGAATGAGAAACCTGTTATCGACGCGAAAGAGACTGGCGGCTGTAAAAGCCAGAATCAGAAAAGCCGCGAGCATTTCGCTATAAGTCGAATGTGAATACCACAGCAATGGGCCCGTCAACATCAGTAGCGCGCCCGCAGCCGCCACAGTCTTTGATGCTTTTCTTTTGAGAGTCCAGAAAACGAGCGCGATTGAAGCGACGAATCCGAGAAAGCTTAAGTAAGCGAGAAAGTGAAGAATGCTTGCGTCTGAGAAACCCAGATAGCTTAGAACAAGACTTGGCCCATACTGCAACAGCGGAAAGGGTATGTCGAAGCTGCACCCAAGCAGGCGGCCTTGGCTCAGGCACGTGCGAATCGTCTTGACGCTCCCGACGAGTATTTGCGTATCTCCCTCGCGGTACGGCTCTTGAATGACAAAGAGCGCGAGGCGCACGAGGACGGCCAGCAGCGATACTGCGTAAAGAGTGTGAGCGGGCTTGAAGGGTGACGGCAGTTCTAATCTTCGACTGATGGACGGGAGAAACCTTGCCATATTTTGAAATCAACCCTTTCGGGGCTGTTGCTCTATCGGGGAATCAGCTTTTATTAAAAGACCTGTAGAGCCAGTCGGGGCGCACAGCGGGCTTCTTCTTAGCGCTCTCGTCGACGATGCTCCGGCAGAAAACATACTGGCCCAGGTCGCTGCGTCGGAATTTGACAGCCGCCTTGACCTTTTCCAGATCAAAGTATGTATCAGCGTAACGCTTATGAATATCTGCTGTGAACATGGTCTCCATCTGAAAGCCGTTGTCTGCGAGCAGGAGGATGAGTTCGTGACGGTTATATTCGCGATTGTGCCTGCCGTATGGCCCATAACCGGAGTAAGGATCGTAGATATTTCCTCCGCCCGCAAGTTTGCAAACATTATCCAGGGAGATGACGTTCGGCGTCGTCAGTATCAGGCGGCCTCCCGGTCTCAGCACTCTGCGGCTTTCGATCAGGGCATGAACGGGGTCAAGCAGCAGATGCTCTATGATCTCGCATAAGAGAACGACATCCATCGATTCGTCCGCGTAAGGGAAAACGTCCTCTTCGATATTGAACTGTTGATAAGCGTACGAGATTTCTTCGCCGGTTAAGCCGATGAAGACTTTTTGAACACCACTCTTTTTATCACGCCCCAGGAAGTTGGCGAGGTGCAGCCGCGCTTGCCTGAACTTGTAGAGAAGCGTCGTCTGAAAATAAGGGTTCGCGCCAAGCTCAAGCACATCCAGTCCGGGCTCTTCGGGGACGAGCCCGAGTGTGTAGACGAACCTTTTGAAATCCGTGCTGGCATAAGTACGCATCTCTTCCGGCGGCCCGTCTTCGACGCGCACGGTGGTGAGCATGTCGTACAAATCATCTTCAGACCAACCGACGGGAAGCGGCAGCGGCGGACAGTTCAACAGCGGATCGCTCTGCGTAGTCGCTTCGGCACTCTTTTCACGTTCAGCGCGGTCGGCGCGGTCGTTGGTGATGCTTTCGATACGTGGCTCGATCAGATTGGACGGCGCGTCGTGTGATGACTCCTGCGCTCGCGCGCAGTCTTCGACGGCTTCGATGAGACGTGTGCGCACGTGCTCTTCCCTGTAATTGGCGACGACGTATTCCCTTCCCGCCTCGCCCATCTGCGCGCGCAGACGCTCGTCTCTTAACAGCTCATTAACGGCGGCGGCGAAACTTTCGTAATCCTCGTAGATTCTGCCAGCACGGCTGCGCCTGACGTGATCCGTGAGCACTTCGGAAGCAGCGCTGACGAGCACGGGCGTTCGTTGGGCCATCGCTTCGAGCGTGACGATGCTAAAGCTTTCATGCGGCGACGGCATCACGTAAACAGCAGCGCCCGCCATCAAACGAAACTTCTCTTCGTCCGAGACGAACCCGCGAAACGTGATGTCCGGGTGCTCCGGCACTCCCAGATCATCTTTGCCCGTCAACACCAGCCGGAGCTTTGAAGGGTAATCCCTTTTGTATTTGATGAAGTAGCTGAAAAGCTCCGGGCAGCCCTTGTTCAAATCGATGCGCCCGCAGTAGAGCAGATACGGGACTCTATGTTCCGCAGGCTGTCTCGTGCGTGTATCAATGCCCATCGCCACGACGTGCCCGGGCAAATCGCCCCAAAGCTTCCCAGCCACGCGGCGCTCGGCATCTGTTAGCCAGATCAGAGAATGCGCGCGATGCGCCGCGTGCTTGTAAGCGGAAAGGTACGCGGGCTGCTCGTCATGCAGTGTCGGCGCGAGCAGCGCACACCCTCGCGGCAGTTGCAGCAAACCGAAGTAGGTCGTCGGATAGAGATAGGTGATAAAGATTACGGCATGGTAATCACGCCACCTCTCTTTTAAAAAACCTGTGAGGGGTTCTGAATACGGGCCTTGATGAAGAATAAATTCTTCCTGAAGCGGGACGCTCCAACGCAGATGTGTTTGGCCGTTAGAGGTGCGACGCGACCCCAGGGCAAACGGGCTAAAGCTTCCCTGCAAGCGCTCGTAAAGATTTGTCCAGTAGCGGCTGCGCCCGACCGTCACGTTGAAGCGACGAATAGAGACGCCCTCGCGCCGTTCCAATCCTTCGGGCAGAGCGTTGGCCCAGTCAGAGATGTCGACGGCGGTTGTGGTCAACACTTCAACCTCGTACGCGTCCCTTAAAAGCGTGGCGTACTGCCATGCGAGAGATTCCGACCCTCCCACGATTGATTCGTGGCAACGCTGCACGACGATGGCGACCCTGTTCATAATAAAGCATCCAGAGCGCGCAGAAACTCGTCTCCGATTCGCTCGTTCGTGTACATCTGCTCGTAGCGCCGCAGGCCCTTCTCTCTTAAGGCTTGATTAACCGCCTTGTCTTTGACGATCACATCCAAGGATTGGGCCAACAGGTAAGGATCACGCTCTTCCCACACCAGACCAGCATCTCCAACTGTTTCAGGGATAGCCGTCGAAGCGTAAGCGACGATGGGCAGCTTCATCGCCATCGATTCCACCAAGGGAACACAGAAGCCCTCGTGCTCGCTCGCCATCATAAAAGCATCGCTGATGAGATAGTAGGCTTTGAGCGCAGCGTCCGGTACGCCTCCCGTAAAGACCACGGCTTTCTCCAACGAGAGAGAGGCCACGGCCCTGCGCAGCAGCACGGAATATGAGCTTAAACCCTCTCCGCCTTTACCGACGACGATCAGCCGCGCATTATCGTTGTAGCGATAATAGTAGGTGGCGAATGCTTCGAGTAATGCGAGATGCCCTTTGTGCGGCGAGACTCTGCCGACCATCAGGATATTCGTTTTACCGTCCGTATATTTTTCTAAAACGTCCGCGTCGGGCTTGATCGCGTGCATTCGATCAACGTGATGAAAGGGAGGCACGACTAAACTGCGCTCCGAGCTTGCGCCCTCCTCTATCAGCTCGCGCATACTGTAGGGCGAGGCTGAAAGATACAGGTCACAATTGATCGTCGCCAGCTCCTTTAAATGTTTTCGTCCGGTGACGCAGAGATATTCGTCGCTCGCGCTGAATCCGGTGAAGAACTGCGGCGGAGTGACGTTGTGGTACTTGATGACCTTGCGGCAATTGATCTCCCTGAGGAGCGCGAGCCCCTGCTCCCAGCCGACGGAGTAATGATAGATCAGAATATCGCGCGGTTGATTGAGAAAGCGTTTGATCCGGGAAAAGGGATAGACTTTGTAGCCATTGAGCGCAGCAGTCTCGCTATATATCCGCACCTCGCAACGACTTTTCTTTAAGACCTCGTACATCCCGACCACGTCGTTGCTGACGGCATCGGCAGTCGTAAGGCTCGGGCTCAAAAGCGCAATGCGGATCATCTCTTTATCTTAACTACTCAAGAACAAAAGCATCCAGAGCACGCAGGAATTCTTCTTCGATGCGCTCGTTCGTGTACATCTGCTCGTAACGCCGCAGACCTTTTAGGCCAAGCGCGACGCCGATGGCTTCGTCCCGCACAATCGAATCCAGAGATTGGGCCAACAAATACGGATCACGCTCTTCCCACACCAGACCAGCATCTCCAACTGTTTCAGGGATAGCCGTCGAAGCGTAAGCGACGATGGGCAGCTTCATCGCCATCGATTCCACCAAGGGCACGCAGAAGCCCTCGTGCTCGCTCGCCATCATAAAAGCATTCGCGACCAGATAATATGCTTTCAAATCTTCGTCCGGCACTTCTCCGGCGAAGACGACGGCCCGCTCAATCCCCAGCAGGTCTGCCATCTCGCGAATCAGTTGCGAATAAGCCTTAAAGACTTCTCTTTCGATTCCGACGATGATTAGTCGGCAATTGCTGTTGTAGTGATAATAGTAGGTGGCGAAGGCTTCCAGCAGTGCGATGTGGCCCTTGTTGGGGCTGACGCGCCCGACCATCAGGATATTGACGCGGCCGTCCGCGTATTTATCCAGCAGCTCAATACTCGGATGAACCGACAGCAAGCGATCAACGTGATGAAAGGGAGGCACGACTGCGCACTTCTCTTCACCAGCGCCTTCACTGATCAGCTCGCGCATATTGAACGGCGAGTCCGAGAGATAAAGATCGCAATCAAGGCGCGCGATGATCTTCATCTGCTGGCGGCCTTCCGTACACATGCGTATGTGATCCTCTGCGATGCCTTCGAAGAACTCCGGCGGCGTGACGTTGTGGTACTTGATGACTTTGCGACAACCGAGTTCCCTGAGCAGCTCAAGTGCCAAGGGCCAGCCGATGGAATAGTGATAGATCAGAATATCCTGCTCGTCCTGAAGAAAATCTCCGACGCGCATCGCATGACGGACTCTCAAGGTAGGATGAGTCCACTCGTCGGCGTAAACACGCACATCATGCCCGCGCCTTTGCAAGACCTCGTACATTCCAAGCAGGTCGTTACTGACGGCATTGGCTGTCGTAATAGTGCGAGTCAGGATGGCGATGCGGGTCATAAGGCCGGAATCAAGAATGAAAGAAGCTTAAACGAGAGACGGAAATAAGAGCTCATCAGACGAGTTGTATCAAACCTATAGCGCCTTTGACCTGAGCGCTTGAGTCCGTAGCAGGCCGTTAAACAGTCTCGCGTCGCCTCATACCTTTTGACCGACGACCGCATAATCCCTCGGGCCAAAAAAGAGATCGTTGAAGCGCAAGATCAATTCGCCCTCGCCTTCGATCTTATGCTCCAAAGGATTGAGCATCATCACACGCACCCGAGACAGCCCTCTGGATTCAAGCAGGAAGCGGGCCATAGGGCCAGGCAAAGGATTACGATGCGTCGGGTCAAGATAAAAATTATAGCTGCTGACCATAATGTTCTCAGGATTGGGCGTCTCAAAGATCGCAAGCCCTCCGGGTTTAAGCACCCTGACCACCTCGTCCAGCAGCTTGATCAAAGTTTCAAAGGGCAGGTGCTCGATAAAATGAAGTCCGGTCACGGCGCGCAGGCTCTCCCTTGGCAGGCCCTGTAAATAAGTGATGGCATCGCTCTCCGTCACTTCCAGAGCGCGCTCGCGGCACTGCTCGATCATCGCGCGATTTGTCTCCACGCCCAGCGCCTCAAAGCCCTCTTCTTTGAGCACCTCAAGCCACTCGCCGCGCCCGCAGCCCAGATCAACTATAGCGTCCGTGATTCCCGCATCTTTAAGAATGGGCAGGTAAACTTTGAAGCGATCTTTGATGTCCTGTCGGCTGCCGCGAAACTCGTCTTCGAATGAAGCGTAGAGCACATCCAGGACATGCGAGCCCTCGTCGGCAAACGTCTCCAACTGCTCTGGCGCGAGGGTCTCCGGCAGACGCTTGCGCGCTTCTTCCAGCAGCAAAGAGAGGCGTCTTTCCTGCATGACCAGCTCGGCGCGCGTCTGTTGCAGTCTTTGCGTCACCTGATTCATCAGCGCCTCGTACTTCGCCTTAGCCTCGTTCAAGCGCGCGTCGTACGTCTCAAGAAGCTGTGCCTGCTGGCGCGAGCGTTCCTGTTCCGAGAGCAGATACTCCTGCATATCGGCTCTCATCTTTTCCTGATCTTCGACTATCGCCTGTTGCTCGCGAAAGAGGCCGCCGATTTTTTGATGATGAAGGGCAGAGACCTTTTTATGCGACTGCGCTATCTCGTCCACAACTTTGGCGAAATCCTCAAGGAGCTGCGCGCCCACTCTATTGAGGTCGCCGGACAGTGAGCGGTTGACCTCCGAGAGATGATCCTGCCACTCCGCGTCTCGCTGCGAGAGAGCGTCTAGCGCGCTCGCCATTCGCTCGCTCACCAGGTTGATCTGATGTGCGAGTCTCTCCTGCTGCGCGATGGTGTGTGATTCAAACTGCCGCTGGCTTCTAAGCAGCATTGGCACGCGAAGAATACTGATCGTCCACTCGATCAGATAGCCGACGACCGGCACGCGATAGAGCCGCCGGACGAAAGCCGGAAAAGTCAGGCCCTCTAATTCGACGGCTTTTCCCCTGCCTTCGGGTGAAAAGCGCAGGCTCGCCAGAATATCTATCTTGTTAAAGCGACCGCTGCGCAGATTTTCGACGTACTCCGCGTAGCCCGCGTCATCGGGCTCGCGTTTCAGAATGGCACGATAAGCATTGCGCACAAATTCGCGGTCGTGGAATTTGAGCAGGTCGTTGACGTGATAACGATCATCGGAATGCGCCTCGAACTCCGGCTGCAAGCTCAAGGGCGGAATCCGTAGCTGTTGTAGCGCGGACGGCTGTGCCAGCGTTGACTCGGAGAGAGAGATTTGTGTTGTCGGCGCGGATGTAAGCGAGCCGTTGGATTTCAAAAGCTCGTGCAGAATCGCGGAAGCATCGATCACGGATGTCCCGTTATGGGCCTTGCGCTCCGCCGCAGCTTCGCGTATGCGGGCCATCAAATGACTTATATCAACTTCTGTCTCGTCGGTTTCTATCATCTGAATTCAAAAACTCTAATCGAAGAATACTTAGCTTGCGCGCGACGGCTCTATTATATCCTGTTCATACAGAGATGATCTTTAACAAACAAGACCGTAAGCCCATTTAAAATGGAAGTCAACCCGGCCTTTGAGATGCTTCGCGCCCGGGCCAATCTTAACAGAAACGGCGCTTTATCGAATTAGAAGCAGTCTTGCCCCTGAAGGCTCATACTTCGACCGGGCGCGTTAGATTCGCGCTCTCGCGGCGCGAGCGTAAGCCGAGCCGTCGCCCCTTCGCGGTGGCATTGAGATTGGCTACGCCCTCCATCTCCACTGGGCTCGCGACGCGAAAGTAAGAGACGCCGTCAATCCAATCAAAGCTGACTCCTTCGCGCGTGTGCGCGGCGACCGTCAGCGAATAGAGTCCGGGAGCGAGCCAGCAATCAAAAGCGAAGACGACCTCCAAGACTTCGCCGCGCAGCACTTGACCAAAGCTCACTTCCAGCAATTCCGTGTTACTGCCGTACAGGTGTATGCCGTGCCGATTGCGTATCAGAAAACCGCAGACGGGATCATCTATGTCCGCGTGAAAGAGCACGCGCTCTCGCACAAGGATGGGCGCGCCGCTTTCGACTATCTCTACGGGCTGGCGCGCTTCGTCCAGTATCTCTACGCTCAAAAATTCGGCGCTCCGGTCGCCGTGACGATAAATGTAGCTGAGCGGCGCGCTCGGCTCTTCAATCAAGAGATCGTTCTCGTCTTCAGTGGCGGCATCTTCTGTCAACGTGGCGGGCTGGCTCGTATCATAAGCCTCCTCGCGCGCCATGATGATGCGCTGATAGCGATTGAGCACGTCCGAGGGCTTGCCGTCGGCCTCCACGTGTCCGCCGTTGAGAAGCAGAGCACGCGAGCAGAGCGCACGAATCGCGCCCGGATCATGCGAGACGAAAAGGATCGTCACGCCGCTCTCCTGCATCTCCTTGATGCGGCGCGTGCAGCGATGTTGAAAGACGGCATCACCCACCGCTAAGGCTTCGTCGATGATCAGTATCTGCGGCGCTGTGCTGACAGCGATGGAGAAGGCCAGGCGCACATACATGCCGCTCGAATATGTTTTAACAGGCTGATGAATAAACGCGCCGATCTCTGCGAACCGTTCGATCTCAGGCAGCAGCGCTTCCGTCTCGCGCCGTGAATAACCCAAGAGCGCCGCGTTCATAAAGATGTTCTCTATCCCCGTGAACTCCTGATCGAAGCCCGCGCCCAATTCCAACAGTGCCGCGATGCGCCCGTCATGCCAGACACGCCCATGTGTCGGCTCAAGAGTGCCCGTGATGATCTGAAGCAGTGTCGATTTGCCGCTGCCGTTTGGGCCAATGATGCCTGTCGTGGTTCCCGCCTCGATCTCGAAATTGATGTCGGAGAGAGCCCAGAATTCGCGGTGACACTTCCAGCGCCCGCGCGTGATGGATTCCTTCAGACGGTCGCCCGGATGATCGTAGATGCGATATTGCTTGGAGACGCCCTCGACTCGCAACGCGATGCTCATAAAAGGAATTGTAGCAAGAAGTAATCAATAACAAGTAGTCAGTAGTCAGTAATCAGCAGTCAGCATAAAAGCCCGCCGCCGGTTTTTACTGATTACTGGTTGCTGACTACTGACTACTGACTACTTCTTGTTACAATCCGGCACATGATCTCGGCACAGATGGCAAGGCGCGCAGTGTGGCAACCGCTCTGGGAGTTGCCGCGCCGTTTTGATCTGATAGTGTCGTTGACCAGGCGAGAGCTGGCGGCGCGCTACCGTGGCTCTGTGCTTGGCATTATCTGGGCGATGGTAACGCCGGTCGTGATGATCGCGATCTTTACTTTTATCTTCGCAGGCATCTTCGGAGCGCGATTCGGCGCGAGCGGCTCGGCATGGGATTTCGCGCTCTATCTCTTCTGCGGCCTGCTGCCCTGGACGGCGTTTCAGGAGTCCATACAACATTCGTCGAATACGATTGTCTCCCACGCGAATCTGGTCAAGCGCGTAGTGTTTCCGCTTGAGATACTGCCCATCTCGCAGGCGCTCACAGGCGTAGCCAATCAGATGTTCGGCACTGTGGCGCTGCTCGTCGCAGCACTCCTTATTCGCGGAGAGCTGCACCTGACCTTGGTGTGGCTGCCCGTGCTGATCTTGCCGCAACTGCTCCTGACGCTCGGCCTCTCTTGGCTCGTCGCATCGCTCGGCGTTTTCCTGCGCGACATAGTGCAGGGCATCTCCTTGCTGTTGATGACTTGGTTGTACCTGACGCCGATCATCTATCCCGAATCGGTCGTGCCCGCGCGATTCCGCCCGCTGATCAACGCCAACCCGTTTACGCATCTGATTCGCAGTTACCGTCGCATACTGCTCGAAGGCGCGATGCCGGACTGGCGCGGCCTCGCCTACTTCACCACCTTCGCCCTCGTCTGTTTTATCTTCGGCTACTGGTGGTTCGCCCGCACACGCAAGAATTTCGCCGACGTGATCTGAGCGCAACGGAGCGAAAGTCTGTCGAAGATTTTTGTTGACAAGGCACTGCGCTCGCCATACTATATCGCCTGCGGATATATCGTGAGTGGATACTTCTGAGAGAGGGAAGAGATTGAAAAAGGCTTCTGTGCGCAATCCGAACGAGTTGTTGCCGCTGTCCCCTGCGGTCTTTCATATCCTGCTTGCGCTGGCGGATAAGGAGTGCCACGGCTATCACATCATGCAGGCTGTCGAGAGCCGCACGGACGGAGAGATGCGGCTCGGGCCGGGGACTTTGTATGGCTCGATCAAGCGTCTGCTCCGTGATGGTCTGATAGAGGAGACGGAAGAGCGGCCGGACCCGGAGGTGGACGACGAGCGGCGTCGTTATTACCGGCTGACGGACTTCGGTTATCGCGTCGCGACTGCCGAAGCAGAGCGCCTGGCTCATCTGGTGAAGGCTGCGCGCGCCGCCAGATTACTTCCAAAGACACAGGCTGGGTGACTAGATGAATTCAGTTTCAAAGCCGGGGCTTCTTTTTTCCCATCGCCTTTATACGTTACTGCTCGCAGCGTATCCGTCCACCTTCCGACAGGAATACGGTGCGCAGATGGCGCAAGTTTTCCGTGATCGCTGTCGCGAGGTGGCGCGGCAAAGTAGCGGTGTCGGGCTCTTGAGCTTATGGAGAGAGACGCTTCTTGATCTGATACGAACGGCGACGACAGAGCATTTAGAAAATCTCTGGAAAGGACAGACGGCCTTGAGGAATCTTCGCATGGATGCGCTCGCGTTGCTCGGATGCCTCGCGATCATCTTGAGCGCGATGCTGTTATTAAGTTATGGGAGAGCGCATCTGGTATCTCCCATTTTAGTGTTCGGGCACACGCTTGATGCGCTCATTACCGCAGGGATTATCGGAAACCTGATCGTCTTTCTACTTGTCAAGCTCAGCAAGCTCAACTCGCTGCGGATTGCCTTCTGGACTTTCCTCGCAGTCAATCTGCTGGGCCTGGCACTGGGGATGCTGATCTCTAGGACAGACCCGCAGGCGAATATCGGAAGCATCTTGATCGGCTACGTGGTGAGCTTTTTCTTCTGGTTCGGTCTGCACTGGCTGTGGGCTCAAAAGAGAGGACAACCTCAGGCAACCGTCTAAGCGAGTGATTGTCCGGCTTAGTATCTTTTCAGAATTTCAGAAGACAAGCGATTCACGCACTCGTCTAAACACAAGACCCTAAAACTTCATTTACCGGAGACTGCTATGAGAAAAAAACTCGCATTGCAGAGAGGATTAGTGTTGCCTGCGTCCACCTTGGCGCTCCTGGTTTTTAGTCTCTTCGGGCTCGATTCGCAGAGAGCTATATCGGCACAGAACGCACCTCAAAGTACGGGCGTTCAAAACGAGCCCGCAGCAGTCCTGACGGAAAAAATCGAACGGATTGAAAACGGTCTTCTTCTGCCCACCTACGTTCAGGGACAAGCACCTCAGCAGATGAAGCTCGCCGACCGCATGCAGTTTTACAGGACGCCGGGCGTCAGTATCGCTGTCATCAACAATAACCGGATTGAGTGGGCGCGTGGCTATGGCTTGTTGGAAGCGGGAGGAAAGGAGCGCGTGACGACCGCAACGATGTTTCAGGCCGCGTCCATCAGCAAGCCTGTGACGGCGATGGCCGCGCTCGCGCTCGTCGAGCGTGGACGTATTAAACTTGATGAAGACGTGAATCAGAAATTGACTTCGTGGAAAGTACCTGAAAACGAGTTCACGAAAGAGAAAAAGGTGACACTGCGTGGCCTTCTGACGCACAGCGCGGGTCTCACAGTGCAGGGCTTTCTGGGCTATGCGGCGAATGAGCAAGTTCCCACGCTGCTGCAAATTCTTGAAGGGCAAAAGCCCGCGAACTCCGCGCCCATCCGAGTTGATATTGTTCCGGGAAGCGCATATCGCTATTCAGGAGGCGGCTACGTCGTCTTGCAGCAACTGCTCATGGACGTGACCGGGAAACCGTTTCTGCAATTCATGCAAGAGACTGTCTTGCGTAAACTGGGGATGACGCGCAGCACCTTTGAGCAGCCGCTCGCAATGCCCTTTGCTTCGACGGCCGCCGCAGGACATCTACCGGATGGTAAAGAGATCGAAGGCAAATGGTTCGTCTATCCTGAAATGGCTCCGGCCGGTCTCTGGACGACGCCGACAGACCTTGCGCGTTTTATTATAGAGATTCTGGAATCCAGGCAAGGCAGGTCGCAGAAAGTTCTGTCCCGAGCAGTGACCAACCAGATGTTGACGCCGCAGATAGAAGGTAACGGGCTGGGTCTGCTTGTCGCGGGTCAGGGTCGCACTGCGAGATTCAGTTTCAATGGTTCTAATGTCGGATTCAAGTGTTACATGGTGGCTTACATGGAATCCGGTCAAGGCGCGGTCGTGATGACGAATTCGGAGAATGGCGCGGCGTTGGTGCTGGAAATCCTGCGCAGCATCGCTAAGGAATATGGCTGGCCAGACTTTCAGCCCAAAGAAAAAGTTATCGCCAGGGTTGATCCAAAAACACTGGATGCTTATGTCGGTCAGTACGAGATTGCGCCCAACTTTATTCTCACGGTGACAAAGGAAGAAGACCGGCTCATCAGCCAGGCGACCGGACAGCCCAGGGCCGAACTCTTTCCTGAATCAGAGAACAAGTTTTTTCTCAAAGATGCCGATGCCCAATTCACTTTCGTGAGAGATGAAAAGGGGAACGTGATTCAGGTAAACATTCGGCGGGGAGCGCGCGAGTTCCAGGCTCGAAAGATCAAATAATCAGACAGGCAGGCAAAGGGAGGCGTAACGACTCGAATCGAAATCACAGCCGTAGGCGAAGCTATCCCGGAGGAAGCGCATCATTATCTTCTTTGACGTTCAAGCTCCCGCTGTCTACGGCAAGAACCACCACACCCATCAGCCACCAGAAGACGAGCGCGACTTCGCCGTCGCCGAAGTTGTAGTTGACGAGCGAGCTGGCGAAGATCCCTGCAATCGCTCCCGTCGCGCCGAGCAGCAGGCCATGACAGTTTGTGTCCTCATCGTCGCGTGCGCTTCTTTCACCGCGCACGGCGGTCAGCCAGAAAGAGGCCATGATCCACAACCATAGAAAGAGGGCTGGCAGTCCTCTATCGAAAGCCAGTTGCAGCGGCGTCGAGTGCATGTGAATCATGTTCGTGCCTGGCAAGCCCCACTCCGTCCAGTGCTTCTTCACAGCGTCCATCCCATGCCCGAAGAAAGGGTGAATCATCAGACGCTTTAAACCTACGCGCGCGACCTCCACGCGCAGCCTGGTGCTGTCATCATTGAAGGAGAGCGCGCCCGTCGACCTTGTCCGCCAGACGGCGAGCGAGCCCACTATGAGCAAGAGCACAATGACGGCATAGATGATTAGTCGTAAGTCTTTGCGTGCGGCGCGCCAGGCAATCACGCACGCGCCTATGGCTAAAGCGACCAGCACAGTGCGCATCGCGGTGAGCACAATGCCGAGGGCCAACGTGCCGCTCGCCAGAAGCAATAGCAGCGCCGTGCGCCTGCGCGTGAACTGTTTGCGCATATTGGCCAGCGCCAGCCCTAGCGCCAGTTGGGCCAATATCTGAAGCGTCTCGGAAAAAGTCTCGTAATGGCGCGTCCACCCTGAGGCGCGAAAGCGGTGCGTGGGCCCACTTCCCTTGAGACCGGAAGGTGAGGGGCGCGCTCTTGCCTCGTCCGTTAAGGGAAGTGCAGGCCACTCGCCGTGCTCGCCCTGCCGTATAAAGCTGACGGAGAGTGGCTTATTCAATGGCGCAGTTCTGATCGCATCGTCTATCTCCTCGATAGAGCTGACGCGCCGTCCGCCTATGCGCCAGACGGCATCGCCAGGGGCGACGGGCACTTGACGAAAAGGGCTCTCGGCGGCCATCTCTTCGATACGGACGCCGCGCCCGCGCGCAATATCTATGACGCTCCAACAGACACCCGCCACGCCAGAGGCGATCATCAACGCCGCGACCAGCAGCGCCGTGCGCCGCACAAGCACAGCCCGCGTAAGATAAAAGAGCAGGACGACACACACGGATTGCAGCTTGGGCAGACTGATGCGCGGCTCTTCAGACAGGAGCGCAGACAAGACTGTCCAGCCTAGAAAGAGGCAGATGGGCAGGTCTTGCGGAGCGCGCCCCTTTAGACCCGTGCTCCTGCTCACAACCGCGCGCCAGAGCCATCCCAGCCCAACCAAGGCGAGCCCTATCTCTGCGCCCGCGATTGAATGCGGGGCGAAAACGGCGAAGAGTAGAAAGCCAGCAAGGGCAAGGCGCTCTGCGGCGCGCGTCCGCTGGGCCAGTCGCGCCGCTTGTGCGCCCTGTGTGCCTTCCTTTTGATCGCCCTGTGCGCCGTCTGAGTCCAAATGAAAACCGGAAGACCTTTCCCCTACAGTATATTGCCGCGTCTAAAGTCGCGTGCGGCGGCCCTTTATATGCGCCCCGGCCCAAGGTTAAAGCGCTGCGCAAACCTCACGTCCCGCCGGCCTCCGCAGCCCCGGCCGAGGACTTTAAAGGCTTGAGCCCTATGTCGTTGACACTCGCCATTTACGCATGTTAGCGTTAATCTTCGATGTCCGGCGTGCGGACATCGAAGATTTTTGGAGGGGCTGTTTCTTCCGAGGGCGTGGGCTGCGAAGAGGGGTAAAGCGCCCGCGCCGCCCGCCGTCGTGTGGACGCTGCCATCCTTTCTTTTTGACGACACAGACGATTCTTGATGGGATTTGATAAAGCAAAGGTTTTACGTGCGGCTGAGAAATACCTTGCTCAAGGCAAGATTCCGGCAGCCATCGCCGAGTATCGTCAGATCGTTGAGAACGATGCGGACGACTTTATGGCGCTCAACGTCCTGGGCGACCTCTATTCGCGCGCCAACCAAACCAGTGAAGCCGCCGCCTGCTTCAAAAGCATCGCCGAACATTATCGCGAACAGGGCTTTATCCTGAAAGCCGTCGCGATGTACAAAAAGATCGAGCGCCTGCAACCGGGCGCGCCCGAGATAGCCAACCAGTTGGCCGCCCTCTACGAAGCGCAAGGACTCTTAGTCGAAGCCCGCGCGCAGTACACCATCGTCGCAGATGCTTATGCGCGCGCCGGTCAAACTCAAAAATCGCTCGAAGTCCTGCGCCGCATCGCCGATCTGGACCCCGAGAACGTAGAGATTCGCCGCCGTCTGGCCGAAGGCTATGCGCGCGAGAACTTTCAGACGGATGCCGCCGAAGCATTTATCAAGGTCGGAGACTTACTGCTCGCGCGCGGCCAGCACGAGAATGCGCTCGGGCCTTACCTGCTGGCGCTTAACATCTCTCCCTTCGATCATGCGGCTCTGGCCGGGATGCTCTTGGCACACATTGCGCTCGGAACACCGCAGGAGGCAGCAGAGATATTGGAGCGCGCCGTGGCAGAGCAACCGGATGATACGGAGCTGCTGTCGATGCTGGCGCGCGCGCATACGGAGTCGGGCGATGTGGCCGCTGCCGAGCGTTCGACCGCCGCGCTCATTCATCGCGACAAGACGAATTACCCGCGCTTCGTAGATGTCGCACGCCTCTATCTCAAAGAGAACAATCCGGACGCTGCCGTCAGGATCATGGGCAGCATCGTACAGCAAATGCTGACGGGGCGTGAAGAAGAGCCTTTGATTGAAATCCTAAGCGACGTGCTCGTGCGCCATCCGGAGCACATCAACGCTCTGCGCCTGCTGGTTCATATACGCCGCTGGCAGCGCGACGAAGACCGCCTGCGCGTCGCGCTAGAATGTCTGGCCGAGGCGGCCAAGCGCGCGAAGATCGTGGACGAAGAGCGTAACGCCGTGGCACAGCTCGCGCGCCTTGTGCCGGACAATCAATACTACTTTGATCGCCTGCACGAGCTGGGCGATGCGCCTGTCGAAGCTCTCTATGCGAACGAGTCTATCTTCGAGTCTTCGGGGCAGGACGCTGCGGTTTTTGAAAACTTCTCATCACCTTCTACACAGACAGACACTGCGCATACGGTGGCGGACGCTCCGACAGGCGAGTTCGCTGAGTTTGAATGGAACACCGTCGAGACGCCCGCCGCCGAGCAGCCCGTCGAACAGCCTGCAATTGAGACGCAGCAGCCGACGCCGCCAGACCCTGCCGCTTCTTTCGCAGACCTGAATTCGGATTGGGGCGACCTGGATACTTCACCCGCGCCCGCCGACACCTTAAAGGCAGAGCCTCAGCCTGCGACCAATTTTCAAGAGATCGATTTCGGCATCGTCACGGAAGAGCCTGCGCCTGTCACGACCGCCGAACAGCCCGCACAGGCCGCGCCCGATCAGAAGCGCGAGGCGCTGCTGTTGCAGGAATTAGAGAGCGTCGACTTTTATCTTACACAGGGCTACGCGGACATCGCGCAGGAGACGCTCGCCATGCTGGAACGCCAGTTCGGCGCTCACCCGGCGATTGAAGAGCGCCGCGCGCAACTGGCGACCGCCGCTTCTACCGCCGCCGCCGAGAGCCACCCGGAGACGACAAGCAGCAGTACAACCAACACATCAGCTCCGACCGAACAGGCGGCTGAGCCGGAGATGACGGTTGAATTTTCCGGCTACGATCTTTTTGAGATCGGAGAAGAGACGGAGCAGGCTGAAGCAGTCACGCCCGCGCCCCCGTCCGCACCGGCGAAGGAAACGAAGGCAACGCCGCCGCGCCCTGCGGCCAAAAAAGCCGAGAGCGTCATTCACCCGGAACTCAAGGATGTCTTCGACGAGTTTCGCCAGGCCGTAGAGGAAGAGCCTTCCGCGTCGGACGATGACTACGAGACACATTATAATCTCGGGCTCGCCTACAACGAGATGGAGTTGTTGGACGAGGCCGTCGAAGAGTTTCAGATTGCCGCCGGACTGGTCGCGCCGGATGACGGCACGCCGCGCTATCTGCAATGCTGTAATCTGATCGCCCATAGCTTTATGAAAAAGGGGATGCCCAGACTTGCCGCCATCTGGCTTAAAAAAGGGATGGAAGCGCCGGGCCATACGGAGGACGAGTATCAGGCGCTGCGCTTTGAGCTGGGCATGGCCTACGAGCAGATGGGAGAACTGGATCGCGCCATCGAAACTTTTACGGAAGTGTACGGCATCAATGTCTCTTATCGCGGTGTTTCTGCTAAACTAAGCGAGTTGAAGAGACTGAAAGATCAGGGCTCGGATGTCCGTAGCTAGCTTTCACGAGAGAGAGCGCGCGGCGAACATCCAATCCCTGAAAAGAGACATCTATAAAGATATGTCATCCAGGCTGAGCGTTATTTTTTACATCATCTTGTGCCTCGAAGTGGGCGTCGTGCTCACGCTCTTGCCTTGGGTTCATCCGTTCGGGCTGAGCGATTGGGCGGACAACTATTTTCTGGTCTACGCGGCACACAAGACGGGCTTCACAGGGTTGCAGCGCGCGGTCGCTTCCGGCTGGGTGCGCGGCGCTGTGACGGGGCTGGGGCTGCTCAATCTCAGTATTGCTCTCTGGGAGATCGCGCACTTTCGCCAGACTGTGCGCGCCGTGCAGGCGGGCGTCGACAAGCCCATCGCCATCGCGCCAAAGAATGATGCCGCTCCAACTGCTGCCGACGCCGATCCTCTATCTGATCACGAGCGGCGAGACGACTCCGTCAACCAGTAAGTCTTCGCGTGAGTTCGCCTCATTGCTCGCGCTCGTCGCGGCGGCGATCAGTGCCCGCATTCCTCTTATTCAAATACGAGAAAAGAATCTCTCGGCGCGCACGCTCTACGAGCTGACCGTGCGCGCCGCCGCTTTGACACGTGGAAGCTCTACGCGTCTGCTCTTAAACGACCGCGCAGACATTGCGCGCGCAACGGGGGCAGACGGCGTTCATCTCACCACGCGCTCGCTTGCGGCGAGTGTCGTGCGCCGCGCCTTCGGAGAAGATTTTCTGATCGGCGTCTCCACGCACTCTCTCGAAGAAGCACGCGCCGCGCGCGACGGCGGAGCGGATTTCGCCGTCTTCGGGCCTGTCTTCGAGACCGATTCAAAACGCCCATACGGCCCGCCCCTCGGACTCGCGCGTTTGAGTGAAGTGGCCAAAACACTTGCGCCCTTCCCTATCCTCGCGCTCGGTGGTATCACGATTGAAAATGCGCAAGCCGCTTTGAAGGCAGGCGCACGCGGCGTCGCAGCGATTCGCTTGTTCAACGACGCACACGCGCTGCCGAAGATTGTGAGCGGGCTTCGCGCAGGTGAAAAGGATTTATAGGCTAAGTTTGGTTGACGGTTTCCAGTTGAATCAAAGGAACGTCGCGACTCACCACAGAGGACACGGAGGAAGCACGGAGGCTTAATTGTTTTCTCTGTGCCCCCTCTGTGCTCTCTGTGCCTCTGTGGTGAATGCCTCTTGTGATAGACTCAATTGAAAATCGCTCCAGTATTTTCGGTAATCCGAATAAGCCATTCAGTCCTGTGCGTTTTTGTCTTTAGTAAATTCGACGGACTTGAAAATGCGGCGAGCGATTTCAAGATCGTCAACGCTTGGGCTGCTGGCCCACATCCATAGCTTGACCTGCGCCCTCGGCAAATCTCCGACATAGACATCCGCGTTGTGCGACAGAGGACGACCCTCCTGCGCCTCTCGCCTGTAGATAAAAAGAAAGGCTGGGCGACCGTCAACTTCCGTCTTGATCTCCTGATAATCTCGACCGAACTGTGATTCCCTGTCCTCATACGCGAGCACGGCGTCCGGCTCGTAGACGAAACTGAACTTCATACGACCGTTGCTGTACGCCTGATAAAGATTCTCTATGCCGTGTACGTTCGCTTGCTTCATATCCGGCGGGAGATAAAACGTGAGCTGTCCCTCCGCCTCAACCTTACGCCAGCCGTCAGGAATATTCGTCTGGCCAAGGACGGAACTGCCGCAGAGAATTATCAACAGCAACGCGACGATGAAATGAAATTTGAAAACCGGCAATTTTCAACCTCAAACAACTATTCAGGCCGTCTGTCTCGGGAGCTTTTTGTAGATCAGGACGTAGAGTTTTTTCGCCAGTTCCGGATTGAGCCTCTGTAGAATGTTGTACTGCTCGACGGCCTCCTTCTTGTCTCCGTTCTTCAGATAAGCGTAGCCCAGATTAAAATATGCACCGGCGTAGTCGGGTTTCAAACGCGTCGCCTCTTTATGTTCGTTGATCGATTCTTTCCAGCGCCCAAGGCTGCCGTACGCATAACCCAGATTATTGTGTGCTTCGGGCCAATCCGCTTTTAGTCTGATCGCCTCCTGGAACGCGGCCACGGCCTCGGCATGTTGGCCCAAGCGGCTATGGCTAATGCCGATATTGAAATGCGCGATGGCGTAATCGGGTTTCAATCGGATCGCCTGTTTCAAAGGCGCTACCGCTTCGGCGTGACGGCCCGTGTTGTTGTAGGCCCAGCCGAGATTGCTGTAGGCTTCAGCATCGTCCGCCTTTAAGCGAATCGCCTGCTTCAAAGCATCTATCGCTTCGTTCCAGCGCTTCAAGCGGCCTAGAGCGTAACCCAGATTGCTGTAGCTTTCGCCGTCATCCGGCTTCAAGCGCACGGCGTGCCTGTAAGCCACCACCGCCTCCTCATAACGCGCGCTCTTGCTGTAGGCCCAACCGAGATTGCTGTAGTCCTCAGCACTGGGCTTGTTGCTCACAGCCTGCTTGTAGGCTTCGGCTGCCTCCGCGTAGCGATTCAACTTGCTATAAGCATCGCCCAGGTTGCTTTGAACTTCCGGCAAGTTCGGATTAAGACGAAGCGCCTGCTTGTACGCGTCCACGGCCTCGTTGTAATTGCCCGCGTTGTAATAAGCGACGCCCAAGTTGTAATAAGCCTCCGCGTCATCAGGCTTGATGCGGATCGTCTGCTTGTAGGCTTCGACGGCATCTTTAAATTGGCCCAGGCTGGTATAAGCCACGCCCAGATGATGAAACGCTTCGTTGTTCTGCGGGTCTAGACGAGTAGTCTGTTTAAGAGGCTCGACCGCTTCACTGTAGCGTACCGCCGTGTAGTAAAGGGTCGCCAGATTATATTGCGCGCCAGCATCGTTGGGTTTGAGCCTGATCACCTGACGATAAGCCTCTATCGCATCGGCCTCGCGTTTCAGATTGAGATAGGCGTCGGCCAGACCGCTGTAGGGCTCATCCCAATCGGGCCTGATGCGCACCGCCTGACGATAAGCTTCGACGGCCTCTTCGTTGCGGCCCAGATTGAAGTAGGAATCGCCCAGGCTGTTATAGCTCTCTGCATAATCGGGTTTGAGACGCACGGCCTGACGATAAGCGTCAACGGCTTTGGCGTACTGACCTGCGTCGAAGAATTGATCGCCCTGATCATTGTAGTCTTCGGCGCTGAGTACGGGCTGTGCGGGTTGAGCGGGTTGGCGCGCGGTCGCAGTCTCTCTTGTCGCCGTCGCGGTCTCTCTAGCAGTCGTCGCTCTGGTTTCCCTCGCACGCGCAGTCTCTCTCGATGAACGATCAGCCGTTTTTCTCTTCACAGGGCGGCTGCTCGCGCGTTGCGTGCGCTCTGATTCTCGTCCGGCGCGCGCGGAGGCAGACGACTGCTCTCTCGCTTGTACCGATTGGGAATTGGCGGACGCTCTCTCTCTGCGAGGGCGATGTTGCTGGCGGACTGGCTGCGCGCTGAGCGTGCCCGCGCCGCCGACCAGATCATCCGAATCAACACCCTGTATGTCCTGCGCGAAAAGAAAGCGATTGCCGACACCACCCAGCAGAAACAGCGCGGCGACCGTGTAAATGTATAAAGCGCGAGGAGGTCCGATCAGCATAGTTTACCTCCGAAGGCTCTTATCTTAGCTCATAGATGCGGGATATGAAATTCGTCGCGCGCTCTTTCTCTCGCCCACAAGATAGCGTGGTTGGCCCGCGCGGCGCGCCTATTTGTTCAAAAAAGTG
>DATLMN010000123.1:0-16569 GCA_035537255.1 Pyrinomonadaceae bacterium | reverse complement strand
CGACGAACCCGTGTCGCATTACTCGACTGACTTCAAGGATGATTCAGTCAAGATCAAGCACCTACTCAGCCACACGTCGCGCGGAACCTCCGGAGAACGCTTCCAGTACGACGGGAATCGCTATGACTACCTGACTGCGGTCATCGAGAAGAAGACGGGCAAACGATTTGGCGCGCTGGTTGTCGAAACCTTCTTCGATCCTTTGGGGATGTCGAACAGCGTTCCGTATCACCACATCTTGGTCGAGGCCGACAAGTGGACCGCTTCGCTGGAGAAGGAACACCTCGACCGCTACAAGAAGAGCCTGGAGACGCTGGCCCAGCCTTACGCCTACTACGGCAATGGGGAGATCATTCACGATACGTATCCCTCTCCGGATTCCATTGGTGCGGCCGCCGGACTGCTTTCAACCGTACGGGACATGGCTAAATACGACATCGCAATAGACCAGCACGCATTTATCAAGAGAGAAACGCAGGAACAAGCGTGGACGCCTTTTGTTTCGAATAGCGGCAAGCGACTTCCTTACGGGCTCGGCTGGTTCGTAATGGACCATCACGGAACCAGGCTCATCTGGCATACCGGAGACTGGGGCTCCGGATTCTCAGCGTTTTACCTCAAAGTGCCGGAGAAAAATCTTTCGCTCATTATGCTTGCCAATAGCGAGGCATTCGTCGAGCACCAATATTCGATCGGCGAGGTGATGGTGGATGACGCCGTTAGAAATGTATTCGTTTGCAGCTTCCTGGGCGCCTGGGACCTTGCATACGGATGTGAAAAGAACTCCCAAGCTGCCATGGCCAAGTTTATCGAGCAGCGCCGGGCGAGTGGGAAGGTCGCTATCCACGTTTCGCCGAAGGTCCTCGAGCCCTATGTCGGCGAGTACCAATTCGAGACCCTGAATAACCGGATCTTTATCGTCACGCGCGAGGGCGACAAGCTATTGGTTCAAGAGCCGGGGAGGCCAAGGTTCCAGGTATTCGCCGAATCGGAGACTAAATTCTTTCTGAAGACCAGGACGTGGATGCTTGTGTTCACCAAACGCGAAGGCCAAGCCGCCGAGCTGAGCATCGTCGAGGGTAATAACAGCTTCCCCTCTAAGAGAATCAAGTAAGCATCTCCTTCGATTCCATCGGTGAGGCCCGTACAGCCATACGAGAGCGTACGTAGCGTTCGCTCCCTTTTCAGGGCGTGGAATCGCCACTGTGGGCTTTGAAATCGAGGTCGGATTATCTCTTCTTAGGTCTTTCCAGCTCGGACATCAGCGCGGGCACTTCGGCCAGCAGCTCGCGCGCCAGAAATCCCAGACGGCCCATGCGGCGGGCCAGGCGGTCGCCCGCGCGCCCGTGCAGTTGGACGCCCCATGCCGCTGCCTGCAAGGGCGTCGCACCACGCGCAGCGAGACCCGCGATGATACCCGAGAGCGTGTCGCCGGAGCCCGATGTCGCCAGCCCCACATTGCCCGTGCGATTGCAGTAGGTCTCCGTGCCAGGCCCGACGATAAAAGTCTCTCTGCCTTTGAGCGCGATCACAGCGCGTAATGAACTTGCCGCGCGCCGCGCCGTCGCGAGCGCATCAAGCATCACATACGCTTTGTCCGTGCCGAGCATCTTTGCCATCTCGCCAGCGTGCGGCGTCAGTATCACGCTGCCCTTCAGGCCTTGAAGGCATTGCTCGTCCTCTTCGACGCAGATGAGTGCTCCGGCGTCCAGCACAAGCGTTGGGCCTTTGATCTCAGGCAAGAGCTTCTTTAATAGAGCGCTGATCGTGCTCTCGCCGATCATCCCCGGCCCGATCAGCACGCTCTGCGCACGGTTCGCCTGTTCGAGGATTTTCTCGGCGGCGCTGGCAGCGATAGCGCCGGCCTTTGTTTCAGGCAGGGCGAAGACGCGCGCTTCGGGCACGCTCCCTGCGACCGTGGGAGCGATGCTGCCGACTGTGGCGATTTGAAGCTTACCCGCTCCGGCCCTGAGCGCCGCTGTTGCTGCCAGGATCACAGCGCCCGGCATCTCGCTCGCGCCGCCGACTACCAGCACGCGCCCGCGCTCATCTTTATCGCCGTCATCATCCGGCTGCGGCAGCGGCCAACGGCGCAACAGCGCCGACGTGAGCGCAACGGGGCGCTCCTGGCGACGTTGTGACGCGGAGCGAAGATGCGCGCCTTTTTTGCTTCGCCCGCCTGCGGCTTTCGCATCGCGGCCGGGGCTTTTACTTTTATTTCGCGGCGACGGGGACATCTGGTTTCGTGGTGACCTCCGCGCCGGACTCTTCAAGGGGTGCGACGAAGTTGAAGTGGCAGAGCGCCAGTTTGCCGCGCTTGCCCAGGTTCGGAGCAAATTCGTAAGAGGTGACGGAGCAGTTGGCGACCTCCTGCGCGCGGTCTATGGCGAGTATTTCTTCTTCCGTCATACGCTCAATCAGGTAGCGAAAGCAGAGCACTATGACTTGATGCGCGATGATCAGCACGCGCTCACGACGGTAGTCGCGCGTGATCGTGTCAATCACGCTGCGCAGGCGAAGGATGACATCGCACCAGCTTTCGCCGCCCGGCGGGCGATGATAAAACTTGCCGAGCACAGTGCGAGCTTCGGCCAGATCGGGGTACTTCGCCTGAATACCTACGCGTGTCAGGCGATCAAAGACGCCGAACTCTTTTTCGCGCAGCCGCTCGTCAACCGTGTAGGTGATGTCTTCGCGGTCTATGCCTGCGGCTTCGAGTACCAGCTTGGCAGTTTCGCGCGCGCGTACGTAGGGCGAGACGAGGACGACGTTGGGCCATTCTTTGGGCGACATCTCTTTGAACCAGCGGCCGAGCGCCGTCGATTGCCGCTCGCCCAGCGGCGAGAGCTGGACATCCACATCGCGCGTCGCAATCTCTATCAGGGGGAGTCCGGCGGCTTCCGCCGCATCGCGCGCCACATTGCCTGCGCTCTCGCCGTGTCGCACAAGCCAGATGGCATCCGGCCATTTCTGATTCTCCATCGCTTCGCTCTCCCCTCGATTTCAGTTACACCCTTGAGCTTTAGAAATCTTTAAAGTGTCAACACAGCGGCTCTGTATTTTTGAGCTTATAAACCACAAGCTCCAAACCTGAGATGGACATCTCGACTCTTTCCAGCTCTCTGCGGTCATCGTCTTTGATTCGCTGGAAAGCGCTCTCTGTCAGCATTATCTCGCCGCAGCGGGCCAGGTCTTCGCCGAGCTTGAAGGCAAGATTGGCCTCTGATCCGTAAACGTCTTTGCCCTCGACGATCATGTCCTGGCCGCCGATGACCAGCACTTCTCCATAGCCTATACCGAAGCAGGCGTAAAGGTCTGTCTCGTCGGGCAGCATCGTGTTCGCACCCGAGAGGCGTTTGAGGATGTCCACGGACGCATCGACAGCGTTGCCTACATCAGGAAAGATGGCGAACACGTTGTCTGCTTCCAGCTTGATCAGCTCGCCCTGATATTCTCCGACGACCGGAGCAGTCATGGCGTTCATGCGATGAACCATCGCCAGAAAATGGACGATGCCGTATTTGATCGTCAGCCGCGAGAAGCTGGACATATCCAGCACCATGATGGCGCACGTCTGCGCAAACTGCTCGTGTATCCGCGCGTCTATCTCTGCGGCAAGCTCAGGATGCTCGTTTCTCTCCTGAAGAAACTGGCTCAGCTCTTTTCTAGTCTTACTTCCCATCACACACCTCCGACCTAGACACGCAGCTTTCATAAAGTGCCGCGATGATCTTTAAGCCATCTCGTTATTTCTCTCTGCCGCCGCTTCGTTCAGGGCTGTCAGCCATGACGGCGAGATTGCGGACTGGCTGTCTTTGCCTTTCGCGCGCAGACGACCTATGCCGCCCGGCGCTGGCAGCAGCCTGTTCACAAGCCCCAGCAGGTCTGCGGTCAATCCGGGGAAGAGCCCATGAAAGCGCACGGCCAGTTGCGCCTGAACGGAGAGAGTAATCTCCGCATCGCCGCGCTTGCAGGCCGAGATGATGTCGCGCGCCGCGCGCTCCGCCTGCATAGCCGTCACGGGAAGCGCATCGCTGATGCTGAACCAGGCGTATTCGGCGCGATGCTGTCCTTTGAAATAGGCATTGCGAGGACTGCCCGTACGCATCAGCCCCGGACACACGGTCGTCACAGAGATTCCGTCTTTCTGTAACTCCGCGCGCAGGCCTTCGGAGAGACCGACCAGCGCAAACTTGCTGGCGCTGTACGGCACAAGATGCGGCACGCTGATCTTGCCGCCGATGGAGGTGATGTTGACGATCCGCCCGTCACGCCTTTTACGCATCTCCGGCAGCACAGCCAGCGTCGCATAGAGCGGCCCCCAGAAATGCGTGTTCATAGCCTCTTCGTAATCTTCGACCGTCATCACCTCGATTGGCCCAACCTGTATCACACCGGCGTTATTGACTAGCACGTCAACGCGCCCGTAATGATCGCGCACTACATCGACCATCTCTTTGACCTGTGAACGTTCCCTGACATCACACTGCACAGCCAGCACGCGCGCGCCGCTTTCTGTCAGGTCGACACGCGCACGCCCAAGCTCTTCCACGTTGCGCGCGCAGATTGCAATCCTTGCTCCTTCGCTCGCAAACTCTCGCGCCAGAACCAGCCCGAGCCCGCGCGAGCCGCCCGTAATAATCACAACTTTCCCGCGCAGGTCATACTCGCGCAGACGCCTTACAGCCGCACGCGCGGCCAGCGCAGCGCCCGCGCCCGCCAAAGCAGCCATCATCAAAGCATTCTTATTCTGTTCCTTCATCAATCCAAGTTCCCCTCAATCTAAAATCTAAAATCTAAAATCCGAACTCACTTAAATTCCGCCACGACGGGCGTGTGATCCGAAGGGCGTTCCCAGGTACGCGGCTCTGTGTCTATCCAAGTGGAAGTCGAGCGCGCGGCCAGAGGCTTCGAGACCCAGATGTGATCTATACGCAGTCCTGCGTTGCGACGAAAAGAGCCCTGACGATAATCCCACCATGAGTAATGCCCGCCCTCTTCGGTGTGCTGGCGAAACGCATCCGTGAAGCCCCACTCCCTAATGTGTTCGAGCGCGGCACGCTCCCTTCGACTAAAGAGGATGCGTCCCTGCCACAGCGCCGGATCATGCACATCGCGCTCCTCCGGCGCGACGTTAAAATCACCGCAGAGCAGCAGCGGCTCGCTCTCTTTGTGCCGCTCGTTAAGGAGAGAGCGCAGCCGCCGCATCCATTCAAGCTTAAAGCGATACTTGTCCGAGCCGACAAACTGGCCGTTCGGAATATACACGTTGACAACGCGCACGCCCTTGACGGTCGCGGCCAACAGTCGCGCGTGCGCATCCTCATCATCGTCCGGAAACCCGCGCTGCGCATCTTCGGCGTCGTCGCGCGAAAGAATCGCCACGCCGTTATAAGTCCGCTGCCCGAATGCCTCGGATTTGTAACCGAGCGCTGCAAAAGCAGCGGCCGGAAATTTATCGTCCGTGCATTTCGTCTCCTGCAAACACAAAACATCAGGCCGCGCAGATTCCATCCACTTCAGCACCAACGGCAAACGCGCCGTAATCGAATTCACATTCCACGTAGCAATCTTCATAAGAAAAGTAGTCAGTAATCAGTAGTCAGTTTTCAGTTTTTAGTTTTCAGTTCTTAGCACGAAAGCTTGTAGCAGACGGATGTTTCAAATTTACAACGGGATTTCCGGCTGATTACTGACTACTGACTACTGATTACTGTTTGCTTAAAGTGTCGCGATCAGAGCGGCGACGAGCGCGCCGCGCGTTGCAATGTCGTCAGTCAGGATATGTTCGTGCGTGGCGTGCGCGCCGTCGCCGCTGATTCCCAGGCCATCCAGCACAGGCACATTCATCGCCGCGATAAAATTTCCGTCCGATGCGCCGCCGACGCTCGCTTCGCCCAGCTCGAAATCCAGCAGAGCACAGATGCTCCGCGCCCTTTGATAAAGAGCGACGACGCCGTCATTGCGTTCCAGTGGAGGACGGTTTATCCCGCCGCTCACAGAGATTTGCACGCGCCCGTCGAAGGGACGCGCTTGCCTGATCGAAGCGTCCAGATGTTCGGCGTCCTCCTGCGTGCTAAAGCGTATGTCTATCTCCGCGTGAGCAAATGCCGCGACGACATTGGAGCGAGTTCCGCCGCCTATCACGCCGACATTGACGGTCGTGCCGCGCTCCGGATTATTCAGGACTTGCAGTCGCTCTATCTGTCGCGCAAGCTCAAGAATCGCGCTCGCCCCCTTTTCCGGCTCAAGACCGGCATGAGCGGCGCGCCCGCGCACCTCCATGTTGAAGATGCCAGTCCCCTTGCGCGCAGTCTTGACGCGCCCACCGGAAGCAGGCGGCTCAAGCACCAGCGCCGCGCACGCACCTCTCGCTTCCTCCTCGATGAGAGCGCGCCCCGTTTCGCTTCCGGTCTCTTCATCACAAGTGAGCACGAGCACCACATTGCGGCGCGGCAAGAGATTGTTCGCCACGCACGCGCGCAGGGCTTCGAGGACGAGCGTGCAGTTGGCCTTCATGTCAAAGATGCCCGGCCCATAGATGCGGCCTCCCTCTTCTCGCCAGGGGCGCTCTGCAAGCGAGCCCAACGGATGAACCGTATCGGTATGGCCCACCAGCAGGATCGAACCGTCCGACACTCCCGCCCGGTCACTCGCACGGTCAAACGCGCGTATGCGCAGGTGCTCGCCATAGCCTGGACTCTCTATACGCTCGACGGACGTGACGCCGTCAATGGTCTTCGCATCTTCAGCCAACAGTGACACCACCGCGCGGCTTCCGGCAACATCGCCCGAAGGTGATTCGGTCTCCACCAACGCGCGCATGAGCGCCAGCAACGCACCGCGTCGCGCTTCTATCGAGTCGCGTAAAGCCTTTGCTTCCGATCCGTTTATCTCATGCTGCATATAAGCCAATTTCTAAGATCACTTCGAATGATTTCTAAGAGCTGGCAATGCTTTCTCGCTTCACCGTCAGCGCATCTATACGCGCTCGCTTGAGGTCGAAACCGATACCCGGCGCAGAGGGCGCGATGATCGTCCCGTCCGGCGTGATGGTCACAGGAGGCTCTATGATGTCTTCCTCCCAGTAACGCGAGCTGGCGGAAACATCTCCGGGCAAGGTGAAACCGGCGAGCGTTGCCATCGCAATATTATGTGCGCGCCCCACGCCGGATTCCAGCATCCCCCCGCACCAGACCGGAATCCCGCGCTCGCGACACACGCACTCTGTCCGCTGCGCTTCGCTGTGTCCGCCGACGCGCCCCAGCTTGATGTTGATTATTTTGCACGAGCCCATCTCAATCGCATGGCGCGCATCATCGCTCGAATGAATGGATTCATCAAGGCAGATGGGCGTGCGCAGCGCCTTTTGTAGCTCGGCGTGATCGTGTATGTCCGTATGCGCGAGCGGCTGTTCGATCATCATCAGATTGAACTCGTCCAGCGAGCGCAAGAGCGCAACGTCACTGAGCGTATAAGCTGAGTTGGCGTCCGCCATCAAAGCAATATCAGGAAAGTGTGATCTGACACGCTCAAGCGCGCGCACGTCCCATCCGGGCTTGATCTTGATCTTGATGCGCCTGTAACCGGCGGCCAGCTCCGTCTCGATCTTCTCAAGAAGATGCTCTACTGTGTCCTGTATACCGATTGAGACGCCGCAGGGAATCAACGCGCGCACTCCGCCAAGATGTTTCCAGAGCGGGAGGCCCGCGCGCTTCGCCTCCAAATCCCAGCAGGCCGTTTCAATCGCGGCCTTCGCCATGCGGTGGCCGCGCACGGCACGCATAGTGGCAAAGACATCTGCTGCCGACGCGATCTCGCGACCTAAAACCATCGGCGCAAGAAAAGTCCTGATCGTGGCCCAGGCGGTCTCAGTCCACTCGTCCGAATAAAAAGGGTTCTCTGCGGCTGTGCATTCGCCCCAGCCTTCTGCGCCCTCTACGTCCGCGACGCGAACCAGTATGATGCGTCGCTCCGTAGTGCGGCCAAAGCTCGTCTCAAAATAATGGACGAGCGGCAGACGAATCTCCGAGAGTTCCACGCTGGCGATCTTCACGCACACGACTCCTGAATCTTGAGTAGGGATTATTATGCCTGCCCCCTGCCCTCTTTGTCAGCAGCTAAAGAGGACGGGCGCATTTGTGTGTGGGCCAATTTTGAAAGCGAACGGAGAAAAGATTGAAGGGATTTATGAGACGGGGTCTAAGTTGCCTTCCGTAGAGGTCGCCTGTTGCTCGTGCAGCGCCGCGTGCATCGTGTGCCAGGAGAGGCTGGCGCATTTAACGCGCGCGGGGAAATCGCGCACGCCTGAGAAGATCGTCAGGCGTCCCAGATGATTGGGCTCGGCTTCGGCGTCCAACTGGCCCGTGACCATTTTGTGGAACTCATTAAAGAGCGTTTCGGCATCCTCTTTGGTCTTGCCCTTGACGCTCTGCGTCATCATGCTCGCCGCAGCCTTGGAGATCGCGCAGCCCTGTCCTTCAAAGCTAATCTCTTTAACGACCTCGTCTTCGAGCAGCATGTAGACGGTCAGTTGATCGCCGCACAGAGGGTTATAACCTTCTGCCGTACGGTTGGCCTCTTCCAACTTATGAAAGTTGCGCGGCTTCTTGTTGTGGTCGAGGATGACCTGCTGGTAAAGCTCGCTTAGTTCAGACATAACATCAATGACAATCTCAAAATTAGTTAGGTTGAGGCTCATTAGCCTCCCAGAAATTGAAAGAATCAAAAAACTCTTTGACCGCTCGCGAAAGATCGGCTTCGACCGGTGAAGATAGTTTCTTCTGTTTTTTAACGCTCACCTGATAAAGTCTTTGGCCGACCAAAAACGATCTTGTAGTAGATATTGAATCTTGATCCTCCAAAATGAATTCAATCCCCAACCTGTTTTTCAGGTAAATATCCTTTTTGAGAATTAGCTTCCTATTCTCCCTCTGGAGAGAGTCAACGCTTCTTGAGTACGTCTCTTTCAGAGAGGTAGGGTCACGCGCGAAGTTCTCATCATCCGCATAGCTAATTCGCCATTCAACAGCGGGCTTAACGACCTTGAAGTCGTGGATCGTCGTTGTCCCGAATTTATTGACTTCTTCCACGGGCTCGCCGGGGAATTTTATTTTAAAGCGGCCCTCTTCTGAGATTAATTCTCTCCAATCATCCTTAGCATTTTGCGTTGTCCGGCTTGATGGCCCAGAGGCGTTCCCCGGCAACTTTAGTTTCTGCCCGTAACATTCAAGCACCAGGCTAAAAGCTACGACGAAACAAGCGGACAAAACAGCTCTTTTAAGTCGCCTTTGACTAAGAAGATTTACACAAGTAAGGCGCGCCATCTGCTTTTGCACGATTTACGAAAACACCTCTATCACTTTTTCGATGGCCTGTGCCAGAGCGTCGACCTCATCTTTCGTATTATAAAAAGCGAAAGAGGCGCGGGCAGTTGCGGGCACATTGAAGCGCTGCATGACGGGTTGCGCGCAGTGATGGCCCGCCCGCACGGCGATTCCATCCTGATCCAGGATCGTGCCGATATCGTGCGGGTGGACGTTTTCGATGATAAAGGAGAGCATGCTAGCCTTTTCGCGCGCCGTGCCGATCAGTCGCACGCCTTCGATGGAAGAAATCCGTTCGGTCGCGTATGCCAACAGTTCCTGCTCGTAACGAACGGCGCGCTCGCGACCGATCTGGTTCAGATAATCTATCGAAGCGCCAAGCCCGATCTGTGAAGCGATAGCAGGAGTTCCCGCCTCAAGCTTATTTGGCAGGCCAGCGTAGGTCGTCTTCTCGAACGTCACGGTGCGAATCATATCGCCGCCGCCCTGGAAAGGGTTCATCTTCTCAAGCCATTCGGCCTTGCCGTAAACGACCCCGCTCCCCGTGGGCGCAAACATCTTGTGACCAGAAAAAACGTAAAAATCGCAGTCCAAATCCTGCACATCTATGGGTAGATGAACGATGCCCTGCGCGCCGTCTATGAGGACAGGCACGCCGTACTTGTGTGCGCGCGCGATCATCTCTTTGACGGGGTTGATCGTGCCGAGCGCGTTTGAGATATGAGTCACGGCGACGATCTTCGTGCGCTCGTTAAGCAGCGCATCATATTCGTCGAGGAGCAGCTCGCCCGCGTCGTTCATCGGGATTACACGAAGGTGCGCGCCCTTCTCTTCACAGAGCATCTGCCAGGGCACTATGTTCGCGTGATGCTCCATCGCGGAGATGATGACCTCGTCGCCCTCTCCGACAAATTTGCGACCGTAACCGTGCATCACCAGATTGATGCCTTCGGTTGTGCCTCGGACGAAGATACACTCGCGCGATTCGCGTGCATTGATGAAGCGCCTGACCTTTTCGCGCGCTCCCTCGTAAGCGGTCGTCGCGCGCTGGCTCAAGTAATGTACGCCCCTGTGTATGTTTGAATGCTCTTCTTCCAGGTATTTGCTGCCGCGATCAATGACGACCTGCGGCACCTGCGAAGAGGCGGCGTTATCCAGATAAACGAGCGGCTTGCCGTTGACCGTCTGCCTGAGCACAGGGAAATCTTCCCGTATGCGCTCGACATCCCACTCAAAAGCACTATCAGCCAGCTCCGGCGTTTCACTTTCCAGCAATATTTTTTCAGAAGCTATCATGTCAATTATTTAAGAACTCTTGTACAAGAGAGATCAATGAAGGAATTATGACTCAACTTAAATCAGCATTCCTTTCATCCCTCGTCCCTCATCCCTGCTCTTACAGGCTCGCGTGCAGACGATTCAGGACGGCCTCGTCCAGTTGCGTCCTGATCGATTCAACGTTGATCTTGGTGATGACCTCTTCGGCGAAACCGTACGTCAGGAGGTTGCGCGCCAGCTCCGGCCGCAGACCGCGACTGATGAGATAGAACAGCTCTTCCTCTTCCAACTGGCCGACGGTCGCGCCGTGCGCGCACTTCACATCGTCCGCAAAGATTTCAAGCTGCGGCTTGGTATCAACCCTCGCCTCGTCAGAGAGCAGCAGATTCCTGTTGGTCTGCATCGCGTCCGTTTTCTGCGCGCCTTCGCGCACAAACACTTTGCCGTTAAAGACGGCGCGCGATTTGCCGTCCAGAATTCCCTTGTAAAGCTGATGGCTGGTGCAATGCGGCTGGCGATGATCGATTAATGAATGCGTGTCCGCATGTTGCCCAGTGCCGACCACATACAAACCGTCTACCCAGCATTCGGCTCCTTCCGATTCGAGCGAGATGCGTATGTCGTGACGCGCAAGAGCCGCGCCCATAGTGATCGTCGTCGAATTAAAGCTGCTGCTGCGACCAAGCGCGGCGTTGGTCGTCGCGATATGAAAAGCCCGCTGGCTCTCGCGCTGAACTTTGTAATACTCAAGCCGAGCGTTTGCCGCCAGCACAACCTCCACAACTGCGTTAGTCCAGTAAACGGCATCTTCCTCGATACTCGCGTAGCTCTCAATGACAGTCGCCTCGCTCCCTTCAGCGGCGTAGACGAGCACACGCGGGAACGAGACGCTAGACTGCGCGCCGTTCTGTGATGCGGAAACGAAGAGCAGATGCACAGGCGCTTCGACGCGCACGCCCTTTGGGACAAAGAGAAACGCGCCGCCGTTGATAAAAGCAGTGTTGAGCGCCGTAAAAGCATTCTCGTTATAATCGGCGCTGCGTGCCAGTTGCTCGCGCACGACTTCCGCGTGCTCACCCTTCAGAGCATCTGTGAGATCGACTGCGAACATGCCTTCGGGCAGACCTTCAAGCGATGAAAGCTCCGCGCTGTAAATCCCGTTGACGAAAACCAGTCGGCTCGCGCGCGCCTCCTCATAAAGAAACGGCTCAAGACGCGCAGCATCCAGAGCAGGCGCGCTCTCAGCGGACTTGATGGCGGGCACAAAATTGCTTTTAGCAATCCCTGAAACGTTCGTGTACTTCCATTCTTCGTCGGCGGTCGTCGGAAAGCCAGTTTCTTCAAACCGACTCATAGCGCTCTCGCGCAGACGGCTGAGCCACGCGGGATCACCGGCGCTCGCACGCTCATGAAAATTACGAAATGCGGCCTCGTAGGCGCTTTTCTCTTTGACGATTTGAGTTACCATTCTATTTACTTTAGCTTGCCTGCTGCGGCGCAACGGCGCTGGCATTTTTGGCGTTGTCCGCACCCTTGATCCAATCGTAGCCCTTCGCTTCCAACTCAAGAGCCAACTCTTTTCCACCCTCTTTGACGATGCGCCCGCCAGAGAGGACGTGTACGAAATCCGGCACGATGTAATTGAGCAGGCGCTGATAGTGCGTCACTAAGATAATCGCGTTCTCATCGTTCTGAAGCTTATTGACGCCGCCCGCGACGATGCGCAGCGCGTCTATGTCCAGCCCGGAATCGGTCTCGTCCAGCACGGCCAGTTTTGGCTCAAGCACGGCCATCTGCAAAATCTCGTTGCGTTTTTTCTCGCCGCCAGAGAAGCCTTCGTTGACGGAGCGCGTCATAAAGCTCGCATCCATCTCGACGATCTTCGCGCGCTCCCTGAGCAAATCCTTGAATTCCAGAGGATCAAGCTCCTCCTCGCCCAGATGCTTGCGCTTTTCGTTATAGGCGAGGCGCAGGAATTGCGAGTTCGAGACGCCCGGCACTTCTATCGGATATTGAAAGGCCAAGAATATTCCCTCGCGCGCGCGCTCGTCCGGCGCAAGCTCAAGCAGATTTCGTCCCTCGAAAAGAACTTCGCCCTTTGTCACTTCGTAAGACGGATGCCCCGCCAGCACCTTGGCGAGCGTGGACTTGCCGGAGCCGTTTGGGCCCATGATGGCATGCACCTCGCCCTTGTTCACGACGAGGTTGATTCCTCTCAGAATCTCCTTGCCGTCAATCACTGCATGTAAATCACGAATCTCTAACACAATAAATTTACTCCGTAAATTCTAGTGACAAGTGACGAGTGGCGAGTGACAAGCAATACAGCGGTTCTTCTTGTCACTTGCCACTCGTCACTTGCGATTGCTCTTTTTATCCCACGCTGCCTTCGAGTTTGAGCCCGAGCAGGCGCGTGGCCTCAACAGCAAATTCCATCGGCAGTTGCAGGAACACATCCTTGCAGAAGCCGTTGATGATCAACGAGACGGCGTCCTCCTGCGAAATGCCGCGCTGCTGTAAGTAGAACAACTGCTCTTCGCTGATCTTAGAGGTCGAAGCTTCATGCTCGACGCGCGCGGTGTTGTTCATCACTTCAATATAAGGGAAAGTGTTCGCGCCGCAACGCGAGCCGATCAGCATCGAATCGCACTGCGTATAGTTACGCGCGCCCTCTGCTTTGGGCATGATCTTGACCAGCCCGCGATAGCTGTTGTTCGAGCGCCCGGCAGAGATGCCCTTAGAGATGATCGTTGAGCGCGTGTTCTTGCCCAGGTGAATCATCTTCGTGCCTGTGTCCGCCTGCTGCGCGTGGTTCGTCAGCGCAACCGAGTAGAACTCGCCGATAGAGTTGTCGCCCAGCAAAATGCAGGAAGGATATTTCCAGGTAATGGCAGAGCCTGTCTCGACCTGCGTCCAGGAAATCTTGGAATTGCGTCCGGCGCATTTGCCGCGCTTGGTGACGAAATTATAGATTCCGCCCTTGCCTTCTTCGTCGCCCGCGTACCAGTTCTGCACGGTCGAATACTTGATCTCCGCATCATCCAGCGCGACCAGCTCGACCACCGCCGCGTGCAACTGGTTACGGTCGAACTTCGGCGCGGTGCAGCCTTCAAGATAAGAGACGTGCGAGCCCTCTTCGGCGACGATCAGTGTGCGCTCGAACTGCCCTGACTCAGAATTGTTGATGCGGAAATAGGTGGACAACTCCATCGGACAGCGCACGCCCTTCGGAATAAAACAGAACGAGCCGTCGGAGAAGACCGCGCTGTTCAAAGCCGCGAAGTAGTTATCATTAGTCGGCACAACCGAGCCCAGGTATTTTTTGACCAGTTCCGGGTGCTCTTGTATGGCTTCCGTAAAAGAACAGAAGATGACGCCGTGCTTTCTGAGCTTCTCCTTATAGGTCGTCGCCACAGAGACGGAATCGAAGACGGCGTCGACGGCGACGCCCGCAAGCTGTTTCTGCTCTTGCAGAGGAATACCAAGCTTCTCGAAAGTGCGCAGTAACTCCGGATCAACTTCGTCCAGGCTCGCCTTCACGGCCTTCTGCTTGGGCGCGCTGTAGTAGATCATGTCCTGATAATCTACTTCCGGATAGGTCAGGTTGGGCCAATGCTTGGGCTCAATCATCGTCAGCCAGTGACGATAAGCCTTCAAGCGAAACTCTAGCATCCATTCGGGCTCGTTCTTTTTCGCAGAGATCAATCGAATCGTATCCTCTGTCAGTCCCTTGGGGATCGTGTCGGATTCGATGTCTGTGACGAAACCGTACTTGTATTCTTTGTTGGCCAGTACTTCTATCGTGCTCATCTTGTTTTTACCGTTTCACTCGCTTTGCAGCATCTAAAATATGATTGCCGTTCGTATTCGCAAACGCTCTCAAGCGCTCTGCGGTGTTCCCTGTTTGAGACGCGACTGTAACCCTTCGATCTGATGCAGCGTCTCGCCGACGCCCTTTTCCGTGCCGAGAAGTTGCGCGAGCGTGATCTCTGAGAGAGCCTGCTGCACGACCTCATGCAGGTTGACGATAACCGAACGGATTCCACAATCTGACGTATGCACACAGACATCCATCACGCCCGTATAGCTCTTGCAATGCCCTTCGACCTCGTCCTCGTCCAGCACGCGTATGATCTCGTTCAAGCGAATCTCTGAGGCCGGACGCGCCAGGTAATAGCCGCCCTTCGTCCCGCGCAGGGATTGCACGAGCCCTGCCTTGTTCAAAATCCAGAGCAGCTTGCCGGCGTTCGCCACCGAAATCCCTTCGCGCTCGGCGATCTGGCTGAGCGTCAAAGACTCGCCCTTTTGGGCGGAGAGCGCCAGTTGCAGCAGGCAGCGCAAACCATATTCTTCCTGTGCCGAAACCTTCATGGCAAAACTCCTGGCGATTCAAGCCTGTGTCCGGATACGCCGCCATTATACCATACCTTACTTTTATTTCAAGATTAAATAAGTAGTTTAAAACACATAGGATAAAGATATCCGGAGGCAAATTTGGCGGAGGTTTGATGGCTGTGGGTAGCCCGGCAAGCGCCCCTTTGATGATTCGCGCGTGCGCCCTCTGAAGCGGCATGGGCGGGCATAAAGAGACGGCGTGAAAAGAATATCTCTTCATGCCGTCGCGCCTGATACCTGAAGAGGGATTTTTGTTCGGTTCTTACCTTACAGCACTGTTACAGGGTGAAGTTGAAGTTGATAAAGCCCGATACGCGAACGGGCTGACCGTCGACGAGGGTGGGCTTGAATTTCCACTTGCGCGCGGCGTCGGCGGCGGCCTGTCGCAAGAGCTGCGGCCCGTCAGTACGTTGTACAGTCACCACCGTGCCCGTCTCATCTACCTCCAGATAGACCCTCACGATGCCGCTCACATGTGCGTTGCGGGCGATCTGAGGATAGCTGGGAGAGACTTTCTGCGTCGCCCTTTCGACCAGCGAGCCGACATTCGTCAAGCTCGCCGCTGGCGCTACAGCGCCCGCGCTCTGCGTGCTACCGTGCGCGTCGTTCTGTTGCTGTGTGATGGTCGGGGTCGCGGGACGTGATTCGGGGTTCGTGTTTGACGGCCTTGGTGAAGGGGCTTGCGCGGGTGGAGCGACAGTTCGGTTCGCGCCGCTGCTGCTCGTGTTCGGTGCGCCGGTCGGAGGAGGTGCAGGCGCTGAAGCCTTGGCAATTGAAGTGATGCGCGTTTCCGTGGCGGCGAGGCTTTCGCGGGCCAAGGCTATCTCTCGCTGCCACTGCTGGCGATCCTGCTCACTGCGTGCCAGCGCCGTGCGTACGCCAGTCGCGTCTTCAAGCAAGGCTGCCGCGTCCGGCCTCTTTGCGCCCTCCTTGTTAATCTCTTTTGCCTGTTCGACGACGAGTTCCAGGAGCAGTCGCAACTTATCAAGATCATTGACGGCTTCGGGCGGAAGGCCCGCGTCCGAAACATTGATGCCGAAGGTGCGGTAACGTTCCATGTGTGCGCGCGCGCCGTTGATGGTTTGTCCGGCCAGCGCGAAATACGATCTGATCGAACTCTCCTTTTGTGCAGAGCGTGCTTGGAAAGTCTCTACCAACAGAGCGTCCGCCTTTGTATAGTTGGCCTCTTCCAGATAGATATTCATGAGCATGATGCGCGCGACATCGCGTATCGCATCATCTGTTGTCGAGGTGATGATCGAGTCCAGCTCCGTGGTCGCGGCGACGAGGTTATGGGAAGCGGCCAGAGCGCGGGCTCGCGCCACGCGCTGCATCGCAGCATCCGCATCCGTCGGAGAAGATTGGGCACAGATACCAAAGGCGGTGGCGAGAATAATTCCTAAGACTAAAAACCATCTGCCGCTCTGCGCTACGGCGGCGCTAATTCCATTTCGATAATCCTTCACTACTTATTGCTCCATAAAGGCCGCAAGCGAGCTTGAGGCTCGCTTGCAGGTACAACCCTAAATTGATGAGCCACATTATGGCCTGTTCAGTCAACAGGAGCAAG
>DATLMN010000122.1:0-10831 GCA_035537255.1 Pyrinomonadaceae bacterium | reverse complement strand
CGGGCGCTCGCTTTCATCATACATTTTCATTCATCGCGCGACAAGATAAAGCGCAAGTCGCCAGTCATCTTTCCCGTTCACGGGAAGGATTTCTCTCAGGCTGATTCAAAAGCTAAGGCTGACAGTATTCTCTTTACCAGCCGCTGCGACCGATCTCCACGCGGTCGCCCGGTTGCAGCAGCGGGTCTGGAATCTTTCCGCTCTCGATCTGTTTCAAATTGTACTCGGTCGTCATAAGGCGTCCGTCCGCCCCCTGTCGCGAGACCTTGACCTTGCTTCCGGCAAAGCGTCCCACGCCGCCACACGCAAGGATCGCCTGCGTCAGTGTGAGCCCGGCATGAAAATCTTTTTGTCCCGGCGAAACGATCTGACCGCCGATGAAATAGTACTGCGGCGCGGGCGCAGGAGTCGCGGTTAAGGTAATCACATCGCCCGGATAGATGAGCTGTGCGGTGGCCGTCGTATCGTTGAGGTCGACCGTTATTCCCTGACTCCCGTTGCGCATAATCGTGGCGCGCCCGGCTTCGGGTCTGGGCTGCGCCTGTGCGAGCAGCACATAGAGCGGGACGGCCTCGCGGCGCAGGATTTTCGTGCCTGGCTCCTGGACGAGTCCGGTCACGATCACATTGTGGCTACTGTATTCGCGCACGCTGACGACGACCTGCGGCTTATCGTAAATCTTGACGCGCGACTGTAGGCGCGCGCCGATCTCTTCCACGGTCAGTCCTGTGACAGGCAGCTGATCGCCCGCCAGCGGGTATTCCAGCAATCCCCCTTCGAGGATAGTAAACAGCGTCGACTCGCTCGTGTTGGCATTAAGCAGGCGTATGTCGAGCACATCGCCGACGCCGACTCGATAAATGTTTGTCAGGACTAAGGGGGCGGCAGAAGCGGTCGTGCTGCCGGTCGTAGCGGCGGTGGTCACCGCAGCCGCAGGGCTCTGCGGCTTGGGTGCAGGAGTCATCACGGGCGGCGCACCCAGACCCGTCACGATGATTTTCGTCGGCGCATCGGTGGTGGATTGCTCAACGCCGGTCGAAGCGGTCGAGGGCGCAATCGTCACAGCCGCTGTGGTCGGCGAAGCACTAGGAGCAGCGGCGGGTGCAGAAGCAGGTGCGGCAGGCGCAGGCTGCGTCCTGTGTGCCTCGTCTGTCTTCTCCGATTCGGTCTTCTCTGTTTTCGCCGCTTCGGTCTTGTCCGTTTTAGCAGCCGTCTCGTTAGCCGTCGCGCCGACGCTGCCATTTGCCGGGGGCGAAGTTGAGTGAGCATCGTTGGACTGTGCCAGCACAACGGCAGTTTGCGTAGCGATAGCCAGCGCAAGGGCGATGACCAAAAAAATTCTTTTCATAAAGCACTCTACTTCCAGTTCCCTTGGGTTGTGAAGCGATCAGGCGGCGCTCTTGTGTGGCCGGGCAATGGCCTTGTGAGCGCTCCCTGCGCCTGTTGCGGCTCTTTTAGGCCGCCGTTAGAACGGTCGCCCGCGTGTGTCGTTGCGCCGTCCCCACTCAAAAACCAGCGAGATTCGATTACGGTTAAAGGTAAAAGCCTCGGGCATGCTCGAATCCCTGCGCAAAAAGCTGTAAACCAGATAGCCGCGCAAAAGCTCGCTCCAACGATAACTGGCATCGACCGAGAAACCGTACAGTTGGTCATCGCGGAAGCGGCCAGCATAGCCTCCGGCAAAGACGCCGCCCGAGCCTGTCGAGGTCGGGACGACCCTCAGCGGAAAGCCTAAACGTTGATAAGTAACGGTTAAGCCCAATTTCAAAGCATCTATGGGCGAATGTTCAACGCGTCCGTTGAAGCCCGTCGTGTCGAGCCGGGCATTGCCCCCTTCTAGATTAAACAACGAAACCTGCGTTTTTCGCAGAGCCGCAAGCTCAAAACCCGTTTTTTGTCGGAAATTTAACCGATACGCCATATCAAAGATCAGCGTCCGCAGATTATTTGCCTTTGGCGCATGCCGATACTCGCTCTGCTCGTAGCCGACGCGCATGGCCAGCCCGCCCGTCTCAGTCGTCTGCGAACGCCCGCCGATCATAAAGCCATAACGATAATTGTCGTTAAAGCCATCGAACTGCGGTCGGGTCGAGACGAACGTGTTCGTGTTATCAAAGAAAGCGGTCGCCAGAAGCGTCGTATCAGGCGAGATGTCTCGCTCGCCCGTGATCGAGGACGACAAGGTGTCGTAATCCAGAAAGAGCGGCGCGCCGTTGATAAAGCGGTCGCCCCAGCGCACCAGATTATAGCCGAGATCGAAGGCCACGCGCGTCCGGTCGTTAAGAGAGAGTTCCATCCGCGCGCCCACGTCGTTTCTGTTAAAGGTATCGCCGACGATATAGACCTCGCCCGCCGGATCGTATTCGCGCGGGTCAAGCGCCGAGCGCGCGAAGTGATTGCGAAGCGCCAGATTGATAGCGGGCGTGAGGTTGACGCGCGCGTCGAAATCGAGAAAATGGCCGTTGGCCCACTGGCCCAGCGAAAGGCGACGGAACTTTCCTTCGTAGGCGATACGCATGGCGCGATCAATGCCCGGTATCTCGTACTCCAAACGCGGCGCGACCGTCACGGTCGTCACGTCTCTGCCGTCCGTCGAGCGATAAAAGAGGTTGTCGTCGTATTCCGCTCCGAACAGGAAAGAGGGACGCAGGACACCCGGCCCTAAAATCCGTCCGCCGATCTCATCCGTCGCGGCAGCGGTCGTGCCGGGCACCCACACGCCTGGTCGCGCGCCCGGAGCATCCAGCCGCATTTGAAGAAAATTGGGAAGCGTAGCTAAGGGTAAGTTCAGCGAAGCGTTCTGTGACTGCGAGAACATGGGCAGCACTCCCACCCTGTTCAAGCGAGAGAAACGACGCGCCGCGGCAGAATTGTTCGGAAGATTCTTAGAGATTCTACGCCCCTGAAAATCAAATACCTGCGTGCTCGCATAGGCCGCAAGCGCCGGCGATTGCGCCGTCGCCGCGAAGGCTTGATCGGATGATTCATCGTCGGCCCTGAACCCATTCGACCCCGGCGCTGCGCTTGAGGCAGCATGATCTATCCCAGCGACCGCTTCGAGCCGTGCGTTCGGCTGGACGGAAGGTACTGCGGATGCGATGGTCGCGCGCGGCTTGACCGTTCCCCTGCGCGCTGCTGCGACCGCGTCCGTCTGCGAAGCGCGGTTGCGGCGCAGGCGCGCAAAGTCAGAGGCGACGGCGATCACCAGTCGATTAAAGTTGACTCGCTGTGCGACCGTTCCGCCCTCTCCGCGAGCAATCACGACATCCACGAAGGGCTCGCCGCCCTGCTCTCCCGCGTGAGTGCGAACGCCGCGCGCAACGGGCTCGTCAATCGAATAACTTGAGCGCAGAAGGGAGCGCGCGCCGCGCACGCGTATCACCGTCTCGCTGCCGCGCGTCGATTGCTCTATGGTCGTCTCGCTCAAAGAGCCGTCGGCAGTGATCTCTATACGCACCATCCCGGCGTCTGTCGTGACGTTGAGGCGCACCAACTGAAGACTATTGACGGCAGCTTCACCGGCAGAGTCTGCCACCCATGCGTAAACGGAAAAACAGACCAGCAGCAAAGAGAGCAGGCACACCACGCTGGCAAGAGTGTTCCGGCTCTTGCTGCCACCCGTCATTTTGTATAAGCGATCTAACATCACCGTGCACCTAGAAGTGTGTGTGCGGAACAAACCTGTTCCAAATCAACGGTTCAAAGAATCGCGTCCTCGCATGGCACTCTAAGTGAGAGGAAACGTCACGCTTCGGGCGCGGCCTCGCGCTGGAATTAAACGGGAAGAAGCCGTGGCCGGAATCGCTGGTGATGGGCTTTTGTGCATCGGCAGGCGCGCGCCGACGCTTTGCCGGGCGAGCCTGCTTAAAAAACGTGCTGGCTGCAAGTTAAACTCAGGGGCAACTAAAGTTCACTTGCTCAATGATTTTACTCTTGATCTCCGATTGCTGGCAAGGTTTCTGGCGGAAAAAGATGCGGCCATCGTGTGCGGAAGCGTACACGCACCAACTCTTCGACCGCGTCCGCCGATTCGCCGTCCAGACATTCGCGGGCAATACTTTGCGCCTCAGCGTACTCGATCCCACAGATGGCGCGGCGCACACGCGGAATTGATGAAGGCGTCATGCTCAGATCGGTCGCGCCCAATCCGACGAGCAGGACAGCGTATGCAGGTGTGGCAGCCATCTCGCCGCAGACGACCGCCGGGATTTCTGCCTCGCGCGCGGCTTCGAGAGTACGCGCAATGCTTTCCAGGACTGCCGGATGCAAAGAGCGAAACCAGTCCGCCACTTCGTCGTTGCCGCGATCTACGGCGAGCAGGTACTGAACCAGATCGTTTGTGCCGAGGCTGAAGAAATCGACTTCACGCGCAAGCTTCGCGGCGACGAGAACCGCTGAAGGGACTTCGATCATCGCTCCAACGCGCACACGCCCCGCAGACTTTCCCTCCTTTTCCAGCTTCGCGCTCTCTTCGTCAATAATCCTGCGCGCGCGTCGCACGTCCGTAACGTCTGAGATCATCGGCAGCACTATGTCGAGGCGTCCGGTGGTCACAGCGGCGGCGGCCCGTAGCACTGCGCGCGCCTGCGTGCGCAAGACCTCTTCGTGCGCCAGACTAAAACGAATGGCGCGCAGGCCGAGCGCCGGATTGCGCTCCGTGTCGTGTGCCCGCCCGCCCATTTTATCGCCGCCCAGATCAAAGAGGCGCACGGTCGCGCCGTCTTCGCCCGCGAGCCTGGCGACTTCCAGATAAGCCTCGCGCTGCTCATCTTCCGAAGGCATAACGCCGCGTTGCGTCATCAGGAACTCGGAACGATAAAGCCCTATGCCACGCGCGCCGAATCTTTTCACGCCCTCATATTCGGCAGGCAGCTCGACGTTGGCGCGCAGAGTAATCTCGACGCCGTCAAGCGTGCGCAGCACAGCTTGTTGCTGCGCCGCACGCGCGCCATTTGTCTGAGAGACGTTTTGTGGACTGTCTCTCTCGATGATGGTTTGATAAGTCTGAAGAGTCTCGGCAGAAGGATGAAGCACGATCTCGCCGTTTAAGGCATCGACGACGATCTTGTCGCCCGTGCGCGCGCGGCGATAAAGGTCGCGCAGGCCCACGACGGCCGGAATGCCTAAGCCCCTTGCGATGATCGCCATGTGCGAAGTCCACCCACCGGCGTCTGTCGCAATGGCCCGCGCATGTTCCAGATTAAGCTCGGCCATCGCCGAGGGCAAAAGGTCTTCTGCCACGATGATAGCGTCTTCGACAAGCTGACGATTGGAAGAACTCTCGCCGCTTAAAGCGACCAGCAGGCGTTGCGCGACATCCTCTATATCAGAGCCGCGCTCGCGCAGGTATTCATCTTTGATCTCGCTGTAGACGGCGAGCAATCGATCAGAGACGACTTTGATGGCCCACTCCGCGTTGGCACGCTCGCGCTCGATATGATTCTTAACTTCGTCCAGCAGCTTGCGATCTTCTAGCATCAACAGATGCGCGTCGAAGATATAAGCATGATTGGGCCCAAGCTCGCGTTCGGCGCGCGCCTTGACCTCAAGAAGCTGTCTGCGCGCGAGGCGTACAGCGGCGCGAAAGCGTCTTGTCTCGCGCGCCACTTCACTTTCAGCCAGCGTCGCGCGATAGATGTGGCGCGTGCCCGTGTGAATGCGCAGGACGTGTCCGACGACAAGTCCGTCCGACACGCTCAAGCCACGCCAGCGCTCCTCTTTCCTCAATCCTCGGACGCGTTCTCTCAAGCTTCCGATTCTCCAAAGCCGCAGGCGAACAGCTCACACAGAGCGTTTGCGGCCTCTCTTTCATCTGCGCCCTCTGCGGCCAGTCGCAGCTCCGTGCCGCGCGAAGCGGCCAGCATCAAAACGCTCAGGATCGATTTCGCATCGGCGCTGGCACTGCCGTCCAGTCGCTCAAGGCGCAGCATGCACTGGAAACCGTTGGCCGTCCTAACAAGCTGCGCCGCCGCGCGCGCATGTAGACCCAGACGATTCGTCACTTGGACTCGCTCTTCAACCATTCAACTCTTTTTCTGCGGTGCGAGCAGCTCGCCCGCGAGATAAATTCCCTCGCGCCCCTGATCGCGCACGCGACGCGCCACTTCCGCCAGAGATTCTTCTCCCGTCTGGCTCGCCAGCTTGATGACCATCGGCAGATTGACGCCCGTCACGACTTCGACTTCGCCTTCGGCCAGGAACATCGCAGCGATGTTGGTCGGAGTGCCGCCGAACATGTCCGTCAACACCAGCACGCCGCGCCCCTGCGAAACCTGACGGATGGCGCGCTCGACCTCCGCGTGCGCCGCGTCGACATCATCATGCCAGCCGATGGAGGCGAAAGTGATGTGCGAGACGGGGCCGACGATCATCTCTGCCGCCGCCAGCAGTTCGTTCGCCAGATGCCCGTGCGTGACGATCACGCCCGCGACCATGCGTTTCGCCGTTTGCGCGTCCGTCTTCTTATCAGGATTTTCTGTCATAAGCTTTGACGATCAAATGATGCAGCCTGTTTGATGAAAAGAAAGGTAAACGACCCTGTGTGCTGACGCGCGCACACTTTCGCTTTCATCAACAGTCGTGCATCATTTCTCCTTTCTGGCGCGTCTTTTCGCTTTGCGCACGTCGCGGTGCATGGCCTGCGCGTCGAAGCCCGCGCGACGCAGGCGTCGTGTCAGCGCATTGGCGATCATCACAGAGCGATGGCGGCCTCCCGTACAACCGATCCCGACCGTGACATAAGACTTTCCCTCGCGCTTGTAAAGCGGCAGCAGGTAATAGAGCAGGTCTGTGAAGCGCGTGAGCGTCTCTTCGACATCCGGCTTGGACTTTAAGAACTCGACCACACGGCGGTCATGGCCGGAAAGCTCGCGCAGGCCCGGAACGAAATGCGGATTGGGCAAATGTCGCACATCGAAGAGCAATTCCATGTTGCCCGGATTACCGTATTTGTGGCCAAAGCTTGTGACCTGCACGCGCATGGGCGTGCCCTGCGATTCGGGGCTAAAGCGTTCGACCAGCAACGCGCGCAGCGTATGAACTGTATGTTCCGATGTGTCTATGATGTGATCGGCGTAGGCGCGAATGTCTTCCATCGCGGCGCGCTCCGTGCGAATCGCTTCCATCAACCCGGAGCTTGTGTCCGCCGGATGCGGCCGACGGGTTTCGCTGAAACGGCGTTGCAATACATCGTCGGAGGCTTCAAGGAAAAGGATAAGGACATCCAGGCCGCGCTCACGCAGGGCGCGAAGCTGCTCGCCGAACTCAGAGAGAAAATGGCCCTCGCGGATATTGATGACCAGCGCGGCGCGCTCAATTGTTCCCTGCTCGTCTTCACCCTTTTGCACCAGGCGCGCGAAGGTTGGAAGCAAGGTGATCGGCAGGTTGTCGACGCAAAAATACCCGAGGTCTTCGAAGGCGTTGGTGGCCGACGACATGCCGGAGCCGCTGAGGCCAGTAATGATCACTATATCGGGCGCTCCCTCGCCTTCGCCCAACTGTTTTTTATTCACCATCTGCGGTTGAGAGGCGCGTCCGAGCAAGAGAGTTGCTCGCAGCCCCTTCCTGTTCACTTAACCCTTTGATCTTTGCGTCAACAGTTTCCTCAACACTCGTCTCAAGCATCTGCGTGTGCCGCTCTACAAAAGCCTGTGCAGCATTGTAGCCGCGCATACGCAATAGTTGAACGCGCACGGCCGTCTCGACCAGCGTCGAGAGATTACGGCCCGGACTGACGGGGATTGAGACCTGCGGCACTTGGACGCCCAAAATGTCCAACACCTGCACGTCTATGCCGAGTCGATCAACCTCAAGCGCTTCGTCCCAGCGCTCGAACCTGATCAGGAGATCGACTGTTTTGACGGAGCTAATGGCGGAGACTCCGAACAGGTCACGTATGTTGATGATGCCGAGGCCGCGTATCTCCAAATGTGCGCTTAAAAGTTCCGGCGCAGAACCGACGAGCCTGTCAGGCCCTGTGCGCCTGACTTCGACTACATCGTCCGAGACCAGTCGATGCCCACGCGCGATGAGATCGAGCGCGCATTCCGATTTACCAATCCCGGACGCGCCTTCAAGGAGAACTCCCAGGCCGTAAATATCCATCAGGACGCCGTGGCGCACAGCCAAGGGCGCAAGCATTTCCTGTAGGTAATCCGTGACCGTATTGATCGCGATTGAGCTAAGCAGCGGCGTTTGCAGCAGTGGGAGGTTTGCCTGGTCTGCCGCCGCGATCAATTCCGGCGGAGGCTCTAAAGCTTTTGTGACGAGAATGCAGGAGATGGATTGAAGCGAGAGATTCTCTATCGCTTCGCGACGCTTGTCCGGTTCGAGTTGGCCCAGATACCAGATTTCGCTCTGGCCGACGATCTGCAAGCGACCCGAGTGAATATAATGCGTAAAGCCCGCCAGCGCGAGACCCAGCTTTTGAATACGCGCGCTGTTGAGCAGTCGCGTGTTTGCGCCACCTGCTCCCGCCAGAATAATCAGCTCAAGACGGGGCGGCGCATGCGACAGAAATTCGCTGACAGTGATCTGCGGTTGATCGTTCGCGGCGCTACCGCTGCGGCTCTGAGGCATAGCGAGTCAATCGTAGACCGTAGGCGGGCGAATCGTAAAGCACCGAAGCGGGCTAAAGTAGAAGGCCACACGGTGCGATTCATCCTTACGGATAACTCTCTTACTTATTAGCCGTCGCCCGTGTGACCAGGTTCAGTTCGATCTCTACCTCGTCGCCGACGAAGGTCGGAGTATCTTTATTTCGCCAGGTGATGCCGTAATCCTGTCGGTTGATCACCAGTTTGGAAGAGAAGCCGATTGAGACATCCCCGTCCTTGGGGTCTTTATATTTGCCCGTGATCGTAAACGGGAGCGCGATCTCTTTAGAGACGCCGTGCATAGTAAAAGTCCCGTAAGCCGTCAACTGATTCCCCTTCTTCTCGACGCGCTTGCTCTGGAAAGTAATCTCCGGATATTTCTCCACGTCGAAGAAGTCTGCGGTTCTCAAATGCTTGTCGCGATTCTCTATGCCCGTGTCGATGCTCGCCGCTTTGATCGTGGCGGAGACGGAAGACTTTGTGATGTCCGCGTCGTCGTAAGTAAGCTGGACATCGAAATCCATAAACTTGCCCCTGACTTTCGAGAGGCCGCCGAGTATCGGGACACTGAATCCGACGGTGGAATGGTTTTTATCAATGGCGTAAGGAATAGCGCTTGAGTTACTGGCAGGAACGGCGGCGAAAAAAGAGACGGCGAGCGCGAGGGCGAAAAACTTTTTAAGCATTAAGGGAACTCCTCTTTAAAGTCACGTGCGTTGATTCAGGATAAGTTATAGAAAGCTACGTAGGAGCTAAATGTTTATAGCCAATTGCACCAATCAAGTATCAAGCTCCGTAGGAGCGACATGTTCCGCACCGTCGACATGTCGTTCCTACGGAGCTGCATTCATCTTTATCAACGGAAAACTATAAACATCCTCGCTCCTATGGAGCTTTGAGGCAAGCGACTCGGCATCGAGCATCGGCCTATTTGTGCCTACGGCTCGATCAGGCCGTAATTGCCGTCACTGCGTTTGTAGAGTACGCCGACGCGATTCGTGTCGGCGTCGCGAAAGACGAGGAATTGATCTGTTTCGTCCGAGAGACGAAGCGCAGCCTCTTCGGCCGTCATGGGTTTTACGTTGTAGCGACGCGCGGCAATGATGCGCGGCGGGCGCGGGCTGGCTTCGACCTGCCCGTCGGGTTGCGGCGCTGCCGTAGACGTTCTTCGCGCGCCCTGCTTACGGTCAATGATCTTCTTCTTTAGTTTGAGCGCCTGCTTTTCGATCTTCGCGATGGCGCGTGTCAAAGCCTGATACATGTCGGCGTTGGTATCTGTCGCCGTCAAGGTATGATCGCGCCAGTGAACCAGTATCTCGCCGATCCGGCGATTCTTCTCGACCTCTATAATGACGTGTGCGCGAGCCGTCGTGTCGTTAAAAATATGTTCGATCTTCTGGAAATGATCTTCGACGTGAGAGCGCAGCGCCGGCGTCACGTCGACATGACGACCTGTGTATTCAAATTCCATCAGTAACTTCCCTCCTCGTAGGTTTCACAGCACGCGGGGGACGCGAAAGGGACACAAGTGGCCGCCCGCTATCACGGATGCTGACGTAAGAGAACTAAAATTAGAGAGCTAAAATTTTTAAGCGCACCGGCCATCAACCCGCTTTTGGGTCAGGTCACGGAGCGGCGCTCGCGCGAGCCGGGAATCTGCATCTGGTCGCGATATTTGGCGACCGTGCGGCGCGAGAGCTTGATACCTTCTTTGATTAGAATCTTGACGACCTGATCGTCCGTGATCGGGTTGTGCGAATCCTCTTCCTCGATCAGCTTTTTGATTCTGAGCTTGATGATGCGCGTCGAAACCTCTTCGCCTTCTTCGTTCATCATGCCTTCGGTGAAGAAGCGGCGCAGCTCTATGACGCCCTGCGGCGTGTGCGCATACTTGCGATTGACGACACGCGAAACCGTGGAGAGGTGCATCCCGATGTCTTCGGCGATGTCCTTGAGCATCATGGGCTTGATGTACTGCACGCCCTTGTCCAGAAATTCGCGCTGGCGTTTGACGATTGATTCGACCACTTTGTAGATGGTCTGCCGACGGTGCTCTATGTTGCGCAGGAGATCGACGGCAGAACGCATCTTGTCGCGGATAAAATCGCGCGTCTCCTTGGTCGTGCCCTCCTGGCCCAGCATCTGCTGGTAGCTCTGGCTGATGCGCAGGCGCGGGCTGCCGTCGTCGGCGAAATAGATGATGTAACCGCCCAGCTCGTCCGTGTAATCGTCTTTCA
>DATLMN010000121.1:0-32430 GCA_035537255.1 Pyrinomonadaceae bacterium | reverse complement strand
TATCCCTACGCCAAGGAGGACGAGCAGCATTCCCTGGCCGACGACCATGCGTAGGATGTCGCGCGTCTGTGCCCCCAAAGCCATGCGTATCCCTATCTCGTGCGTGCGCTGCGTGACCGAATAAGAGATCACGCCGTAGATGCCGACCGCCGCGAGCAGGAGCGCGACCAGCGCGAAGGTTATAAGCAGGAACATGGAGAAGCGTCGCGTCGCGATGGTCTCCGTGACGAGCTGTTCCATCGTGCGCACGTTGTAGACGGGCTGGTTCGGATCGGCTGCCGCAACCTGCTGGCGCACAGAGCCGACCAGACTCAAAGCGTCCGTCTTCGTGCGCACGACCACAGAGATACGCCTGGATATATTCGCCAGCATCTCATCGCTCGCCTGGTTGAGCGCAAAGTAGAACTGCGGGTCGACGGGTGTTTCTCCCTCAAGGCCGTAATGTTTGACGTGCTCTACGATGCCGACGATCTCGTAGGCAGGCATCTGGTGCGGCCCGTGACCTCCGAGCGTCAAACGTTTGCCGAGCGGGTCTTCGTTGGGGAAATACTTTTGGGCAAGGGATTCGTCTATGACGGCGACCAGCGGCGCGTCGCGCCGATCCTGCTCGGAGAGAAAGCGTCCCTTTTTCAATTCAATACCCATCGTCTGCAAGTATTCAGGAGTGGTCATATATTGCACGGCCATCAATGGCCGACCGGCTTTCTCTTCGGGCCGTCCCTCTATGCTGAAAGATTGTTCGGCAGCGCCCGCGAAAGGAAGCCCGCTCGATAATGCGACCGATTCGACGCCGGGCACGCTCTGGATTTGCGCTTCCAGTTGCTGGAAGAAATCCGTAGCCTTTCTTTCCTGTCCCTTCTCTGCCGTGTATGAAAGCTGCATCGTCAGCAGATTAGAGGAATCAAAACCCGTCTCGACCGTTTGCAGACGCCAGAAACTTTTGACCAACAGCCCTGCGCCGATCAGCAGCACGAGCGCGAGCGCCACTTCCGAGACGACGAGCACGCTGCGCACACGCTGACGATTTCCAGTCGAGCCACGGTCGCCCTCTTTGAGCGATTCGTTCAGATCAGTCTTGGAGGCTTGCAACGCAGGAGCCAGGCCGAAGACAACGCCGGTCAGGACGGCTACGAGCATCGTAAAGCCGAGCACCTTCATATCTACTGCGGCCATATCAAGACGCGGGACACGATCAGCGGGCACGACCTTTGTGAGCAGGTCCGTGCCCCATACTGCGATCAGGAGACCAAGCCCTCCGCCAAGAACTGAGAGCAGGACGCTTTCGGTTAGGAGTTGTCGCACAATACGCCAGCGGCTTGCGCCAAGCGCAGTGCGAATCGCAATCTCTTTGTGTCGCGCGGCGGAGCGCGCCAGCAATAGATTGGCGACGTTAGCGCACGCAATCAAAAGCACAAAGCCGACAGCGCCGAGCAGTATCCAAAGCGCCGGGCGCACTTCCTCCACAGTGTTTTCATAAAGCGATTCAAGATGTATGCGCCGCTCCGCATTGGTATCCGGATACTGTTGGCCCAGTCGTGCCTGAATCGTATCCATCTCTGCGCGTCCCTGTTCCTGCGTAAGGCCGGGTTTGAGACGGCCTATGACGTAGATGCCAGGATGCGCGCCTCGCTCTTTAAAGCGCTCTTCGGCCAGACCGATGGGAACGAAGATGTCCGACTCTACTCCGAAGCGGAAATCGGAAGGCATGACGCCGACGACCGTATAGCTTTGATTGCTGAGCGAGAGTTGTCGTCCGATGATGTCCTGTGCGCCGCCGAATCTTCTCTGCCAGAAACCGTAATTGAGCATGACGACGCGATTGCCGCTCGCTCGATCCTCTTCCGCGACGAAATCACGGCCCAAGAGCGGCTTCGCGCCGAGCGTCGAGAAGAAACTCGCGGAGATCATGCGCCCCGACAGACGTTCCGCTTCGCCCGCGCCGACGAGGTTAAAGCTCTCGCGACGGAAGGCAGCGATCTGCTCGAAGACCTGATTCTGATCGCGCCAGTCCACGAAGTTCGGATAAGAAACGGACGTATCCTGCGTCGCGGATTTCTCCCACATAATCATCAACCTGTCAGGATCACTGTAAGGTAGAGGCCGCAGCAGCACGGCATTGACGACACTGAAGAGGGCGCTGTTAGCTCCAATGCCAAGCGCCAGGACAAACACCGCCACGACAGTGAAGCCCGGACTCTTTAACATCATCCGAACGGCATATCTGAGGTCTTGTACAAATGTTCCCATTATAATAACTCCTCAAGAGTAAGGATGAAGGACGAAGGCGGAAGGATGAAATAAGAATGATGTTGGCTGAATGATTCAATCAACGTCGCCACACTTTCATCCCTCATCCCTCATCCTTCATCCTTGCTTTTCATTCGTATCGAAGCGCAATCATCGGGTCTACTTTTGTCGCGCGGCGCGCGGGGATATAGCAGGCGAAGAGCGCCACTGCGCTGAGCAAAAGAGAGACGCCGATGAAGGTCAAAGGGTCTGTCGTGCTGACGCCGAAGAGCAGGCTCGACATCAGCCTTGTTAAAATGAGCGCTCCCGTCAGGCCCAGGCCCACGCCCGCGAGGGTAAGCAGCATGCCGTGCCCGACGATCATCTTCAGCACGTCACGGGCTTGCGCGCCGAGAGCGATTCGTATGCCTATCTCTTTGGTGCGCTGCACAACCGAATAAGCCATCACGCCGTAGATACCCACAGAGGACAGAACCAGTGCGAGCGCGGCGAAGAGGCCCAGCAGTAGAGTGTTGAAGCGTGCGCGCGCTACTGAAGTGGCGAGCAGTTGTTTCATCGTGCGCACATCGGAGACGGGCTGATCCGGATCGATGGCTTGAATCTCGCGCGCAGCTCCCGCCGCTATGCTTGTCGGATCACCGGCGGTGCGAACCACTATGGTCATAGACGTGTGGGCCAACTCAGGGTGCGGCCAGTACACCATCGGCCTGACAGGGCTATCAAGACTGGCATGCTTCACGTCTCCGACGACGCCTATGATCTCCGACGGGACGGGCTTGTCGCTCATCATCACAGTCACGCGCTTACCCAAAGGGTCTTCACCATCGAAGTGTTGACGGGCCAGCGTTTCGTTGATGATGACGACGTGCCGCTGCTCTGTCGTCTCCTGTTCCGTAAAGACGCGGCCCTTGAGCAAGGGAATGTTCATCGTGCGAAGGTAATTGATGTCCATGACGCGCACATCCGTGACGGGCCCTTGGCCGGGTGCGGGGGTCGGGCGTCCTTCAATGGTAAAGCCTGTGGCCGAACCGGGCCCGGCAAACGGCAGGAAACTGACCGCGCCCGCTGACTCCACACCGGGCAGATGATTTATGCGCTCAATGGCTTGCCTAAAGAATGCTATGCGCTGATATTCTTCGCTGTATTTGCGCCCGGGAAGCGCCACGCGCATCGTCAGCAGATTGTCACTCTCAAAGCCCGGATTGACTGTCTGAAGACGCATAAAACTCTTGAGCAACAATCCTGCGCTCACCAGCAGCACGAGCGCCAGCGCAATCTCTGAGACGACGAAGACGGCGCGCAGACGACGACTGCGCGCTGTACCCGCGACACCTTTATCGCCTTCCTTCAAAAATTCGCTGGTGTTGAGCCGCGTCGCTTCCAGAGCCGGTGCGAGACCGAAGATGATGCCCGTCAGCAGCGAGACGACGAGCGTAAAACCAAGCACCGGAAGATTGATACTGACTCTGTCCAGGCTCGCCAGGTCGCGCGGACTCAAGGCAATGATCGCTCCGATTCCCCACCATGCGAACAGCAGTCCCAGACCGCCGCCGAGCGCAGAGAGCAGAACGCTTTCGGTAAGGAGTTGTCGAATCACACGCCAGCGTCCTGCACCTAGCGCCGTGCGAATCGCAATCTCGCGGTGACGCGCTGCGGCGCGCGCAAGCAATAGGTTGGCGACGTTGGCGCACGCGATCAAAAGCACAAACCCGACCGCGCCGAGCAGTATGAGAAGCGCCGGACGGATGTCTCCGACGAACTGCTCGCGCAAGGGGATGACCTCCGTTCCCCAGCCTTTGTTGAAATCCGTGTACTGTTGTTCGAGGCGGCCAGAGAGGGCGCTCATCTCCGTCTGCGCCTGCGCCACAGTGACGCCCGGCTTGAGACGAGCGACCGCAGACATGAAACGCCCGCGACGCACGCGGTCTTGTTCCGTGAAAGCGAACGTCATCCAGAGTTCGGCAGGGTTGCCTGTCAGAGAACTCTTCTTGATAAACCATTGAAAGCCCGCCGGAAGAACGCCCACGATGGTCGCGCTCGTACCGTTCAACGTAATATTTTTTCCGACGATTGAGGGGTCGCCGCCGAAACGGCTCTGCCACAGAGCGTAGCTGATGATGACCACTGGCGCGCTGCCCGGCGCGGCGTCTTCGGCTGTAAAGTTTCGTCCCATGATTGGCTCGACGCCGAGTACCGAAAAGAGATTGGGCGTCGTACGCTGCGCAGGAATCTCCAAGGGGTCTGCTGCTACGCCCGTGAGATTAAGACGCGCATCATTAAAGGCTGCTAAGTCTTCAAAGACAGTGCTCTGCTCTCGCCAGTCCATAAAGTTGGCGGGCGAGATGACATTCTGATGATTGTCGCGTATGCGGTTGTATTCCCAGACCATCACCAGACGGTCTGCATCACGAAACGGCAGCGGTCGAATCAACAAGGTATTCACGACACTGAAGATGGCCGTGTTCGCGCCGATGCCAAGGGCCAGAGCCAGTACGGCGATGACTGTAAATCCCGGCTTTTTCAAAAGCATCCGCACGCCATACCGCAGGTCTTGCAGTAAGCTATTCATTTCTTGTCTCCTGATCCCAGGTTATTAAATCTCAAGCCCGCCGCCTGGGACGATGAGCTTGAGGCGTGGGACACATTTATTCGTAACGAAGCGCTTCCATCGGATCGACACGCGTCGCGCGTCGCGCTGGGATATAACAGGCGAAGAGCGCCACCAGCGCGAGCAGTACGGCGACGCCCGCGAAGGTCAGCGGATCGGTGGTGCTGATGCCGTACAACAAACTGGACATCAAACGCGTCAGCGCAAACGCACCGGCGACGCCGATGGCTAAGCCTATAAAGATAAGTTTCAATCCCTGTACGACGATCATCCTGAGCACGTCAGAGGTCTGCGCACCCAAAGCCATACGTATGCCGATCTCGTGCGTCTGCTGCGTGACCATGTAAGCCATCACGCCGTAAACGCCGACCATCGCGAGCACCAGAGCGAGCGCGGCGAAGATGCCAAGCAGCAAAGTGTTAAAGCGTGGCCGCGCAAGCGCCGTGCTGACCAGCTCGTCCATCGTCGTCACAGCCGCCACGGCCTGATCTTTATCCAGCGCGTAAACCTCTCGGCGGAAACTCTCCGTCAGACTGAGGGGATCAACGTTGGTGCGCACGACGAAATCCGTTCTGTATTCGGAGTTCTGAAGGTACGGCACGTAGATGTCCGGGCGGACTGCGTCCCACTCGCGATACCTGACATCCTTCGCGACGCCGACGACCTCTAGCCAAGGCGCGTTTGACTGAGCCTTACCGAACTTGATCCGTTTGCCTATCGGGTCCTGGTCAGGCCAATATTTTTTAGCCATCATCTCATTGACGATGACGACGCTTACCTGATCGCCCCTGTCCTGCTCTGTAAAGGCGCGGCCTTTGATGATGGGAATGCTCATCGTCTGAAAATACTCGGGGCTGATCGCTTCGTAGTTGGAATAGGGATTGGCAGTCTGTTCTTCCGGCGTCTGGCCTTCGACGACAAAGGGCGGGTCCCAGCCGACCGTGCCGGAGAGCGGGCGCATCAACACGACCGCCGCCGATTCGACTCCGGGCAGAGTCTTGACACGCGCCAGCACCTTCTCGAAGAAGGCTTTCTGCTGCGCTCCCTCAGGATACTTCGATTGCACAAGGGCAACGCGCGCGGTGAAGACATTGTTCGGATTAAAGCCGGGGTCTATGCGTTGCAGATTATTAAAGCTGCGCACCAGCAGTCCTGCGCCGACCATCAGGACGACGGCCAGAGCGACTTCCGAGACGACCAAAAGGGAGCGCAGCCGTTTGCTTCGCGCACCGCCCTGCGATTTTGCGCCGCTCTCTTTGAGGGCTTCGTTCAGATCGGCCTTGGAAGATTGCAGCGCCGGGGCGAGGCCGAAGATGATCGCCGTTAAAAAAGAGACGCCGAGCGCGAAGGCCACGACCTGCGCGTTGATCTGGACGCTCGCGATACGCGGAATATCCTGCGGCGCGAGCGTCAACAGATATTCGACGCCGAAGGTGGCAAGCAATAGCCCTAGCAAGCCGCCCACGATTGCAAGCAATAAACTCTCCGTCAAAAGCTGTCGAACGAGACGCCAGCGGCTCGCACCCAGGGCAAGGCGCAGCGCAATCTCTTTCTGTCGCGTCGCGGCACGCGCGAGCAGGAGATTGGCGACATTGACGCAGGCAATCAGCAAAACTAAAAAGACTGCGCCGAACAGAATAAAGAGCGCCGGTCGCGCGTTGCCGAAGATGGACTTGACGAGCGGAATCATCGTCACTCCATAACCCTTGTTCTCCTTCGGGAACTCTTCGCCGAGCCGTCCGGAGATCGAATCCATCTCCGCCTGCGCCTGTGCGATGGTCACTCCCGGCTTGAGCCGCGCAAGCGCGCGCAGCACGCGAAAGCCTCTCTGACTTGTCCAACCGTCAGGCGAAGGCGTCAGGGTCGCCCACAACTCGACGCCCTTCGGAAAGTCGAAATCCTTTGGCATGACGCCGATGACAGTCGCGCTCTCGCCTTCAATCGTGAGCTTTTGGCCCAGCACGTTTGGGTCTGCGCCATAGCGCCGCTTCCACAAACCGTCGCTTAAGATAACGACCGTGGGCGCACCGACCTTTTCATCTTCGGGCAGGAAGGTTCGCCCGAGCGAGGGCTGTGAGCGCAGCAGTGAAAAGAAGTTGGCGGAAACCGTGGTGGCTTCGACCTGCTGCGGCTCGCCCTGCCCCGTCAGGGTCATATCGAAATTGACGGACGGCAGCGCCGCGACCTCTTCGAAGACGCGATTCTGCTCGCGCCAGCTCAGGTAGTTCGGATAAGAGACTTCGACCTCGGCGCGGTTTCTCGCCAGATTATTTTCCCAGAGCATGACGACGCGCTCAGGCTCTTCAATCGCCATCGAGTGCAGCAATACCGAGTTGACGATACTAAAGACAGCGCTCGTCGCGCCGATCCCTAAGGCCAGAGCCATCACGGCAACGAAGGTAAAGCCAGGCTTCTTCAAAAGCATCCGCGCGCCGTAACGCAGGTCTTGCCAAACGCTCTGCATTTCTCTCTCCTCTTAGAGCAAGGATGAAGGATGAAGGCGGAAGGATGAAACAATGACAATGTGAGCTGAATGATTCAATTCATACAGGCACGCTTTCATCCTTCATCCCTCATCCTTCATCCTTGCTTTTATTCGTAGCGCAGCGCAATCATCGGATCGACACGCATTGCGCGGCGGGCCGGAACGAGACTGGCCGCCAGCGCCACCATTGTCAGCAACGCCGGTATCGCCAGAAACGTCAGGGGATCGGTCGCGCTCACATTGAAGAGCAGCGTCGCCATCACACGCGTCAGCGCGAATGCCGCGACCAACCCGATCACCACACCGATCAGCGCCAACACCATGCCCTGACCGACGACCAGCCTGATGACATCCTTTTGTTGTGCGCCGAGCGCCATGCGAATCCCTATCTCGTGCGTGCGCTGCGTGACGGCATAGCTCATCACACCATAGAGTCCGACCGCCGCAAGGATGAGGGCGACGACGCCGAAGACACCTAGCAGCAGCATGGAGAAGCGCTGCTTCGCCACCGATTCGTAGACGATCTGTTCGAGCGTCCTGATGCGCGAGACGGGTTGATCCTTGTCTATGGAGAGAACCTGACTGCGTATCGAAGCGTTCATCGCGGTCGGGTCGCCTTCTGTCCGCACGATGAGCGTCATACCGGAGAAAGGCTCTTGCAGAAACGGCTCGTAGGTTTGCGCGGGGGTGGCCTTATCCAGTCCGTATTGCTTTACGTCGCTGACGATGCCGACTATCTCGCGAAATCTTTCAGGGCCGTTCGTGACGTTGATGCCCTTGCCTATGGGGTCTTCGCCGGGAAAGAACTTCTTCGCCATCGTCTCGTTGATGATGGCCACGCGCGGCGCATCCTTTTTGTCCTGCTCTGTGAATAAGCGCCCCCTCAACAGAGAGATGCCCATCGCTTTAAAGTAGCCGGGGCTGACCGCGTAATAATTCGTGTTGGGCTCTTCGCCGGGAGCATCCGGCGGGCGACCCTGTATGTTGAACCCGAGCACGTAGTCGTCATGAATCGGAAGCGATTGAGTCGCGCCAACCGCCAGGACGCCGGGCATCGTCGAAGCTCTTTCGATAAGCTGAGCGAAGAAGGCCGATTGCTGATCGTCCTCCGCATACTTCTTCGCGGGCAACGAGACGGCGACGGTCAAGGCGTTCTTCGGATTGAACCCTGGATCGACTTGCTGCAAACGATGAAAGCTGCGAATCAAAAGGCCCGCGCCGATCAGCAGCACGAGCGCCAGCGCGACTTCAGTGATGACGAGCGAGCCGCGCACACGATGATGTCCGCCGGTAGGCCCACGCCCGCCTTCTTTGAGCGTCTCGTTGAGATTCGGTCTGGATGCTTGCAGCGCCGGTGCGAGACCGAAGATCACGCCCGTCAGGAGCGTGATAAGGATGGTGAACGCGAGCACTCGACCATCAAGCGTGACTCCCTGCCCGCGCGGCAAATCCTGAGGCGCGAGCGCCAGCAAAAGGTCTGTACCCCAGATGGCAAGCAATAACCCGAGGCCGCCGCCGACTAAAGCCAGCAAAATGCTTTCGGTCAGGAGTTGCCGAATAACACGCCAGCGGCTCGCACCAAGCGCAGTGCGAATCGCAATCTCACGCTGTCGTGCAGTTGCGCGCGCGAGCAGCAGATTGGCAACGTTGGCGCACGCGATCAGCAGGACGAGCGCGACCGCGCCGAGCAGTATCAGCAACGCGGGCTTGATCTCGCGCGCTTCGTACTCCTGCATTTGAAAGAGCGACACACTCCAGCCGGTATTCGAGTCCGGGTACTGTTGCGCCAGACGAGCGGCGATGGCGCTCATCTCTGTGCGCGCCTGTTCAATGGTGACGCCCTGCTTGAGACGACCGATGGCGGAGACGTAATGAGCGCCGTGCTGCTCTGCCTGTTGGGCGTTAAAGGCGACGGGCGTGAAGAGTTCCGTTTCGCGATCCGGGAACTGGAAGGTCTGCGGCATGATGCCTATGACGGTGTAGCTCGTCGAGTTGAGCATCAGCGAGCGCCCGAGGATGTTTGGATCAGCACCGAACCGTCGCTGCCACAGTCCGTTGCTCAAGATCACCACGTTCTCGTGTCCGGGCGTGTCCTCTTCCGCAGTAAAGGTGCGCCCCTGCGCGGGCTTGACGCCGAGCATTTCAAAGAGACCGGCGGAGACGCGCGCGCCGCGAAGCCGCTCCGGCTCGCTGCTCGTGTCCACCAGGTTGTAGTTGAAGCCGCGAACGGCGACGAGCTTCTCGAAAACCGTATTCTGTTTTTGCCAGTCCAGAAAATTTCCGGGCGACACGGAAAACTCCGGGAACTGCGGCAGCTTATTTTCTCTGAGGACGATGAGCCGATCAGGATCGGAGTATGGAAGCGAACGCAGCAGCACCGCATTCACCACGCTGAAGATGGCGGCATTCGCCCCGATGCCCAGAGCCAGCGCGATGATCGCCACGACCGTAAATCCAGGCTTCTTCAAAAGCATCCGCACGCCATAACGCAGGTCTTGCAACAGTGTTCCCATCACAATGTCTCCTAAATCAAGGATGAAGGCGGAAGGATGAAGGATGAAAATGTGGCGACGTTAATTGAATCATTCAGCTAACACAGCTTTGCTTTCATCCTTCCGCCTTCATCCTTCATCCTTGCTGTTATTCGTATCTGAGCGCAATCATCGGGTCTACCTTTGTGGCCTTGCGCGCGGGGATCAGGCAGGCCAGCAGTGCTATGACGGCGAGCAGTACAGAGAGACCGATGAAGGTTAAGGGGTCTGTTGCCGTGACTCCGTAAAGCAGGCTGGACATCAAACGCGTGAGCGCGAATGCCGCGACAAGCCCGACCACGACTCCAATCAAGGCGAGCAGCATCCCCTGGCCCACGACCATGCGCAGGATGTCTCGCGTTTGTGCTCCCAAAGCCATGCGAATCCCTATCTCGTGCGTGCGCTGCGTGGCCGAATAAGAGATCACGCCGTAGATGCCGACCGCTGCGAGGACGAGTCCGACGCTGGCGAAAACGGCGATCAGCAGCATATTAAAACGCTGGCGGGCGATGGACGCGGCCAGCACCTGTTCCATCGTGCGCACGTTGTAGAGCGGCTGATCGCGGTCGATGGCTGAAAGCTCGCTTCTGACCGAAGGGACAATCGCCATCGGGTCTGTACTGGTGCGCGCCACCATCGTCATGGCGCGTCGCGGAAACTGTGCCACGGGCGAATACATCTGCGGATAAGGTTCTGTGTCCAGGCCCTCGTGCCTGACATCCTTGACGACGCCGATGATTGCTCGCCAGGGCGCGGTCTGTGGATCGCCAAGGTTCAAGCGTTTGCCGATTGGGTCTTCACCCGGAAAGAAACGCCTGGCAAAAGTCTCGTTGATGACCATGACGGCCGGCACATCCGCAGTGTGCCTCTCTGTGATGCCTTCGCCCTTGACCAGAGGAATACCCATCGTGGCGAAGTAAGCCGGAGTGATGACGCGATATTCCGCGTCCACAGATTGACCCTCAACCGCAGCAATGGGTCTTCCTTCGACCTCGAAGGAAACGACATCGCCGCCTCCGCTCAGTGGCAGCGCGCTGATGCCCGCAACCGATTCGACGCCACGCTGCGCGGCGACGCGCGTCATAAATTGATTGTAGAAGCCGACGACCTGCGCGTCCTCTTTGTACTTGGCGGAGGGCAGACCTACATCCCAAGTCAGGATGCGCTCAGGGTGAAAACCCGGATCGACCTCTTGCAGTCGCACGAAGCTTTTTATCATCAGGCCAGCGCCGATCAGCAGCACCAGCGCGATAGCAATCTCTGAAACGACCAGAGAGTTGCGCAGATGAGCGCCCCTGAGTCCTTCCGTAGAGCTTCGCCCTCCCTCCTTGAGCGATTCTGTCAAGTTAGGATTCGTCGCGTGCAGCGCAGGCAACAGTCCGAAGACTACGCCCGTCGCGAGCGAGATAAAGAGCGTGAAAGCGAGCACCTGCCAGTTGAGATTTATCTCGCCAAGGCGCGGAATATTTTGAGGACTCAGGGCGACCAGCACCTCCACGCCCCACATCGCCAGCAGCGAGCCCAGGAAGCCGCCGCACAGCGCCAGCAACACGCTCTCCGTCAGGAATTGCCGCACCAAGCGCCAGCGATCAGCGCCGAGCGCACGGCGTATGGCAATCTCCTGTTGACGCGCCGCCGAACGCGCGAGCAGCAGATTCGCGACGTTGGCGCACGCGATCAAAAGAAGAAATCCGACGACTCCCATCAACAGCCACAAAGCAGCGCGCACATCTCCGATCATTCTTTCGTGCAGCGGCACAAGCTTTGTGCTCCAACCCGTATTCGAGTCCGGGTACTGCTGCTCAAGACGTGAGGTGATCGTGTTCATCTCAGCCTGCGCCTGCTCTGGTGTCACGTTCGGCTTGAGACGCGCGACGACGCTTAGAAAGTCCGAGCGCCGCTGCGCCGGATCAAGTTTGACGGGCAGCGGAGCCCACAGTTGCGCGGGCTTGCTTTGATCAGGTGTCGGGTTTTTGAAGCCCTCAGGCATGATGCCGAGCACCGTGTATTGATTGCCGCTCAAGGTAATGGTCTGGCCGACTATCTGCGGGTTTGCGCCGAAGCGGCGCTGCCACAACGAGTGGCCGAGCAGGACGACGCGATGCTTGCCGATCTCGTTCTCTTCCTCGACGAAGGCGCGGCCAAGCTGCGGCGTTGTACCGAGCACCGTCAGGAAGTTAGCGGAGACGTAAGTGGTCGGGATACGTTCGGGCTCGCCGCCATCGTTGGTCGTCAGTGTCAGAGTCGAGCCGATAAACGCCGTCATGCCTTCAAAGCTCTGGCCCTGATTTTTCCAGTCAGTGTAGTTGGGCAGCGAGGCCGGTTCAGTCTTGATGCCGCTCGCAGGCTTGGTCTCCCAAATCCAGACCAGTTGCTTCGCGTCTTTGTATGGCAGCGGGCTCAGCAGCACCGCGTAGACGACACTGAAGATCGCCGTATTAGCGCCGATCCCCAAAGCCAGCGCGAGGATTGCCGCGATAGTAAAGCCAGGTTTTTTACGCAGCATCCGCACGCCATATCGCAAGTCCTGTAAGAGTGTTCCCATCACATTATCTCCACTTTGAAGGGATGAAGGATGAGGGATGAGGGATGAATAAGAAACTATTCAACTTGAGTAATTCTTCTTTCATCCCTCATCCCTCCGCCCTCATCCCTTTATTCGTATCTGAGTGCGATCATCGGGTCGACCTTTGTGGCCCTGCGCGCGGGGATCAGACAGGCCAGCAGTGCTATCGCAGAGAGCACGAGCGGGAGCGCGATAAACGTCAGCGGGTCTGTCGCCGTCACACCGCTGAGCATCTCTGTCATCACGCGCGTCAGGCCGAAGGCTCCCAGCAAGCCCAGCACCACACCGATGAGCGTCAGGAATAGTCCGTGTCCGACAATCAGCCTGATGATGTCGCGTGGCTGCGCTCCCAAGGCCATGCGAATCCCGATCTCGTGTGTGCGTGAAGTCACGGAATAGGCCATCACAGCGTAAATGCCTATGGCCGCCAGGATGAGCGCGGCAAAGGCGAAGAAGCCCAGCATGTAGGTCGCCAATCGCTTCGGTGAAACCGTTTCATCTATCACCTGCTGCATCGTCTTGACGTTGTAGATAGGCAGTTCCTGATCCATCGCGCGCACCTCGTTGCGTACGGCAGAAGTGATCTGCGTCGGCTCTGCATTGGTGCGCACGACCAACGCCATAGACCACCAGGGCTGCTGCGCGAACGGCGCGTAAACCGTCAGGTTGGGCTCGTCTTCGAGGTCTTCATTCTTGACATCCGCTGCGACGCCGACGATCTCTACCGGCCCATCCTCGTCACTAAAGATCAAACGCTTGCCCAGAGCATCCCCTGCGGGAAAATATCGCTTGGCCAGCCGGTCGTTGATGATGAGGACGCGCGTGCTTCCCTTCTTGTCCTGATCTGTGAAGGTGCGTCCCTGAAGGAGCGGCGTGCCAATGGCCTCGAAGTATTGGTTAGTGACGACCTGAAAATCCGCCAGGGGCAGTTTGCCTTTGGGCGGAGCGGGTTGGTCTGCGATGCGGAAAAAAGAGGACGTATTGCTTCGGCCCATCGGGACGTAATTTATCGCCGCTGCCTTTTGCACTCCCGGCAGATTCTGGACGCGACCGATCAACTGCTCGTAGAAGTTGACGCGATGCTGTTCGTCAGGATATTTCAGGCGCGAGATCGAAAGCTCCATCGTCAAAACGTTTTCGGGATTGACGCCCAGATTCGAGCTGATCAAATGGACGAAGCTGCGAATCATCAGCCCCGCTCCGACCAGCAGGACGAGCGAAAGGGCGACTTCCGCGACGACCAGAATACTGCGCAAGCGATTGCGGCTCGCGCCGCTGGACGTTCCCTTGCCGCTCTCTTTCAGAGCTTCGTTGAGATTGAGCCTCGTCGCTTGCAGCGCCGGAGCGAGACCGAAGACCGCTCCCGTCAAAAGCGTAATGACGAGCGTAAAGAGCAGCACGGAAGTATCCAGATGAAGCTTGTCCCAGCCCGGAATGAACTGTGTGAAACCGGGCGGCATACCGCCGCGAATAAATTCGATTCCCCAGACTGAAAAAAGCAGACCGAGTATGCCGCCGATGGTAGAGAGCAGAATACTTTCCGTCAGGAGTTGTCGAATCAATCGCCAGCGGCTTCCACCCAGGGCCATCCGCACGGCGATCTCTTTCTGGCGCGAGGTGGCGCGTACCAGCAAAAGATTGGCGACGTTGGCGCAGGCAATCAGCAGCACGAAAACGACCGCGCCCATCAGCACGATCAGATATATGCGCGAGCCGCGCGTATAAGTTTCGTCTAGCCCTTCGACCAGCCCTGTGCGGCCAGTGTTCGTCTCAGGGTACTGCTGTTGCGCCTGTCGCGAGATGGTGTCTATCTCCGCCTGTGCCTGCGCTTTGCTGATTCCGGGTTTGAGCAGCGCGAGGGTTTGCAGGTAATGGCTGCCGCGATCCGCCAGGTCCTTCGGATCGAAGGCGAGCGAAGTCCAGATTTCGCCCCCGTTGAGCGGAAAGTTAAAATCCGGCGCGAGCACGCCGACAACCGTGTAGCTCTTGCCGTCGATCATGATCTGTCGACCGATGATGTTCGGGTCTGAGGCGAAGCGGCGTTCCCACAAACTCTGTTTGATAACGGCGACCTGCTCGTGCCCCAGTTGTCCCTCTTCTTCTGTGAAGGTGCGGCCCTGCAAAGGCTTGACGCCGAGCACTGTAAAAAATCCCGGCGTGACGCGCGCGCCTGAAACACGCTCTGGCTCGCCGCCCTCCGTCAGATTAAAAGCGCGCTGCGAAAATGCGGCCATCTGTTCAAAGACCCGATTTTGGTCGCGCCAATCGACGAAATTTCCCGGCGCAACAGAGCCGCGCCTGATGCCTCCCTCGGGAATACGCTCCCAGACGACCATCAAGCGCTCCTGGTTGGCGAAGGAGAAAGGATGCAGCAGCAGCGCATTGACGCAACTGAAGATCGTCGTATTCGCGCCGATGCCGAGCGCTATCGCCAGCACCGCCACGATGGTAAAGCCCGGATGCTTGCCGAGCATGCGCACGCCATAACGCAGGTCTTGCATAAATGTTCCCATCACAATCTCCTCAAGAGCAGATGTCAGATGCTGGATGCTGGATGCTGGTCAAAGCTTTTCACTAACATCTAGTATCTGACATCCAGCATCTATTTTTACTCATATCTGAGTGCGACCATCGGGTCTACCCTCGCCGCTCTGCGCGCGGGGATGTAGCAAGCGAGCAGTGCTACGCAAGCCAGCAGCAGAGAGACGCCCGTAAACGTCAAGGGGTCTGTGGCGGTCACGCCGAACAGTAGCCCGCGCATCACACGCGTCAGGGCAAAGCTGGCCGCCAGTCCAATACCGATGCCTACAAGAGTGAGCGTCATTCCCCGTCCAAGAATCATCCTGTGAACGTCGCGCGTCTGCGCGCCCAGGGCCATGCGAATCCCTATCTCGTGCGTGCGCTGTGTGATGAAGTAACTCATCACGCTGAAGATGCCGACGCAGGCTAGCAGGAGCGCGAAGGCTGCGAAGAGCGCCAGCAGCGTCATGCTAAAGCGCTGTCGCGCGACAGAGTTGGCGATCAAGCTGTTCATCGTACGCACTTCGTAGAGCGGCTGATCTTTGTCCACCTCTTGCACCGCCGCGCGAAGGGCAGAGGCGACCTGCGCGGGATCATCTAATCTTGTCCGCACGACCAGCGAAACGTCACTGAAAGGGACTTGCTCGAACGGGACGTAAAATTCCGGCCCGGCCTCTTTGCTCAGGCTACTGCTGCGCACATCTCCGACGATGCCCACGATCTCGCCGTTGATGTCGTTGAGTCCCAGGTTCAGGCGTCGGCCTATCGCGTCTTCGCCCGGAAAGTGTTTGCGCGCCAGGGTCTCGTTAATCAGTATGACCTTCGGCGCATCCGCTTTGTCCTGCGCAGTGAAGGCGCGCCCCCTGATGACGGGAATGCCCATCGCTCGCAGGTAATCCGGTGTGATGATGCGCGCGCCGGAGATGGGCTGCTCGCCTGCCGCCAGCTCGGGCTGACCGTCGACGGTAAAACTGATATTCATCGCATTGCCGCTAAAAGGTAAAGGCATACCTGCGCCGACCGCTTCGACGTTCTGGATCCGCGCAATGCCCGCAAGCGTCTGCTCGACAAAGCGCGTGATCTGCTCGTCCTCTTTATATTTGATCGAAGGCATAGAGAGCGACGTGGTCAGGACTCCGCGCGCGTCAAAGCCTGGGTCAATGTTCCGCAGCCTGATGAAGCTCTTGATAAGCAGCCCTGCGCCGACCAGCAGCACAAGCGAGAGCGCAACCTCTGAGACGATCAGCAGGCTGCGCAAGCGGTTGCGCGCACGCCCTTCTGTCGCGCTCCGACCGCCCTCTTTGAGCGCTTCGTTCAGGTCAAGCTTGGAGGCAGAGAGCGCTGGCGCAAGCCCAAAGATCAAGCCCGTCAAGACGGTCGCGCCGAGCGTGAACGAGAGCACAGTCAAGTCAAGGTTTGTCTCGGTAAAGCGCGGAATGTCTGCGGGCACAACCGCACTCAAAAGATCAATGCCCCAGATTGCGAGCAGCAGTCCGAGCGTACCGCCGACGGCAGAGAGCAGCACGCTTTCCGTCAGGAGTTGACGAACGATGCGCCAGCGGCTCGCGCCCAGCGCCACGCGAACAGCGATTTCGCGACCGCGACCAGCCGCGCGAGCGAGCAACAGATTGGCGACGTTGGCGCACGCGATCAAGAGCACCAAGGCGACCGCGCCGAGCAGCACCAGCAGCGTCGGTCTTAGCTCACCGACCATATCTTCGTGCGCCGAGATGAGACGAACGCTGCGCCCCGCGTTCGCATCCGGATACTGCTGTTCGAGCCTGCCGGCGATACCCTTCATCTCGGCCTCTGCCTGCTCCAGGGCGACGCCCGCCTTGAGCCGTCCCAGAACTTGCAGGTAGTTTGCCCCACGCTGCTTGTTAAGCTCGTCGTCCGGGGTCATAGGCTCCCAGAACTCCGGCGGATCGTTGACGAACTGGAACTGAAAGCCAGCGGGCATGACACCTATGATCGACTTGCTGCGACCGTCGAGCATGATCTGCCGGCCGATGATCGAGGGGTCTGAGCCGAAGCGACGTTGCCACATGCCATAGCTGATGACCACGCCGGGCGCGCCACCTGCGCGCTCATCATCGGGCGCAAAGGTTCGACCGAGCAGCGGGCTTGTTCCCAGCACATTGAAAAAGTCTGCGCTCGCCCTGATGCCCTGAATCTGTTCCGGAGTCTCACGCCCCGCGAGCGCCGAACTTATACTGTTGTAGGCGGCAAGAGAAGCGAAAGAGCTATTCTGCGCACGATAGTCTGCAAAGTTCAGGTAAGAAGAAGAGCCCTGCACGATCCCCCTCTTAGGAGTGGTTCGCCAGACGACGACCAGTTGTTCAGGCTGGTCGTAGGGGAGCGGGCGCAGCAGCACAGCATTGACCACGGAGAAGATGGCCGTGTTCGCCCCGATTCCTAAGGCCAGGGCCAACAGTGCGATCAGAGTCACACCCGGACTCTTCAACAACACGCGTATGCCATATCGCAGGTCTTGCACCAATGTTCCCATTCTCATCTCCTCCTTAAAAGCAGGGATGAGGGCGGAGGGATGAGGGATGAATAAGAAAACTATTTAACTTGCATGCTTTCTTATTCATCCCTCATCCTTCATCCTTCATCCTTTTATTCGTACCTGAGCGCGATCATCGGGTCGACTCGCATGGCGCGGCGCGCGGGGATATAGCAGGCGAGAAGCGCCACCAGTCCCAGCAGCAGAGAGACGCCGATGAACGTCAAAGGATCGGTCGCGCTCACGCCCCAGAGCAAGCCGCTCATCACGCGTGTCAAAGCGAACGCGATAAAGAGCCCGACAGCAATTCCGATCAGCGTCAAAATCATGCCCTGTCCGACGATCATCTTGAGCACGTCGAATTTCTGTGCGCCCAAGGCCATTCGCAGACCTATCTCGTGTGTGCGCTGCGTGACGTTATAGCCGAGCACGCCGTAGAGACCGACGGCCGCCAGCACTAGCGCCAGCAAACCGAAGATCGCCAGCAGCACCGCGCCGATACGCGGAGCCCACAGCACTTGATCCATCACCTCTGAGATGGTCGACACGGCGATGAGCGGGAGATTCGGATCAATCGCCTGCACCTCTCTGCGCACAGTGCCGATCACAGTGGTCGGATCACCATCTGTGCGGACGTGTAGCGTCAGGTTGGGAGAGGGGCTTTGTGTCAGCGGCAGGTAAGCGAGCGGTTGCGGCTCTTCGCCGATGTTGCCTGAATCGCTGTTTTTCGCGACGCCGACGACCTCGCTCGCAGTCTCATCGCCGAAGAACTTGAAACGCTTGCCGAGCGGATCGTCGTTGGGCCAGAAGCGCTTCGCCATCGCTTCGTTAATGACGACGACTTTGGGAGTATTCTCCTGATCCGTCTCCGTAAAGTCGCGCCCCTTGAGGATGGGTATCCCCAGCGTCTCAAAGTATTTCATGCCGATGCTGTTGACGAGCGTGAGGATTCCTCGCCCGCCTGGCCCTGGCTCTTGTCCCTCTAAAAAGACGCTGCGCAGAAAGCCTCCGTTGAAAGGCGCATTGCTTGCCACAGCCGCAGAGCGCACGCCCGGTATCGTTTCGACGCGCGCGATGGTTTGCCGGTTAAACTCTTGTCCACGCGCTTCGTTATAACCTTGCGCGCCCAGGTCATAGGACATGACCAGCATCTTTTCAGACTCAAAGCCCGGATTGATCTGCTGTGCGTGGCGCAGGCTGCGCAGGAAGAGCCCCGCGCCGATCAATGCGACCAGAGAGAGCGCCACTTGAGTGACGACCAGCAGGTTACGCAGATTCAAATGGCGTCTGGTCTGTTTCGTCCGTCCGGTCTTATCTTTCAATTCAGAGACGAGGTCTGTGCGTGTCGATTGAAGCGCGGGCGCAAGCCCGAAGATGATTCCCGTGAGCACGGAGAGCACCATCGTAAAGACCAGAACCGTGGTATCCAGCTCAAGGCTCAGCGCATTCTGATTAAAGAAGGGTGGCCGGGAAGCCCACAACAGATCGAGCCCCCAGTAAGCGATAAAGAGACCGAGCGCGCCGCCTAGCAATGCCAGCAGAATACTTTCCGTCAAAAGCTGACGAACAATACGCAGACGCCCTGCGCCGAGCGCCACGCGAATGGCTATCTCCTTACGACGCGCCGTCGCGCGGGCGAGCATCAGATTGGCGACGTTGGCACAGGCGATCAGCAGCACCAGCCCGACGACCGTGCTCAAGATGCTGCCGGCGCGGACGAACAATTCTCGCTGATTCGGATCGAGCGTCGATTGTGTGAGCGGAACGAGCGTCACGCTGCGCTGCTCGTTCTCCTTTGGATATTCCTGCTCAAGTCTGCGACCGATGGTCTGCATCGTCGCCTGAGCCTGTTCCTGCGTCACACCCGGCTTGAGACGACCGATGACATTAAAGAGAAGCGCGCGCCGCTCGTCGAACCATTTGAGAAAGTTTCCCGTGAGCACCTGATCGTGCATCGCCATTGGCACCCAGAAATCGAATGCGCCGATGGCGAACGTGCCACGAAAACTCTCCGGCGCAACGCCTATGATGGTGAACGCCTGGTTATTCATGGTGACAGTTCTTCCGACCACTGAGGCTTCGCCGCCAAATCGACGCTGCCACAGTCCGTGACTGATGACGATGACGGGATGAGTGCCGGGTGTAGTGTCTTCCTCTGGAAGAAAGGTGCGGCCCATTGCGGCCTTGACGCCCAGCACATCAAAGTAGTTACCCGTGACGATCAAGCCGTTGAGCTGTTCGGGCTCGCCCGTGCCGGACAAACTCATATTCGCTCCGGAGAATGCCAACAGCCCCGAGAAGACATCGTTCTGGTCTCGATAATCCTTGTAATTGGGAAAGGAGACGGGCGCGAAATCTAACCGGTTGCCACGGTTCTTCGCGTCAGTCCCGAAGACCGTCATCAGCTCTGCGGGCTTTGCCACGGGCAGAGACTGCAACAAGACGGCATTGACCAGAGTAAAGATCGTCGTATTAGCGCCGATGCCTAGCGCCAGCGAGAGAATCGCCACAATCGTAAAAGCGCGATTCTTGAAGAGCATCCGAATACCATAGCGAATATCCTGCAACAGTGTTCCCATCACAATATCTCCATAGTCGAAGGGATGAGGGCGGAGGGATGAGGGATGAAGATGTGACGACACAAGTTGAATAGTTTCTTATTCATCCCTCATCCCTCATCCTTCATCCCTTTATTTCTCATCCTTCATCCTTGCTTTTATTCGTAACGCAGCGCGACCATCGGGTCTACTTTTGTCGCCCGTCGCGCGGGGATATAACAAGCTAGAAGCGCCACCAGCGTGAGCAGCGCCGAGACGGCGACGAACGTCAACGGGTCAGCGGCGCTCACATTGAACAGCAGACTCGTCATCAGGCGCGTCAACGCAAACGCGCCCGCCAGGCCAATCAATACTCCTATGAGCGTCAGGATCATGCCCTGTCCCAGAACCATCTTGAGCACATCACCCCGCTGCGCGCCTAAGGCCATGCGAATCCCTATCTCGTGCGTGCGCTGCGTGACGGTGTAGGCCATGACGCCGTAGATGCCGACCGCCGCGAGCAGCAGCGCGAGCAGCGCGAATGTGCCCAGTAGAATCATGTTCAGACGGCGCTGCGCGATAAATTCCGAGACCCAAACGTTCATCGTCTTTATATCGTAGACAGGTTGATCCGGGTCGATTGCCTGCACGGCGCTGCGCACGGCGGAGGTAAGCGCCGCCGGGTCAGCATTGTTTGCCGCACGCACGACGAGCGTCATACGGCCCGGCGCTGTCTGCGCGAGCGGAAGATAGGTCTCCGGCCTGACTTCCGATTCAAACCCTGTGCGGCGCGTATCCGCGACGACACCGACGATTCTGTACCAGGGACTCTCATCTGCGAGAGCGCCGTACTTGATACGCTTTCCCAGGGGGTCTTCGTTCGGCCAAAAGCGTCGCGCCATCGTCTCATTGATGATGACGACGTTCTCCGTCTTCTCCGTGTCCTGATCGTTAAAGGCGCGACCCCTTGTGAGCGGTGTTCCCATCACCTGAAAATAGTTGGGGCTGATGCCGTCGAACGGCACTTCGAAGCGCTGTCCAGGCAAAAATTCCGGGCGACCTTCGATGCTGAAGTTGGTCGAGTTCGGCAGCTTGCTCAGGAATACGCTCGTGATTGCTCCCGCAGATTCGACGCCGGGCACAGCGCCCAGGCGCTCGAACAGTTGACGATGAAAAGCCCTGATCTGATCGTCCTCGCGGTACTTCGAGCCCGGAAGCTGAAGCTTCGCCGTCAACAATCCTTCGGGACGAAAACCCAGATCGAACTGTTGCAGGCGACTGAAGCTCTTTAAGAGCAATCCTGCGCCGACAAGCAGGACGAGCGCGAGTGCGACTTCTGAGATGACTAACAGGCGGCGAATCTGTCGACTGCGAACGCCTTTGGTCGCGCCCTTCGTTCCGCCCTCCTTGAGCGTGTCGTTTAAATCAGGATGCGAAGCTTGCAGCGCAGGCACTAGGCCGAACAGCAACGCCGTCACGAAGGAGATTAAAAGCGTGAAAGAGAGCACGCGCCCGTCCACGCCTATCTGATCAAGTCGCGGCATATCGCTAGGGATCAGCAGCTTCAAAGCGTCCAGTCCCCAGATCGCGAGCACTATGCCCAAGCCTGCTCCGAGCGCCGCGAGCAGCAGGCTCTCGACCAGCAGTTGACGAATGATGCGCAGGCGGCCAGCGCCCATCGCCATGCGAATCGCAAACTCTCGCTCGCGCGTCGCCGCGCGGCCCAGCAAAAGATTCGCCACATTGGCGCACGCGATCAGCAGCACGAAAGCCACAGCGCCGAGCAGCACCAGCAGCGCAGGCCGCACAGGCCCTATGGTATCTTCGCGCAGCGCTTCCAGATTGACGCCGAAGTTATTGTTAGTGTCCGGGTACTGCTGCTCAAGCCGTTTGGCAATCGTCTCCATCTCGGCTTGCGCTTGGTTTACAGTCACGCCGGGCTTAAGACGACCGATGACGTTGAGCCAGAAGGCTGAGCGCGCGTCCTTCAGGTCATTGGGCGGCGCGAGCGGTATCAGGAACTCAGTATCCTTTGAAGGAAAACGAAACTCCTGCGGCATGACGCCGACCACAGTGCGCTGCGTGCCGTTCAGCGAGATGTTCTGGCCTATAATATTTTTGTCCGCGCCGAAGCGACGCTGCCACAGTCCGTAGCTGAGCACGATCACCTTATCATGGCCCTCCTGATCTTCCTCCGCAGTAAACACGCGGCCAATCAGGGGCGCGACTTTCATCACTTCAAAGAGGCTCGCGGTCGCCGCCCCGCCGAGGATGCGTTCGGGCTCGCCCGTGCCCGTCAGATTAGCGCTCGCGCCCCTGTAGGCCGCGAGGCGGTCGAAGACCTTATTCTGATCGCGATAGTCCACGTAATTCGGAAAGGAATGAATATCCTCATTCATGGACATCTGACGATTATCCATCCAGACGATCACCAGTTGATCCGGGTCAGGGTATGGCAGAGGACGAAGCAGCACTGCATTGACGACAGAGAAGATGGCCGTGTTCGCGCCGATGCCTAAACCCAGAGCCAGGATAGCGACCACCGTAAAGCCGGGCTTTTTTAAGAGCATGCGAAATCCATAACGCAGGTCTTGCCAGAATGTGCTCATCACAATACCTCCAAAAGAAGGGATGAAGGATGAGGGATGAGGGATGAAAAAGGATTACTCAACTTGTATTGTTTCTTATTCATCCCTCATCCCTCCGCCCTCATCCCTTTATTCGTATCTGAGCGCCTCCATCGGGTCGACGTGCGTCGCACGGCGCGCAGGGATAAAGCTCGCCAGGAAAGCCACGCCGACCAACCCTAGAGAGACGATCACGAAGGTCAACGGATCGGTCTTGCTCACTCCGTAGAGAAAGCTCGAAAGCAGGCGCGTCAGCGCAAGCGAAGCGGCCACGCCAATGGCGACGCCGACAAGCGCGAAGGTCATCGCCTGGCTGACGATCATCCTCAAGATGTCGCGAGGCTGCGCGCCCAAGGCCATGCGCACGCCTATCTCGTGCGTACGTTGCGTGACCGAATAACTCATCACGCCGTAGATGCCTATGGCCGCAAGTAGCAGAGCGAGGGCGGCGAATATGCCGAGCAGTAGAGTGTACAGACGCGGCTCTGCGACTAGATTGGAAAGCATCTGATCGACCGTCTCGGCCTTAGAGACAGGTTGATCCTGATCGACGGCCCAGATCGCGCGCTGCACGTCGTTCTTCAAAGTCAAAGGATCAGCAGTCGTGGTGCGAATGACCAGCGCCTGTCCCAGCCACGGCTGTTGTTGATAGGGCACATAGATTTCCGGCTCGCTAGGCTTTCCCAGCTCATCCTGCTTGATATTGCCGACGACGCCTACAACTTCGCGCACCGCACGTTTGCCCATGTAGGCGATTGAAATCTTTTGGCCCAAGGGGTCACGCCCATTGAAGTATTGGCGTGCTAGCGCTTCATTGATAATCGCGACCTCTGTAGAGCGACGGTCGTCGCGCTCTGTAAAATCTCGACCGGCAGTCAAGGGCGCTTTCAGCACGTTGAAGTAGCCCGGACTGATCGCGCTGTAATGCGCGTTGACATCGCCGGAAGGCAGCGGGTCGCCCTCTATGTTGAATGGAAACGAAAGAAAACCGAAAGGGAGCCCGCTCGTCACGGTCGCGCCCTCCACACCGGGCACTTGTCTGACCTGTTCGAGCACCTGCGTGTAGAGACGCGCACGGCTTTCGTCATCGTGATACTTAGAGAACGGCGCAGAAATCCACATCGTCAACAGTCCGTGCGGTTCGTAGCCAAGCTCAACGCTGCGCAGGCGCACGAAGCTTTGAATCAAAAGACCTGCGCCGATCAGCAGCACCAGCGCCAGTGCGAACTCCGTCACGATCAAAACGGCGCGCGTGCGCTGGCGACGCGCGCTCTCTGTCGCGTGGCTTCCCTCCTTTAACCACTCGTTGACGTTCGGACGCGACGCCTGCCAGCCCGGAACGAGTCCGAAGAGCAGCCCCGTCAAGACAGAGACCAGCAGCGTAAAGCCCAGCACGACGCCGTCAATACGAACGGCGTTCGGCAATTGATAGACCTCTTTCGATTGCGGCAAAAGACCGATCAGCAAATCCACGCCCCATACTGCTAAGAGCAGTCCGATAGCTCCACCGACGAGCGCCAGCAGCACGCTCTCGATCAACAACTGCTGCATCAACTGCGCGCGGCTCGCGCCAAGTGCAAGACGAATGACCATCTCTTTGCGTCGCGTCGCCGCCCGCGCGAGCAGAAGATTGGCGACGTTGGCGCACGCGATTAAAAGGACAAATCCGACTGCTCCCAACAGGACAAGGAGCGCGGGTCTGGTCTCGCCTGTCAATCTTTCTTTGAGCGGCGTCAAGCGCGCCGTCAACCCTTTGTTCGACTCCGGGTGCGAGGATTCCAGGCGGCTCGTGATGGTCGCCATCTCGGCCTGCGCGCTTTCCAGCGATTGCCCGTTCTTAAGCCGACCGAAGACCTGAAAGTAACGGCTGCGAAGCTGCATCTCGCTGGAATCCCTACTGAAAGGAACCCACGCTTCAGCAAAGCTAGGGAAACGGAAATCCGGCGGCATGACTCCGATCACTGTGGTCGGGCCTTCGACTCGCTCAATCGTGCGACCGACGATGGAAGGGTCGCCGCCAAAGCGACGCTGCCACAGCCGATGACTGATGACGATGGTCATGGGCGCGCCAAGCCGTCCCTCTTCGTTCGCAAAGGCGCGGCCAAGCACGGGCGCGATGCCGAGCGCCTGAAAAAAATTGGTGGAGACGCGCGCTCCCTGTAGAGCTTCGGGCCGCTCCGCGTCTTTGAGGCTGATGCCTTCGCCGCGAAAGGCCGCGATCTCTTCAAAGGTCTGGCTCTGCTCTTTCCACTCCCAGAAATCTGCGGGCGAGACTGCCGCCGATTCGCGCTGCCCTGTACGCGCTTTCATTGTTTCCATCCACACCAATCGCGCAGGCTCAAGGTATGGCAGCGGCTTGAGCAAGATGGCATTGACGACAGAGAAGATGGAGGTATTAGCCCCTATGCCAAGAGCCAGCGTCAGCACCGCCGTCAAAGTAAACGCGGGCTTTCGCATCAACATCCGAAATCCGAATCTCACGTCCTGCCACAACGTTGTGCTCATCACAATACCTCCAAGAGCAAGGATGAAGGCGGAAGGCGGAAGGATGAAAGTGTGGCCGTGTTGATTGAATCATTCATCTGACATTGCATTCCTTTCATCCTTCCGCCTTCATCCTTCATCCTTGCTTTTATTCGTATCTCAGCGCGACCATCGGATCGACGCGTGTCGCGCGGCGCGCCGGTATCAAGCAGGCGAAGAGCGCAATGACGGCCAGTAAAACGGAGACGCCGCCGAAGGTCACAGGGTCGGTTGCGCTCACACCGTAAAGCAGGCTTGTCATGACGCGCGTGATCGCAAACGCGCCGACCAGACCGATCAGGATGCCGACGATGACCATCAACATCGCCTGGCCGACGACCATCTTGAGCACGTCGCGACGTTGCGCGCCCAGGGCCATGCGAATCCCTATCTCGTGCGTGCGCTGTGCGACCGTGTAAGAGAGCACGCCGTAGATTCCGACCGCCGCCAAAAGGAGCGCGACGCTCGCAAAGACGCTCAGGAGCAGCATGGAGAGACGCTGCGTGGAGAGCGAATCGGCGAGCACCTGTTTCATAGTGTTGACGTTATAGACAGGCTGGTTCGGATCAATCGCCTGCACTTCGCGACGGACGGCAGAGGTCAATCCCGCCGGATCGGCGTTGGTGCGTATAATCAGACTCATGCGCCCGGACATCTGCGGCAGGAATCTTTCCGGAGCCTGATTCCAGCTATAGTAGAGTTCGGATTGCACAGGCCCGGCGGTGTCGAGCCCGTAGTTTTTGACGTGCGAAACGACGCCGACGATCTCAACGTGCGGGATGTTCTCTTCCTTGTTGCCCGCCAGAAATTTTCCGATGGGCTCTTCATTGGGAAACTGCTGGCGCGCAAAGTCTTCATCGATGACGGCGACCAGAGGGCTCGTGCGCGTGTCCTGCTCGGTAAAAAATCTTCCCTTCAACAGTCGTATGCCCATCGTCTTTAGATAATCGGGCGTCGTGACGTAGAGCACAGTCATGGGACGTTTACCGGCTTCGGCTTCCGGGCGGCCCTCGACCTGAAAGGAGGTCTCAGTCGCTCCCAGAAAAGGGACGCCGTTAGAGAGGGCGACAGATTCGACGCCCGGCAGCGCCTTGACGCGCTCCTCTACCTGATCAAAAAAGCCCGCGACCTTGAGCCCTTCGTCTGGTTTCGCCGCGTAGGAGAGTTGCATGGTCAAAAGGTTCTCAGGCTCAAATCCCGTCTCCGTTTGGCTCAGTCGAAGGAAGCTCTTGATTAAAAGACCAGAGCCGATGAGCAACACCAAAGAGAGCGCGACTTCGGAGACGACAAGCAGGCTGCGCACGCGCTGGCGCGCTGAACCGGACGTGCCCGTGCGCCCGCCCTCTTTGAGCGATTCGTTCAAATCAGGCTTGGAAGTTTGCAGCGCAGGGGCCAGACCGCAGATGACGCCCGTCAGGAGCGAGACGCCGAGCGTAAAGATAAAGACGTAAGCGTCCAGCTTGATCTCGGCGGTCGTCGGGATGGCATCTATGCTCGCAGTGCGCAGCACGTCTATGCCCCACAGCGCGAGCAGCAGGCCGACGATTGCACCGACGATGGCGAGCAGCACGCTCTCTGTTAAGAGCTGGCGAATGATGCGCAGGCGGGATGCGCCCAGAGCCGTGCGAATGGCGATCTCGCGGTAGCGCGAGGTCGCGCGCGCAAGTAATAGATTGGCGACGTTGGCGCACGCGATCAGCAGCACAAACCCGACCGCGCCGAGCAGTATCAACAGAGAGGTGCGCACATCGCCGACGAAGTATTCGCGCAGCGGCATCATCACGATACTGTGCTCTGCGTTCTCTTTGGGGTAAGCCTGCGCGAGACGCGCGGCGATCCCCTTCATCTCGGCTTCGGCCTGCTCGAATGTCACGCCCGGCTTCAAACGAGCATACGCGTAGATGCCCGGATGATTGTCGCGGTTTCTGACCATCTCTGTATCTTCGCGCAGTCCCATCGGCACGAAGACATCCGTCGGCGAGCCGAAGCGATACTCTTTGGGCATCACGCCGATGACCGTGTAGCTGGCGTCGTTAAGCGTCAACTGCTTGCCCAGAATCTTCGGATCACTACCGAAGCGGCGCTGCCACAATCCATGACTGAGGATTACTACGCGATTCGAGTTGGCGTGATCTTCTTCGGGTAAAAAGTTGCGACCCAGTGCGGGCTTGACGCCGAGCACGTCGAAGAAATTGGCCGAGACATCCCTGCCCAGCAAGCGTTCTGGCTCGTCCACGCCCGTCAAGTTGTAGTTCACAAAGCGCGTCCCGGCGATCTGTGTGAAGACGCGATTCTGCTCGCGCCAGTCCAGAAGATTCGGATAAGAGATGGACATCCCAGGCACTTGCTGACTCCATTCGCCGAGCCGCACCAAGCGGTCAGGGTCTTCGTATGGAAGCGGCCGCAAGAGCACACCATTAACCACGCTGAAGATCGCCGTGTTCGCGCCGATACCAAGAGCCAGAGCCAAAATCGCGATCAAGGTAAAGCCAGGCTTCTTCAAAAGCATCCGCACGCCATAGCGCAAGTCCTGTAAGAGTGTTCCCATCACATTATCTCCTCAAGAGCAGGGATGAGGGCGGCAGCGTGAGGGATGAAAGGAATGCTGATTCAAGTTGAATAATTTCTTATTCATCCCTCATCCCTCATCCTTCATCCCTTCGTTCCGCCTTCATCCTTGCTTTTCATTCATATCTAAGTGCGACCATCGGATCGACGCGCGTCGCTCGGCGCGCCGGGATATAACAGGCCGCGAGCGCCGCCAGCGTCAGCAGAGCCGAGACGACGACAAAGGTCAGCGGATCGACGGCGCTGACATCGAAGAGCAAGCTAGTCATCAAGCGCGTCAGCGCAAACGCGCCGACCACGCCTATCAAGAGTCCTGCGAGAATAAGTTTCAACCCGTGGCCCACGACCATCTTCAACACATCGCCGCGCTGTGCGCCAAGAGCCATGCGTATGCCGATCTCGTGCGTGCGCTCTATGACGCCGTATGACATCAGCCCGTAAATACCGACGACGGCCAGCGCGAGCGCGATTGACGCGAGCACGCCCAACAGCAGCGTGATAAAGCGTGGGCGCGTGATCGACTCGCTCATCAACTGTGTCATCGGCTGAATGTTAGAGACAGGCTGCTGCGGATCAATCGCCAGTATCTCCTTGCGCACGGCGGATGAAAGCGCCGCTGGATCAGCGTTGGTTCTCAGGACGATAGCCATACGCGGCCAAGACTCTCTGTCCTGCGTGTAAGGAGTATAGAGGCCCGGGAAAGCGGGCTCGCTCGTGCTGGCGTGCCGGACATTTCCGGCTATGCCGACGACCGTCAGCCACGAATCTTCTTTCTCCGCGTCGCCGATCAGTATGCGTTTTCCAACCGGGTCTTCGCCGGGAAAGTATTTGCGCGCCATGACTTCGTTGATGATGGCGACGCGCGGCTGGCCTTCTTTGTCCTGATCCGTAAAGGCGCGACCGCGAACCAAAGGAATCTCCATCGCCGCAAAGTAGTCCGGGCTCGTCACCTGATAATCGACCGTGATGTTTTCGTCCGGCTTAGGCTCTGGCCTGCCCTCGACCGTAAAGCCGCGATTCATGTTCGCGCCGCTCAATGGCAGATTCATCACCAGCGCGGCAGAGCGCACGCCCGGCATCGCTTTCAAGCGACCAAGCACCTCGTTGTAAAAGGCTATCTGCTTCGCGCTGTCCGTATACTTCGTCTTGGAGAGCGAGAGACGCGCCGTCAAAAGATTCTCGGGATTAAAGCCAGGGTCGACCGCCTGCAATCGTAGGAAGCTTGCGATCAGGAGTCCCGCACCGATGAGCAACACTTGAGCCAGAGCGATCTCTGTCACGACCAGCAGATTGCGTGTGCGGCGACGCGCGCGTCCTTCCGTCGCGCTTCGTCCGCCCTCTTTGAGCGCGTGTTGCGGGTCGAGCCGTGTCGCTTGCAGCGCCGGAAGAAGACCAAAACCTATGCCCGTCACCAGCGAGACAAGGAGCGTAAAGCCCAGCAGTCGGACATCGAGTCCGACTTCGTTCAGGCGCGGAATATCGCCGGGGCTCAATCCGACAAAAAGATCGACGCCCCACATTGCAACCAGCAGACCTATGATGCCGCCCGTCAGGCTCAACAACAGGCTCTCTGTCAGCATCTGTCTGATCAGTCTAAACCGCCCCGCGCCGAGCGCAAGGCGTATGGCAAGCTCTCGCTCGCGCTGCGTAGCACGAGCGAGGAGCAGGTTGGCGACATTGGTACAGGCGATCAGCAGCACGAGCGCTACTGCGCCGAGCAGGATAAAGAGAATGGGGCGCACGCCGCCCACTACCTGTTGATGCAGCGGGATAACGTTTGTGCCGAGCCCGTCGTTGGTCTCAGGGTAAGTACTTGCGAGTCGCTGCGAGATGGTAGACATCTCTGCCTGAGCCTGCGAGAGCGTGACATTGGGCCTTAGCCGTCCGACGACTGCGAAGATATGTATGTCGCGCTCATTAGCCAGATCGGATTTCGGAAACTGCGCCGCGAGAGACGGCGGCACGGCGCTTCCCTGACTGCCGGGAATCCAGAACTCAGCCTTCGCAGGGAAACTAAAACCCGACGGCATCACGCCTATGATTGTGTAGCTCTTTTCGTCTAGCCGAAGACTTCGGCCCGCGACATTCGTGTCCGAGCCGAAGCGGCGCTGCCACAAGCCATGACTTAGAACGACGACACGCCCATCCCTTTGCTGCAAGTCTTCGGCCACGGGCGAGCGACCGATCAAGGGCGCGACGCCGAGCGTCTGGAAGAGATTTGCGGTGATGGCCGCGCCCGTCAAACGCTCCGGCTCAAGACCTTCGCCCGTCATATTCACGGCAGCGCTTGAGTAGCCTGCGATCTCTTCAAAGACCTGATTCTGTTTTTGCCAGTCGACGAAATTGCCCGGCGCGACCCAGCGCTTATCATTTCCCGGCATCGTCTCCCAGACCTGCACTAAACGATCAGGCTCGGCAAACGGAAGAGGCCGCAGCACGACCGCATTAACCACACTGAATATGGCCGTGTTCGCGCTGATGCCCAGAGCGAGCGTCAGCACAGCAACGAGCGTAAAGCCCGGCCGCTTCAAAAGCATCCGCACGCCATAACGTAAGTCCTGCAACAAAATTCCCATCTCAATAACTCCACTTTAGAAGGGATGAGGGCGGAGGGATGAGGGATGAAAGTCTAGCTATTCAACTTGAATAGTTTTTTATTCATCCCTCATCCCTCATCCTTCATCCCTTTATTCGTATCTGAGCGCCTCCATCGGATCGACGCGCGTGGCGCGGCGCGCGGGGATATAGCAGGCGAGGAATGCCACGCCTGCCAGCAGCAGCGTAATCAGTGTGAAGGTGACGGGATCGGTCGCGCCGACTCCGAACAACAGACTCGCCATCACACGCGTCACGCCAAAGGCTCCGACCAATCCGATGACTATCCCGATCACTGCCAGCAGCATTCCCTGTCCGATGACAAGCCTGAGCACGTCTCTTGTCTGTGCGCCGAGCGCGACCCGTATGCCTATCTCGCGTGTGCGCTGCGCGACCGAATACGACATCACGCCGTAGATGCCTATGACGGCCAGGAGCAGTGCCACGACCGCGAACAACGCGAGCGCAAAGACGGCGAAGCGCCGCCGCGCCAGCGACTCGGAAAACCTTTGCTCCATCGTCTTGACACCGTAGATCGCTATGTTCGAGTCCAGCGCGCGCACTTCCTTCGTGATCGTGGAAGCTAAACTGGCCGCGTCTGTAGAGGTGCGAGCCACCACATACATTCCACCGGCCGGGGTCTGCGATTGCGGCAGGTAGAGGGCGACGCGCGACTCGGTATCGAGCGCATAATGCTTGACATTGCCGACCACTCCGACCACTGTCAGCCAGGGCGTCTCACTATCGTCCGGCCCGCCGAACTTGAGACGACGGCCGACGGGGTCTGCGCCGGGCCAGTATTTGCGCGCCATGTTCTCGTCAATCAAGACGACCTTCATCGCATCCTTGTTGTCCTGATCTGAGAAGAAGCGCCCGCCTTTGAGCGGAATCTTCATCGTCTCGAAATAGCCAGTGCTGGCCACGCGTATATCTGACTGAATCATGCTCTGCCCCGTCACGCTCGGGTCATAACCTTCAATCGTGATGCTGCCCCAGCCGATGCCTCCGCTCAAAGGGATGGCCGACACCGCACCCGCAGACTCGACGCCCGGCAAGCTGCGTATGCGCTCCCACAATTGCGGGTAAAAGAGCGAGCGGCGTGGCTCCTCTGCAAAGCTCGTCCCGGCGATAGACAACCGCAGCGAGATGACGTTCTCGGTCGTAAATCCGGGCTCGACCTGCTGCACGCGCACGAAGCTGCGAATCAGCAGGCCCGCGCCGATCAGTAAGACCAGAGACAATGCGATCTCGGCCACGACCAGCAGATTCCTAAGCCTCTGATGGCCGGTGTTAATCAGGCTTCGCCCGCCTTCCTTGAGCGTTTCGTTCAGCCTTACGTGCGAGCCGCGCAGGGCCGGTGCAAGTCCGAAGAGAATCCCTGTCAACATGACGACCGCACAGGTGAAGGCGAGCACGCGTCCATCCATGCGTATATCCTGAAGACGCGGGATGTTGCCGGGGTTGAGCCAGCGTATCCCGTCCAAAGTCCAGGTGGCGATCAGAAGGCCAACAGCGCCGCCCAGCACAGAGAGCAGCACGCTCTCCGTCAACAGTTGGCGCACGATGCGCCAGCGTGCGGCTCCGATGGCCGTGCGGATAGCGATCTCTTTTTCGCGCGCCGTTGCCCATGCCAGCAACAGGTTGGCGACGTTGGCGCACGCGATCAGCAGCACACAGCCGACCGCACCCAGAAGTATGAGCAGCGACGTGCGTACGTCTCCGACTACCTGTTCGATCAACGGCCTGACGCTCATGCTGAAAGCGCGGCTCGGCGGATAGGTGTCCGGGTGCTCCTGTTCCAGTTGGCGCACCGCCCCATTCAGTTGGGCCTGCGCCTGAGAAACGGTCGCGCCATCTTTGAGCCGCGCCAGCAGGTTGTAATTCTCATCGCCCTGTCGGCTCAAATCCTCCTCGCTCATGGGAAGCGGCAAGAGCATCTCTGCCTGCTCTACGCCGCCGACGGTCGGCAACACTTCTTTGTTGAGCAGAAAGTCTGACGGCATCACGCCGACGACTGCGTAGGGTTTGCCGTTGAGCGTGACCGATTGGCCCAACACGTTCGGGTCAGCGCCAAAGCGTCGCTGCCACAGACCGTAACTGAGAATGATCGAAGG
>DATLMN010000120.1:0-48011 GCA_035537255.1 Pyrinomonadaceae bacterium | reverse complement strand
GCTCCGTCCAGCGTCATCTCCTTTTCGCTGATCAGCTTAATCCCTTGATCCTTTGCCAGCATATTGTCGCGTCCGCCATCCAGAAGCTTTCTCACAACACCGGCTTCTTCCGATTGAAAGGGAAAATCCGCATACGTCACCATAAAGAATGATGTCTTAGTGCTCAACTGGTAAAAGCGAACTGTGAGGGGCATTCCCAGATCCGACACTATCTCCTGCGTCGTTGAAGCAGGTGTGCCCGGCATCAGGATGCTAAAGCCGCCTTCCGTGGAAGAAAACTCTTGCCAGCCATTCGCACTCTGTTCGGCGGCAGGTGATGGCGGCGCAGGCGCAGGCACGCCCTGAGGCTTTACCTCTTGCGCGCGGCACAGCGCCGTCATGCCAGGCAGAAGAGCAAATAATAAGAGATGTCTTGCGAGGTGTTTCAAGCTCATAGCCTTGCTTTCGATGAAGAGTCCGGACGCTTCTCTAAGCTCCTGTACGCGTCGTAGGGACGACGCCCGCGTGAACAATCGCCGGCTCGTGATGCTTCAAAAGCTCATAGCCTTCTGAGCGTGCGACAAAGGTCGCCGCCGTAATATCGCCCGCGACGTTCAAGGTCGTGCGGCACATATCCAGAATACGATCTACGCCGAGGATGATGGCGATCAGCGGCGGCAGAGTCGGACTGATGCCTGCGAGCACGACGATGATAAATGGAATCGAGCCGGAGGGCACTCCGGCTGTCCCTATGCCCCCGAGGATTGCCAGATAAGCGATCACCAACTGCTGGCCGAGAGTTAAATCAAAACCCGCAAGCTGGGCCAGAAAAAGCACCGTCACACCTTCATAGAGCGCCGTGCCGTTTTGATTGGCGGTCGCGCCGACGGTCAAAACAAAACTGTTGATTTCGCGCGGCACGCCCAGGTTTTCTTCCGAGACGCGCAGGGCCGTCGGCAATGTCGCGTTCGATGAAGAGGTGGAAAAGGCCGTCAGCATCACGGTCTTGATGCGGCGAAAGAATTCCAGGGGGCTGATGCGCGACAGGAAATAGACGGAGAGCGAGTAGACGCCGAACATGTGAAGAGAGAGCCCGAGCAGCACCGTCACCATAAACCAGAAGAGCGCCTGCAAAAGATCGAGTCCGAACCGAGAGGTGTTGTTGAAGAGAAGACAGGCGACCGCGAAGGGCGCGATCTTCATAATCATATCTATGACTTTCGCCGAGACCTCGTAGAGCGCCTGAAGCACAGCGATCAGTGGCGCGGAGACGCTTTCTGGAACCAATGTGATGGCAATCCCCAGAACGAGCGCAAAGAACATCAGGTGCAACATGTTCGGCGTCTCGCCTGCCACCGACGAGATCGGATTCACAGGCACCAGAGTCTTGACGACCTGCATCATCGCAGAGTCTGTATTCTCCGCCTTTTTGGCCTCTTCGACGCGCTTTGTGGCGTCAGTGCCGTAGCGCCCCTGCAACTGCGCCTTGGTTGCCTCGTCAATGCGCGTGCCGGGTCGGATGGTGTTGGCAAGTGTGAGCCCTATGATGACGGAGATTGCCGAGATGACCAGCGTGTAGGCAAAAGCCTTGACGCCGACACGCCCAATCTTGCGCACATCGCCGATGCCCGCCACACCTACCACCAGCGAGGAGAAGACCAGCGGAATAACGATCATCAGGAGCAGCCGAAGAAAGAGCTGGCCGACGGGCTCCGTGATGTTTCTGACCGTCCAGACGATGCGCGGGTCATCGCCGCCGAGTAGGTAATTGACGACGATCCCGCAGATGACGCCGACCGCGAGCCCTATCAGGATACGCGTATGCAGCGCCATCCCCTTCGGGCGATCCGGCGTCTCGTCGTCGAGGTCTGTCGTGACCTCTCGCTCGAAAGCATCCGCCGGTATCTCAGGACGGGTTAGCTTCTCATCACGTTTATCAGCCATCAATTTAACCTCGGTGATAAGTGGCAAGTGAAGCGTGACAAGTTAAAAGCCCCGAAGTTCAGGCTCGTCACTTGTCACTCGCAGATTGTTACTGCCTTCTCACCTTCCCCAGCGTAATTTGTCTCGCAGCACGTCGAAATAATTTCGGTTGGCCGGTTGAACCAGATTAAAGGTCGTGCGGCTCTTTCTGATCAGGACGCGGTCGTTGACTTCCAGAGGAAACCCGACCTGTCCGTCGAGCGTCAATGCAACTTCTTCGTCGGGCGTCTTCAAACGAAGCTCTATCAAATCATCGTCGGGAACAACAATCGGGCGATTCGAGAGTGTGAAGGGGCAGATCGGCGTAATCACCACCGCGTTCATCGAAGGATAGATGACAGGCCCGCCCGCCGAGAGATTATATGCGGTCGAGCCCGTCGGCGTGGAGACGATCAATCCATCCGCGCGAAACGAATTGACGAATTGAGAATTTAGTTTCGCTTCGATCTCGATGATGCGTGCGAGCGCGGATTTGTTAATCACGACATCGTTGAGCACGCGCGTCTTTATCATGCTCTCATCCCCGCGAAAAACTTCTGCCGAGAGCATCACGCGAGAGTCCAAACGATAATCGCCCTGAAGGATTGATTCGAGCGCCGGAAACATCTCCTCCATACGGAACTCCGCCAGATAGCCGAGACTTCCATAGTTGATGCCGAGCACGGGGACTTCCGCATCACCCAGCATACGCGCCGTGGCGATCATTGTGCCGTCGCCGCCGAGTACGACCATCAGATCGACGCTCTGGGCCAACCGCTCGCTCTCGATGGTTTCGATGGCGCAGCCCGTCTCGTGCTCAACCCGCTCGCGCTCGACCTCTGGGCCGCCAATCAATTTTATGCTGCGCGCGTTTAGCCATTCGACCAGTTGGCAGATGGTCTTTAAGGCATCCTGTTGATGCGGCTTGACGACGACGCCGACACGAGTGATAGCAGACCTTGGCATCTAGGTAAACCAGAGGGCCAGTCGGGGAACAGAAGCTTGACGCTCTTTCGCGCCGGAAAGAGCCGCCTTGGACTTCACCCTTCATCCGACTGAAAAAATTTCTATTGAGCTTGATTCGCTTTCGAGAGACCGAAGCGGATGATACCCGCGCACGCTTTGAAGAGCAAGGAATGAAAGAAAGGATGAAGGATAAAAGTCTGATTGCTTGGATTGAATTATTCAACTAACGTAGCCGCGCTTTCATCCTTCCGCCTTCATCCTTTCTTTTCTCGCTTTCATCCTTGTTTTAGCACGGGCAAGCTTCTATGAGTTCGTGGTCGCCCGTGCGTCGATAGTCGCGCTTGAGGTGCGGAATCAGTTCTGACTTTGAGAGGACGCGCGGCCCACAGACGCGCCAGACGTTCAAGCTCAAGGCCGTCCGAGTCTGGATCGACGAGGCAGAGCCAGAGCGGTACGGGCAGCCACGCCCACGCAGCGCTGTAAACAGCCGTGTTCAATTGTTCGATGCGATGCTCCGCGCGCGACTGCAAGGAATGTGGCGGCAGGTCTTCCCAGTTCTCGTAGCAGGCATGTTGAATACACGGCGCGGGCTTGGCGCGATGATGAACCAGACACCCAGAGGTTGGCTCGTAAAGCGGGCAGGCGTATGTCTGCGCGAAGGTCTCGCCCGCTGTAGCGCGCAGACCGTAACGCGCGACCGCTTCGCGCGCTCTGGTGTAAACCGCGCGCTTCGCTTCAACGTCCAGGCGCGGCGTGCGTTCCAGTGTTTCCCGAATACTGACGGCTTCGAGTCTGGTGATATGAACGTTGACGAAGTGCGCGTCCGTGCAGCATGTTCCGCGCACAGGGCACGCGCGGCAATCCTCTGCCGCGTGCTCGTAATTAAGCACGATGTGCGTTTGATAAGAGGCTTTGACGCGCTGAAGACGTGCGAGCCCATGCTGCTCTGTGAATCTATTGATCACGCGAAGCCCTTTTCGTATAACGCCAGGAACTCAAGATTGCCGTCCGCGCCGCGCACGGGAGATTCGATCACGCCGCGCACAGAGAGTCCAAGTGAACGCGCCGCGTCGTTGACCTCTTCGATCACTCGTTTGTGCTTGGACGTGTCGTTGACGATGCCGCCACGACCCACCTCTGCGCGTCCCACCTCGAACTGCGGTTTGATGAGCGTAACGATGCGCGCGCGCTCGGTCAAGAGTTTTGGGATGGCTGGCAGGACTTTGGTCGCGGAGATAAACGAGACATCCATCACCGCCAACTCAAACTTTTCCTGAAAATCTTCTGGCTTCAAATATCGCGCGTTGACGCCCTCACGGACTTCGACGCGCGCGTCCGTCCTTAAGCGCCAGTCGATCTGATTATGCCCGACATCTATCGCCACAACGCGGCGCGCGCCATGCTGTAAAAGACAGTCCGTAAAACCGCCCGTCGAAGCGCCCACATCAAGACAAGTGAGCCCCGCGACATCCAGACTAAATTCGCGTAGCGCCGCTTCCAGCTTTAAAGCCCCGCGCCCGACGTAGCGCGAGGCGGGGTCGCCCTCACCCTTGATGCGTATCTCAATCGCGGGATCGAAACTCTCCGAAGGCTTCTCGACGCGCTGCTCGCCTGCGAGCACGACGCCGGCCATCACGAGCGCCTGCGCCTTCGTGCGCGATTGCGCGAGCCCGCGCTCGACGAGTAGTTTGTCTATACGCTCACGCTTCATCGGCGGATACTTTATCGCAGGAAACGATCTCTGTGCAGTCAGAGAATAATTGTTCAAGGATTCCGGTCAGGCGTTTCTGACCGCACGCTCAATCGAAACATTTCTCTAAAAAACAGGTGTAGGAAAGCACGAAAGGCCGGATATGTCTTGTAAAGACGATCCGACCTTTGTCTGGAAAAGCTTTGTGCGCGCGCTTCTGGCTTTTAGAGCTTTCCGCGCGCTGCGATTGCGGATTGTTTAAGGACGCTGTCCCTCGAAAATCTCTCTGATGCGATTTACTTCCTGACCGGCGCGCTCTATCTGCCGGTTGAGGTCGCCGTCCTGCGCGTCCGCCTGGCGTGCGCGGCGGCGTTGCTCTTTCCTCTGCTTACGGGCTATGCGCTCGCCGTCGTCATCGTCTTCCTTGCTTCCACCGCCACGGCGCTCGCTCTTCTCTTCGCGCCGCTCTTTCTTACTATCACTACGCTCGCGTATCTCGACCGGCGGGACGACCTGTTCGTCATCTGTCTTGGATTTTTTGTCGCGCGCGCTGGTGCTGCTGCGCTCTGTCGTGTCGTCGGTCGCGACGGTGCGGGCCGGGGGCTCTGAAGATTTTTCAGAAGCGAGGACGGGTATCTGCGCCGACGGCTGCGCGGCTGCGCCGGAACTGGCCGTCGTCGTCGCTGCGGTCGTAGTAGTCGCGTTGCTCGCCGTAGCCTCCTGCCTGGTCTGTCGGCTCTTATAGACGCCTATCGCGAATCCGCCTGCGACGCCTGCGCCGACGGCCAGGACAATCAACAGGGCTATCAGCGGCAATCGTCGTCTGGTCGCTCCTGACGAGGTAGCCTCCGACAGAGGCACGACGGGTTGCGCGCCGAGCGTCGCTTCTACGTCGAAGAGAGGCGCGGGGATGGTTTGCTCACCATCAAAGCTTTGAGGCGCAGCCCCAGCTGCCCTGGAAGAGCCGCCGAGCGGAATTACTATCTTTCTTTTTTGTTCCATCGCTTTATCTGAAGGACGGTATGCGCCCCTTGGTCACTTGATCGTCAACGCCGTCATTATGACAAACATTTCGCCACAAATCCCAGCAAAATCCGGGCCATCGGGGGTCGAATCATAACTTATTCCCTGTTTGTTGAAAACTCCCCGCCTCTTGACAAAGATTTTGATGCAAAAGGGGGGCGTGGGTATGCTTGAAATCATACGGAAGGTGAAGCGATATGGCGCATAAAAAGCCGCGCCCGTCTGCCTGTAAAAAGTAGACGGGCGCGTTCTTTGGAGATAAAGGCTGTTGAAATGGCAGGAGCGAAATTACAGGTCTCGCGGCGCTTCGGACGCTCTACTCTAAATTCGTACCTTTTGCCGCTTGGCTCGACGCTCCTCCAGGACTTCCACGCTCTCTTTGACGCGCGTGTAGATGCCGTCCGTGTCCAGGCCGTACTTAGCCAGCAGCAGCTTCGCATCGCCGTGCGTGACGATGGTGTCCGGGATGCCCATACGCACCACTCGGACTTTATCCTGAAGACCGTTCTCTTCCAGCAGCTCCATCACGGCAGAGCCAAAACCACCCGCCAGATAAGCCTCCTCGACCGTTACGATCAAGCGACGCGTGCGCGCCAGGGCGAGCAGCAGCCCGGCATCGAGCGGCTTGACGAAGCGCGCGTTGACGATGGTCGTTTCGATCCCTTCAGCGGCCAGACGCTCCGCCGCCTTGAGCGAAGGATGAACCATCGAGCCGTAAGCGACGATTGCCACATCGCCGCCGTCACGCAGGATTTCTCCGCGCCCAATCTCTAAAACTTCTGGCGCATGGTCAATCGGGACACCGACGCCGTTGCCGCGCGGATAACGCAGAGCCGCAGGCCCTGGATGCTCTATCGCTGTGAGCAGCATATCGCGCAGCTCCGCTTCGTCCTTCGGAGCCATCAGCACCATGTTCGGCATCGGTCGTAAATAGGCTATGTCGAAGAGGCCGTGATGCGTCGGCCCGTCGCCGCCTGCGATGCCGCCGCGATCCAAAGCGAACGTCACGGGCAAGTTCTGCAAGCAGATGTCGTGAATGATCTGATCGAAGCCGCGTTGCAAGAAGGTCGAGTAGATGGCTGCTACGGGCTTTAATCCTTCACAGGCCATGCCGCCGCAGAAGGTGACTGCGTGCTGCTCCGCGATGCCGACATCGAAAGTTCTCTCCGGAAACTTTTCGAGCGCCATGTTGATGCCCGTCCCGTCCGGCATCGCAGCCGTCAAGGCCACGATCTTTTCATCCTTCGCCATCAGCTCGCACATGGTCTGGCCGAAGACGCTTGTGTAAGTCGGCGCGCTCGATGCGGACTTGATGGCCTGTCCCGTTTCCAGATCAAAAGGGCCCGTCGCGTGCCACTTGTAGTAATCCTTCTCGGCGGTCGAATAGCCTTTGCCCTTGGTCGTCAAAGCATGCACGATGACAGGGCCGTCCGTGACCTTCTGCGCCTCTCTGAGCGCGGCTACAAGCGCGCGCGGGTTGTGCCCGTCGACATATCCTATGTACTTGAAGCCAAGCTCATTGACGAGCGCGCCCGGAAGCACCGCTGCCGCTAGTGCATCCTTGACCGTCTTGGCCGCGTGATGCAGATGCTCTCCCAGCGCAGGGATGGAAAGCAGCGTCTCGCCCACTTCGTCCTTAAAGCGATGATAGCCTTGCGCCCCGCGCAGGCGATTGAGATAACCCGTCAGCGCGCCCACAGCGGGAGCAATCGACATTTCGTTATCATTAAGAAGCACGATCAGTCGCGTCTTCAAGTGCCCAGCCTGATTGATGGCTTCCATCGCCATGCCGCCCGCCAGGCTCGCGTCGCCGATAATGGCGCACACGTGATGCGATTCCCCTTTGCGGTCACGCGCAATCGCCATCCCCAGAGCAGCGGACAGAGAGGTCGAAGCATGCCCCGCTCCGAAGAGGTCGTATTCTGATTCGTCGCGTTTGAGAAAACCGCTGATGCCGCCGTACTGCTTGATGGAGGGAAGCTGATCCCGGCGACCCGTCAGTATCTTGTGAGCATAAGCCTGATGGCCCACGTCCCAGACGACGCGATCCTTCGGCGTGTCGAAAGCATAATGCAATGCCACGGCCAGCTCGACTGCGCCGAGGCTTGCGCCCGTGTGGCCGCCCACACGCGCCATCGTTTCAAGTATGTACTGGCGGATTTCGTCCGCTACTTCGGTTAGCTGTTCGGGGCGCAAGCGCCGCAGCTCAGCCGGCGAGTTGATCGTCTGTAGAAGTCTCATAAGCGTGCGTATTTTACCTTGTAAGTACCTCTTTGGCTATCTCACGAATTGTTAACAATCGAGTGCGCCATTGATCTCGAAGCCTTCGATGAGACGTGATGTGCGCCCGTTCTTTGCATTGCAAAGTGCTTTATACCAGAGATACAAGTGGCAGTCAACGGTTTATTCGCACACCAACAGGGGCGCGGCGCGGACTTGAAAGCCCTCGGCGGCCGATTTTTTAAGACCAAACGCGCTCCGCATTCGTCTAAATGAGCGTGGCCGGACGGTCGCGTGGGCGTATGAGAACTTCTGGCCGAGAGCCGCCGCTCCCTGCCTACGGCAGGCCGTCAGTCCGGGCAGTAGATTATCTTTGAAGGGAATTTTGGAAGGAGTAATAAGGAAATGTTTTTGAAAAGTCGATTGATCGTAGCCGGTTTGCTGGGCCTGTTGTTAATGACAAGCAGCGCGCCAGCCTCTTCGGCACAGCAGCCGGAAGCGCCCGGCACAGACATGCAGCGGCAGCAGAATGAGCGCGGCATGCGTCGCGGTCGCCGCCAGAGGGGTGGGGGCGAAAGGCATCTGCTACGCCTCCTGCGCGAGATGGAGTTAACGGAAGCGCAGCAGCAACAGGCGCGCACCATCCTGGAAAATCACCTGGCAACCATCAGGCCTTTGCGCGAAGAGCTGTTCAAGCTTCACGAACAGAAAGAACAGGGCGCGGAGAGTGCGGATTTACATTCAAGAGCACAGGCTTTGCGCTCGCAGCTTCAGGAATCAACTCAAAACATGCGCACACAACTGCTGGCCATCCTCACGCCGGATCAGCGCACGAAGCTGGAACAAATGGAGACGGAGTTCAAGGGACGGCGCGAGAGGATGCGCGAGCGCCACAGAGGAACGAGGGACAGAACAGACGAGCAGGATCAGCAGCAGTAAACGGGCTCGTCAAGCTCAAACCATAACGCTAGCGGCGCTCATCGTATGTTGCATACACGATGAGCGCCGCTAGCGCTTTTCTTCGCTTAACTTTCGGAGCTTAACTTTATTAGTTAAGGCGCGCGGCGCAATCTGAGGACACTGATCTCCGGGCGTGCTCCGAATCTCACGGGCAGTCCGATCATCCCTGTGCCGCGCGAGACATAAAGCTGTGTGCCGTTTTTTTCAAAGAGCCCGCGCGCATACTTCATCTCTGCGGAGATAAAGCGCGCCGGTGCGCCGATCAAAGGAAAGCTCAACTGCCCGCCGTGTGTGTGGCCGCTCAGGATCAGCGAGACGCCCTGCGTTTCTGCGAAATCAAGGACGCGCGGCTGATGCGAGAGCAGCACGGACGGGCGCTTGCGATCCATGCCGTAAAAGGCGCGCGCCCAATCCGTCTTGCCCCAAGACCAATCGTCCACGCCCGCCAGTTGGAGCACATCCGCGCCGCGTCGAATCAAAGTATTCGCATTGTTGAGCACATGTATGCGCGCCTTTTCCAGAGCGCGCGTCGTCAATTGCGCGTCCGTATAATGATCGTGATTGCCGAGCACGGCCCAGATGCCTTCGGGCGCTTCGAGCGTGCCCAGCGCCTCGGCGCAGGGCTCTATGTAGCGACGATACATGGTCGTGTAATCGCCCGTCAGAGCGACGAGGTCGGCGCGGGCTTTACGCGCCACTTCGACGACGCGACGCACCTCGTCGATTGAGACGATACGGCTGTGATGAACATCCGAGACCTGCACGATGCGAAACCCGTCGAAGCTATCGGGCAGATCGCGCACAGGGATGTCCGTCTCGGACAACTCGTAGTTGACGGGCTCGACGAGACTCGCGTAAGCGGAAGTGGCGGAGACGGCCAACAGCGGCGCGGAGGCCAACCCCGTCAGAAATTGTCTTCGCGTGAGATGAGATTTCAGCATCGCAGGCGTGATTGTATAATGCAGGAGATCAAAGGCGACAGGCCGGACAGATATTGCTGACACCTTTCAGCAAAATTTTTCGTTGTCCTAAACGAAAGCAGGTGTATAATCCGGCTGCTCCGGTTTCCTGATGCGAACTCTCGTTTCGCTTAACAATTAACAGCCATTTGAAACCAATGTTATGCGGCCCCTCACGGCGGACATTCTATCTGCGGACGAGTAATGGCGTTGCTCGTCCGGGATGGGCTGCGTCATAGCAGATTGTTGCTGGCCGTTCGGTCCAGGGCCGTTCACACGAAACCTCTGTATCCGTTATCGCCGACGTTTGTTAATCCTGTCCCCGCTGCGCTTTCGCTCGCAAGCGTGATCGCGCGGCTAACGCTCACCGGTTGCAAAAGTGGCGACGGCGGCTCGACCTTCAATTAAGGAATAAACGCTTGTGATGCGCTTCCTGACCTCGTGCTATTAGTCTATCGGGAACTGTATTCGATAGCTCTGAGCAGGCTACGCGCCGCGTCACGCTCCCCAATCTTCACCTGCGACTCAAACCCTTAGAGGAGAAATGTCATGAGAAGAATATCGGCGTTGCTTATGCTGGTCGCTTTATCCCTTCTGGTATTACCGTCCTCTTATACTCACAGCCAGGGACAACCCGAGCCCCCTGCCGATGCGGCGCGGCCATGCGCTTCGGGAGGCGGGTCTGACCCTTGCGAGTCGACGGCTAGGGGTCGGAGGAAGTTTGAAGTTCCGACCAATAAGGATGGGAAACCTAAAGGCTGGACGATGAAGTTCTATCACAGGGATCATGATAAAGAACGCCCCGGATGGGTCGAAAGAGACCTCAAACGCAGCCTGGCCTACCTTAATGGTGAAGGCAATAAGTGGGGGCTGCTCAATGCTGAGGAGGAGCTCACTGCCTTCTCGGCGGAGGAGGATGATCTTGGAATAACACACCTGCGTCTGGAACAGGTCTATAAAGGTATTCCTGTCTTCGGCGGAGAAGTAGTTACGCACCTCGATGCCAAAGAGGTACGCGCCGTTGAAGGTCATCTCTACAAGGAGGCTCATCAAATCAAGACCACCCCTCAGCTTAACGCAGCGCAGGCCATCAAGGCCGCTCAAGCCGCGCTCGGTCACGGCGGAGCTTTCGCCAGGCCGCCGACCGCCGAGCTTTACATTCTGCCGCTCAGGCTTAGAAACGAAGGCCCGGAGGATCAACTCGGCGCAAGGCTCGTATATAAGGTGGAAATGTTGATAGAGGATGGCATCCAGATGCCTTCGCGCTGGTGGTACTTCGTAGACGCGAAAGACGGCAGCATAGTGTGGCGTTACGATGCGATGAACAGGGGTGCGGGGCAGAGTCTCTATAGCGGTTACGTGGTCATCCCGTCGGGCTATTATGCCGCTTACAACACCGGTTATGACCCATACTGCGGAATCTGGTATTACAGGAACGGGTACTGGCTATGGGACAGCAGTGGGAACTATGGGTATATGGAAACCACAGACATGCGTAACAGCACGGCAGGCGCTCCCAATTTTTACGGGTACGAATTCGTGCCGGAAGGGACAGACAATCAATGGGGCATATGGTGGAACTATCCTGGAACCTGTGGGTATGTGTGGCGGGAGCGACAGCAAGCCGCCGTTGACGCGCATTTCGGCATGACCGTCACCTGGGATTACTTCTTATACGACATGGGTCGGCGCGGCATTGATAATATGGGTTACTCTATGATCAGCCGCGTTCACTATGGCGTCAATCTGGATTTCGCCGCGTGGAACGGTTACAACCTGTCCTTCGGTGACGGCTCAGCCGGACGCCCCCTCGTCGCGCTCGATACGGTCGCGCACGAATGGACTCACGGCATCACGGCGAAGACCTCGCGTTTATTCAATTCCGGCGAAGCGGGAGCCGCCAATGAATCCTTCTCAGACATCTTCGGCTCGATGGTCGAGTTCAAAATCAATAGCCCCGTAAGCCCGCCCGACTATTTAATGGGAGAGGATTACGGCACGCCCTTGCGCAGCGTCTCGCATCCGCCCGCCTATGGCGACCCGGATCATTACAACAATCGCCGCTATCCGGGTTATTGCAGTCCGAACACCGGAAACGATAACTGCGGCATTCATCACAACAACGGGATACAGAACAAGGCGTTCTATCTACTGGCCGAAGGCGGTACGCATCCTTTCAGCGGTGTTTCCGTTCCGGGCATCGGTCGCGATGCGGCGGCGCGCATCTTCCATCGCGCTCTCACTTACTTTCTCACGGCCAACTCCTCCTACCATGATGTGCGCCTGGCGACGCTCAATGCCGCCCTCGAACTCTACGGATACGCCTATCAGGGGCGCGCCGCAGCCGCTTGGGACGCCGTCGGTGTGCCGCAGAATAAGATAGACGAGTCCTGGTTCTATGTGCAGCAGCTTTATCAAGACGCCCTCAATCGCGGGCCTGACATGCATGGCTGGCCGCATTGGGCCGGTTACATCAACTCCTGCGGCCCTCGGCCCAATAATAACGGCTGCCTAAATAGCAGGCGTATCACAGTGGCTCGTGGGGTTCTGGAATCGGCAGAGTTCCGGCAAAATAAGCCCGCGCTATCAAACCCGGGGTCTATACAGGAGTATAATCAGGAATATGTGCGGCAATGCTATGACGTATTTCTGAATCGAATACCTGATAGCGCTTACTACGTTTGGCTAGACTACATCAATAACACGGGCGATTATGACGGTCTGGTCAACGGATTCATCAATTCAACCGAGTACCGGCTGAGGTTCTGCTGCGGCGGATAATGTTTGAAACCAGGTTCAGGGACGAGCCCAGTGCGAAATTGCGTGACGCAGGCAGTTTGACGGCACAGCCAGCCATAAAGCTCTTCGGTTGCTGAATAAATGAACCGAGATAAACGATATGAAACAGGGCAACACCAGCGTCAGGATGTGGGTTAAACCGGCGCTGGTATTGCTCGCTTTGTGCCTGGCACTCCTGGCGGCTATCCTGTTGATGAGGGGCTCGATTACGCTTTCCGGTAACAATCGCGCGGCCTCTTCCAATAGCGACGGCGTCAACGCAGAAGCGGCAGTAGCGGCAGCGTTACTGGAAAATGCTGGGCTATCGCTACCTGCGCGAGAAGGGGCATGGCTGATCGTCAGCCATAGCGGAGGCGGCCCTGCCGGTAAGAGCGACGCAGCCGTGGTCATCACCTCTGAAGGCAACGTCGCCGCTGGTGGGCCATCCGGGCCTGGTGAGTTTCGCCTGCCTTGTAAAGCGCACATCTCGGCTGATGAACTGCGCAAGTTCGAGCAGATAGTTTTGTCCGCTGATCCGATCAACTGGCGCGGGCGCTATATAGAGCCCGCGAGTCCGGATGGATGCTGCGATCAATACTTCTATATGCTTGAGTTTCAGCGCCGCAAGCCGGACGGGACGAAACAGATTCAGGCCGCTTCATGGTATGACAGCTCTGCGTTTTTGCGGCCACGAGACCTGATCTCCATACACGAGGCGGCGGTAACGATCAAGAACGACGCCCTTAAGAAATGTCAGCCTTAGCGCATCTCCATCAATCAAATTGCGACTGCCATAGCACCCGATCAAATTAAAGCCTGTCTACTTACTTGCCTGCCGCATGCTCTGTTTTGATCGCTTAATCCGTAAGGCTTCAAACGAGGTATCAGCCTCTTGCCTTGACAAACGCGGCTCGCGGACTAGAATAAGTTTTCGCCTATGAAAGAGGCGCGCCGTGTGGAGATGTGGCCGAGTGGCTGAAGGCGGCGGTTTGCTAAACCGTTATAGGTCAAAAGCCTATCACAGGTTCGAATCCTGTCATCTCCGCCATCAATTTCAGTAGTCAGTCATCAGTAGTCAGGTGTCAGTAGATAATCAAAATCCTACTGAATACTGATTACTGGCGACTGACTATTTTTCATTATGACTATTCGCGTACGTTTCGCACCATCACCGACCGGCTACCTGCACATTGGAGCGGCGCGCACTGCGCTCTTCAACTGGCTCTACGCGCGCCGTGAAGGTGGCCTTTTTTTGCTGCGTATCGAAGACACGGATGTTCAGCGCTCGACCGAAGCCTCTACGCGCTCGATCATAGAGGGCTTGGAATGGCTCGGCCTGGATTACGACGAAGAGATAGTCTTTCAGTCGGACAATTTCGAGAAACATAGGAGTGCAGCCCTCGGCCTCGTCGAAGCGGGCACGGCCTATCGCGATTTTACGCCGAAGGCCGAGCGCGCAGACGCTAACGTCAAGCAAGGCATCGCGGAGCGCGCACGAGCGGCGGCAGCCGAAGGCACGGATCATCGAAGCAACCCCTTCCGCGATCTCTCGACAGAAGAGTCCGACAGACGCGCTGCTGCGGGAGAGCCTTTCGCCGTCCGCTTGAAAGTTCCGCGCGAGGGACGCACACGCTTTGAGGATGCCGTCTACGGCGCGCAGGAGCGCGATTATGCGGAGATCGAAGACCTTGTGCTGCTGCGCTCCGACGGCCATCCGCTCTATAACCTCTCGGTCGTCATAGACGATATAGAGATGGGCATCACGGATGTCATACGCGGCCAGGATCATTTGACCAACACGCATAAGCAGATTTTGATCTACGAGGCTCTCGGCGCAACCCCACCGCGCTTTGCTCACCTGCCGCTCATCCTTGCGCCGAACAAGAGCAAGCTCTCTAAGCGTAAGCACGGCGAGGTCGTGTCACTGACGACTTATCGTGACAGAGGCTTTGTGCCCGCAGCCTTTCGCAACTTCCTGGCGCTTCTGGGATGGTCGCCCGACACGGAGCAGGAGCTGTTGACGATGGAAGAGTTGCGCGACAAATTCTCTCTGGCAGGAATCGGTCGGGCCAACGCCGTCTTTAACTTCAGCGAGTCCGATCCGCGTCAGTGGACGGATGCGAAAGCGCTCTGGATGAATGCGGAGTATATTCGCACGATGCCGCTCTCAGAGCTTGGGCCAATGGTCAAGGCGGAGCTGCGCGCGGCGCGGCTTTGGCGCGAAGAGTACGAAGATGACGACCGTGAGTGGTTCGAGAAAACCGTCGAGCTGATTCGCCAGCGTTTCCACACGCTCAAGGATTTCTCCGAACAGGGGCGCGCCTACTTCTCCGACGATTTCGATTTCGACGAAGCGGCCCTGAAGAAAAATCTTTATAAAGAGCCGAAGTTGAAAGAACTGCTGCCCGCGTTGGCTGATAAGCTCGAAGCCGTAGAACCCTGGACGACTGAGAAAATCGAGGAGGCTTTGCGCGCATACGCCGAAGAGGCCGGTGTCAAAGCAGGTCTTTTGATCAACGCCTCGCGCACGATGCTCACGGGACAATCGGTTGGCCCATCGATGTTCGAGGTCTTCGAGGTCATAGGGCGCGACCGCTCCATGCAACGCCTGCGAAGCGGTGTGCCCTGGGCAGACATGCCCGAGCAGTAAAGACTTCGACGGTTTTTACGAAGAAGATGCCCGAACTACTACTTAAGGCCGGGTGATTCTTATTAAATCTCCGGTAGCAAATTTGAGGAATATGTCATGCTAAAAATCTTATGCGCGGCGATGGCGCTCGCCCTTGTGATTGCGACTCAGAGCTTCGCGCAGAATAGAAACAGTTCGACGCAGACGGGCGCAGCAACCAGCGGTCGCACTTCTTCGGCGAACTCTACGACGCCCGCGCCCGCGAGCAGAACAGCGGCGCAGCAAACGCCCGCGAGCGAGACGAGCACGACGACCACGCGCACACGTCGCGCCGCCACAGGCCAGACCCCAAAAGACCCTCTGGCTGAAGGCGTGATCGCCGCCTTCGATAACTTGATCGAGGGCATACGTCGTGCTGATGTCAACGCCGTCACGAGCGTCTACTGGAACTCGCCGCAGCTTGTCCTCTTCAACTACAACGGGACAGTCACCAAAGGCTGGGAGCAGATGCGCCGCAATCGCGAGAGTTCTTACCCGGAGCTGAAGGATGTCAAGATCACGATCACAGAGCGTCGCGTGCAGATGATGGGTCGCGACGGTGCGGTCGTGACCTGTCTGTGGACGCAGTCGCAGACCTATCGCGGCACGCCGGAGACTGCTTCGGGTCGCATGACCTTAGTCTTTCGCCGCACGGGCTCTGCATGGAAGGCCATTCACCTGCATACATCCACGGATGCGCCGGACCCGCAGCGCATCCCTCAATCGGAACAAACTGTTGAGCCGAAGCCGTCACCAACGCCCCCTGCTAAACCCTGAAGCCCCTTCGTATTGATCGCTTATGCGCACCCTGTAGCGCTTGGGCGTGGCCTTATAATTTCAGAAAGGAAACATAAGATGGATTGGATGAATCAGCTAAGCGGAATTTTGCAGCAGTACTCGGGCGCGCAGGGAGGCCAAGCGCCGGACACCGTACACGACGACTTTGACCAGCTATCCCAACAAGCGCCGCAGTCTGCGCTCGCAGACGGGCTGGCCGCAGCATTTCGTTCGGAGCAGACTCCGGCCTTCGGACAGATGGTCGGGCAGCTTTTTAGCAACGCCAACGGCCAGCAGCGCGCAGGCATTCTCAACACACTGATCGCGGCGCTCGGGCCAACCATCGCCGCACAGCTATTTTCACAGGGCGGCCTGTCGGGTCTGGCGGGACTTCTGGGCGGAGGCCAGCGTGAAGTCACGCCTGAACAGGCCGCGCAGGTTTCGCCCGAAGCCGTACAGCAAATCGCCGAGCAGGCAGAGAGCAAAGACCCTTCGATCATAGACAGGGTCAGCAACTTTTATGCTGAGCACCCGACGCTGGTGAAGACCATCGGCACGGCTGCGTTGACAATCGCGCTCGCCAAGATCGCCGAGCGACAGTACAACGGGTAAACGCGCACGCGATGAATCAAAGATGATACGGCGTTCGGAATAGTCAGTGGTTCGAGCGCATCAGTCGTGTCAAGCTTCGTTCGGATTAGCGTAAGTTTCGTCAGACAGGAAAGACTCGCCGGAGCACTCTTGCTCTGGCGAGTCTTTCCATAAAATGCGTTGGACTAATCTCTCGTCCTTAGCTCTTCTAGCGGTAGCGGTCGCGACCGAATTGGACGGAGACGATCTGCCAGCGCCCCTGTCGCTTCTCGTACCTGCGCGTAAACCTGTAGGGCGGGCTCTTGAACTCTCGCCCCTCGTAGCTGCCGGTCACGACTGCGCGCCCTGTCACGACTCCCTCATCGCCGTTGACCTCCACGTCGACGCCAAAGGTATTAACGTCCACGAAGGTAAAGTCGGAATCGGCCACCAGGGAGAGTCGCGCGGCCTTGTCGCTGACTCTGCCGAAGGCGTGCGAGATGGTGAAATCGTCGGCCAGGATACTGTCGAGCGTCACCACGTCGCGCTGTATGTGCGCGTCCAGATACCGGCGCTCAATCGTCAACAACTCCTGCTCGGCGCTCGTGTACGCCGCGTGGGGCGTGCGGTTCGCTGTGCTCCAGGGAGCCGCGATGATATTGCCGATCAGAAACGTCGCTATGGAGACAAACAGATAAATGATATTTCGCTGCATGGTTTTTAACTCCTGAATCTAGGGTGAAATTACCACAGGCGTCCGGGCGGCGACAAGACTATTTCTTCACTTCTCCCTTTTTCAAAGAGAAAAGCCGTCCGCGAGCGTAATCGCAGACGGCTTTCCGGTGAACTGTTTGGATTGCCCTGAGCCTGGTGTGTCTTTAGGTTGTGCTACTTAATGAACAAGCGCACGAAACCGAGTCACGTCTGGACGGAACATCCCAACATATTCGGGTATCAGTCCAGCGGCTTTAGGACTCAGCCACCTCACTGTGATAAGAACTCATACTTTTTTGATCACCTCCTTTCCAGTGTTGCTCTGATATTAAATGACAATAGCTAGTGCGTCAAGAACTCTTTTTACTCGCTATGTTGTGGTCGCGGCGCTTGCGTCGCGAAGGTAGGCTGCGCGACCGTCGACGTAGACGGCGCGCGCGTGCTCCACGCCGAAGAAGTAAGCGACCTCTCGATAATCCGCGCAATCATGTATGACGAAATCGGCGCGCTTGCCCTCTTCAAGAGAGCCGAGAGAATCGCCGCGCCCCAGACTGTAGGCGGCGTTGATGGTCGCCGCTGTGAGCGCCTCGGCGGGCGTCATCTTCATCTGCGTCGAAGCCAGCGATAGTACCATCGGCATAGAAGTCGTCGGCGACGAGCCCGGATTAAAATCCGTCGCGAGCACCACAGCGAGGCCCGCCGCGATCATCTCGCGCGCCGCAGGGTAACGCGCCAGCCCCAGCGCATAAACGGAGGCGGGCAGCAGCACGGGCTGAACCCCTGCCGCTCTGAGCGCAGCGATGCCTGCGGAGTCCGTATGCTCAAGGTGATCGGCAGTCATAGCGGAGAGTTTCGCCGCCAGTTGTGCGCCGCCCGAGAGCGAAAGCTGATCGGCATGCATGCGCAGTCCCATGCCGTGACAACGCGCGGCCGTGAGGATGCGCCATGATTCATCATTGGTAAAAGCCACCCTGTCACAGAACACGTCCGCGTATTCCGCCAACTGTTCTTCGGCGACGCGCGGCAGCATCTCTTCGATGACTAAGAGGACGTACTCTGCGCGACGCGCGCGGTACTCTTCCGGAATGTCATGCGCGCCTAAGAATGTTGGCACGAAGCGAAGCGGCGAGGATTCGTCCAGACGCCTTATAGCACGCAGTATTTTCAGCTCGTCTTCAACTGTGAGGCCGTAGCCGGATTTGGCTTCGACGGTCGTCGTGCCCGCGCGCAGAAACCACTGGCTGTAGCGAAGACCCGTCGCGACCAGCTCGTCCTCTGTCGCCGCGCGCGTGCGCCTCACCGTCGAGGAGATGCCGCCGCCGCGCTCCGCTATCTCCTGGTAGGTTGCGCCTGCGGCGCGCTGCTCGTACTCGTCCGCGCGCGTGCCAGCGAAGACAGGATGCGCGTGCGCGTCTATGAAGCCGGGCATGACGACGCGCCCCCCTGCATCCACAACCTCGCAATCGCTATCAATCAACGGCTCGATCTCGCGGCGCGCGCCGACCTTCACGATCAGCCCGCCGCGTACCAGCATCGCTCCATCTTCGATAATGGAAAGCTCGCGCATTGCCTCGCCCGTGCGCGGCCCTGCGGTCGCACCCTTGAGCGTCACAAGCTGCGAGCAGCCCACAACGGCGAGCGTGCTTGAGGGATAAGGGCGGAGGGATGAGGGATGAAAGGAAGGCTTCCCTTTCTTGAATGCTTTTTCTTCATCCCTCATCCCTCATCCCTCATCCCTGCTTTTCATCCTTCATCCTTTATTTCATGTAGCGATCAAGGAAATCGACCATCTGTGGATAGACGATCAGGCGGTTCGAGAGCTTGTTGATGCCGTGGCCTTCGTCGTCGAAGAGCTTGTACTCGACGGGCGCGCCCCGGTCGCGCAGGGCTTTGACGATCTGCTCTGCCTCTGTGTAAGGCACGCGCGGATCGTTCTTGCCTTGAATCACCATCAGCGGCGTCTTGATACGCGCAACCTTGCCGAGCGGCGAGATAGAGCGCAGGAATTCCATGTCGCGCTCAAGCGAGCCGTACTCCACCTCTCGCAGCTTGCGTCGGTAGCCCGAAGTGTTCTGTAGAAAACTTTCAAAGTTGGCGATGCCGACGGTATCGACCGCCGCAGACCAGATGTCCGGGTAGAGCGTGATCGCGGCTAAGGTCATGTAGCCGCCGTAAGAGCCGCCCATCACTGCAATGCGACGCGGGTCTGCTCCGCCCTCTGTCTTTAACCAGTCAACGGCCGCCGCCAGGTCTTTGACCGAATCCTCGCGTTTGCGCACGTCGTCCAGATGCGTGAAGGTCTTGCCATAGCCAGTCGAGCCGCGCACGTTCGGCGCGAGGATCGCATAACCGCGCGAGAGAAAATACTGATCGATGGCGCTGAAACCTGGACGCGATTGACCTTCAGGCCCGCCGTGGACGCTGACGATGACGGGCAGGCCGCGTCCATCGCTCGTGCTCAAAGCCACGATTCCGCGTGGTGTCACGCTGACTGTTCCAGAGACAGGCATCGTTCCGGTGCTCGTCGTCACCTGAACGGACGAAGCTCCAACGTTGGCCGTCGCCTGAACCTGCGGACGGTAATACCAGGCAGGAATCTCTCTGCCATCGAAACTCTTGTAGTGAATCAATTCGGGCTCGATGAAAGAGGCTTGCGGAATGCCAGCGCGCGAGCTGTGCGTGACCTGCGTGAGAGCGCGGCTCTGTAAATCGTAGAGCCAGACATCGGAGTTGAAGCGCGCGCCGCTGAAGGCGAGGGCGAGCTTACGATTGTCGCCGGAGAAATCGAGTCCGCCAGCGATGCCTTTGCCCGGAAGCGCGACGGCGCTCCCCTTTGGCCCAAGCGTGCCGTCCGCCTGAACCTCGCGCACGTAAAGCTCCGTAAAGCCCTCGCGGTTGATCGTATAAGCGAGCATGCGGCCATCGTCAGACATCTCCGTAGAGCCCAAGTCCCACTGCGTGTCGTCCAGGATTTCGACCCGGCGTGTCTGCAAATCCATTCGCGCGAGCGTCTGAAATTCGCGCTTGTCATTTGTGCTGAACAGCATCGAACGACCGTCGCGCGTGAAATTAACATCGCCGAACTCTGCCGCTCCCTCGTGCGGTGTCAGGTGCGTCGCCTGTTTGGTCGCGATGTCTACGAGGTAGAGATCGTTATCCAGACTGAGCGCTTCGCCCTCATGCGCGACGACCAGTCGACGATCATCGAAAGACCACGCGACTGGGCCGTTCGAGCCGTCCTGTTGATAGACAAGCTGCTCGCGACCCGTGGCGACATCCATGATGTACACGTCGAAGTAGTTCGGGTTTCGTTTGTTCGACGAATAACTGATCTGCTTTCCGTCGTGCGACCAAGCGCCGAAGTTGTGACGGATACGCGGCGCATCCGTCAACGCGCGAATCTGCGAGCCGTCGGCGGAGAGCCAGTAAAGCTGCGCGTTCTCGTCTCCGCCCTTCGACTTGCCGAAGATAAAGCCCGTGCCGTCCGGCGACCACTGAATAAAATCGACGCGATCATTATAAAAGGTGAGCTGATCGGGCCAGCCTCCCTGCGCGCCGACCATCCAGACCTGCGCCGTGCCTGTGATGTTGGTCAGAAAGGCTATGCGGTCGCCCGTCTGTGAAAGCGCAGGCGCGTTGGAGCTGCGAATATTCAAGTAACGATCAATCCCGTAACGCTCGCGCGTCGCAGTACTGCCGACGCTGACGCTCACACCTTGCGCGCGCGTCGCGGCAAGAGGAGACAGGATTAACAGAAGGGCTATGGCCGTCAGTGTGTTTTGAATTTTTTTCATACGAGGATTCTCCAACAGATTAGATCGGTCAGGTGGCCGATGAAGTGTGATCGTGCGTGATACGCCATCCTTCGGGAGTGCGCCGGAAGATCAGCGTAAAGCGGCCGTGCGGCGTGTCCGCGACGCGCATGAGTTGCCAGCGCCCCGTAGCGATCACCGTCCGAGGGCCGAGCGCCTTGATGTCTATCTCTAAAAACGAAAGCGTCCCCATCTTCTCGCGCGAGTCGTAAGATTTCTTGTAACGATCCAGCACGGTTTGCCAGCCGCGCGTTAAGCTATCGCCGGAGACGAAGACGGTCTCGGGGCTCTGCCAATAGCCTTCCATAAAACCGTCTATGTCGCCGCGATTCCAGGCCGCGACCTGCGCATCCAGCACGGCGCGCACCTCGCGCACAGCCTTCGCATCGCGTCTAGATTTGGACACGGCGCGGTTCTGCTGCGCGTCGGCTACGCTTAGCACGCTTGCCGATGCCGCCAGCGCGGCGATCAGGACGAAGAAGCGTCTCATAGTAAGATGGCGATCCGTTTCACTTCTGACTATCGAGGGGATTGGCGCTTGAATATACTTCCATCTCCCTTCTGGTTCAACTCTGCGCGCAAGAAAACTTCTAAACCGGCTGAAAGTGAAGGAAAGAAATTAACAGGGATGGACAGAGATTGTCAGGATAAAAGCAAAGCTCAACAAGATGTGTTGAGCTTTTAATTTTCAGCTTTAAAGTTTAATTTCTTCCTGCTTTTTTATCCTGACAATCTCTGTCCATCCTGTTTGAATCCGCTTCAGTCATCCTCTCGGTTCGGCCTGGTCAGTCAATCTGTGATTGCAGCCAGGCGCGCACGTCATCGCGCATCTCCGGGACGATCTCGTGGGCCGCATCGTAGCTCTTCACTTCTACACGTGCGGCGCGCTCACTCAGTCTTGCTCCGTAATCTTTGACGCGCTCGGGCGTATAAAAGTCGTCGCGTTTTCCGCTGAGGTGAAACACTGCGGCCTCTGTTTTTTGATAGCGCTCGCCCGTCTCCCAATCGCCGGGTATGCCACCGCAGATGCCCACCACGCCGCGCAAACGATTCACATGTGTAAAGGCGAAGCGATAGTTGAGCGCGCACGATTGCGAAAAGCCTAGAAGGAAGATGTTGCCAGCATCGGCCACCTTACGGCCAGTCAAATTATCGATCAGGTCAAGGAGAGCGCTGTGATGAATGACGACGGACTCTTCAGGATGAAAATTGGTCAGCCAGCCGAAGCCGTAGCGCGGAGGCCCGCCCGGCTCTCTAGGGTCGCGCATGTGTTGATGAAAGCCTTGCGGCGAAGCGATAGCGAAACCGTGCGGCGCAAGCTGTCTGGCCTCGCGCATCATCTGTCTTTTATTAGCACCGTAGCCATGCAGCGCGATCAGCAGAGGGCGCGGCGTGTCGCCCTCATCCGGCACGTAGAGATCGTAATAAAGTTTCGTCTCGGCAGGGATCGTCAGGTCTTCCTGCATGGAGCTGTTGTTTGCGCTCATAGTTGAAATTCGCTCGCTTCTCTTAACGGTAAATAAGACTGGGTTCTCGTTCCGTACTGCTTCTCGTTCGGATCAGTTAACTTTCGAGTGCCCGGTAATTTAAGCTTGAAGAAAACTTCCATCGGGCTCATAATACTCGCAAAAGGAGTACAAATATGAGCGAAGACCTCACACAGCCGCTGCCAAACGACGGCGTCCAGCTCATTCTCAGAAGCCTTGAGAATCTGAACGGACGCATGACCGCGCTCGAAGACAGAATGATCACGCTGGAAGACAAAGTCGACCGGCGCATGCAGGAAACACGCCCGATCTGGGAACAAGTCTTAGCACGTCTAGATAAGATTGAGGCGCGGCTCGATAAAGTCGAGTCAGAAGTGTATAGTCTCAATCGCAAGTTTCGTGTCTTTTACGATGATATTCCCAAGTTACAAGACAAGCAGGAAGACCTCGAAGAGCGTCTGAACAGATTAGAACCTGAGTCGTCTTAATAAACTCCCTAATTCAGATAACCACCCGGCTCGTTCTCTTCCTCTTCCGTTGCGGCGGGAAGCGAAGCGACGCTTTCCTCTTCGAGCGTCCAGATGTCGTAAAGCTCCGGCGGCACTTCCGTGACGAAGCGCGAGGGTTTCTGTATGACCGTCTGGCGATTGTAATCCGTGATCATCAAAGGATAGGTGATGTAGAGTTGATCCTGCGCGCGCGTCAGCGCGACGTACCAGAGGCGGCGCTCCTCCTCTTCACCTTCGGCATCGCGAAGGGAGCGCGGACTCGGAAACTTTCCGTCCGCAGCCCAGATCAAAAAGACCGCGCGCCACTCCAATCCTTTCGCCTGATGAACGGAGGTGAGCGTCAAAAGCTCGTCCTCGTCACCGCCCATCACGACATCCTCGCCCGTCATAGCCTGCGGCGTGCCAAAGCGTTCGGTTGAGAGTAATGCCAGCTCTGCCAAAAATTCTTCGGTCGAATTATAGCGAGCACTGTAGCGCGCCAGTTGGCGTAAATCCTCAAGCCGCGCCTCGGCGTTCTCGTAACTGTTCGCCAGATGCGACTCGTACCCGTGCGCGAGGATGGTCTCGATCTGTTTGGCAGGATTGTAACGCGTATCCTCTCGAACCAGATTTTCGACGAGCGCGATAAACTCAGTCCAGCCCTGACCGCGTCGCGGAGCGGGCGGAAAATCTGCGCGACGCACGAGCGCGAGCGGGTCTGGCGCAAACGCCAGTTGTTCCCAGATGCGATTGGCCGTCGCCGTGCCGATCTGCGGGACGAGCCGCAGAATGCGCTTCCATGCCAGCTCGTCTCGCGGATTGGTAACGACTCTGAGGTAAGCGACAACGTCTTTGATGTGCGCCTGCTCAAAGAAACGCACGCCGCTTCTGATGCGATACGGAATGCCGCGACGTGTCAGCTCAAGCTGTAATTCGAGCGAGTGATAATGCGAGCGATAGAGCACGGCCGTTTCTTCTAGCGGGATGCCTTCGTCGCGCAATTCAAGAATGCGCGCGGCGATAAAGGCTGCCTGCTGGTCAGCGTCGCTACATGGTACGAGCGCCGGGGAAAGCCCCTTGGAGTGGCGCGCGGCGCGCAAAGTTTTAGGAAACTGCTTGCGGTTCGAGGCGATTGAAACGTTGGCGAGCGAAAGTATCTCGGGCGTCGAGCGGTAATTGGTTTCCAGACGATAGACACGCGCTTCGGGGTAGCGCTGCGGAAACTCGTAGATGTTGGTGAACTCAGCGCCGCGCCAGGCGAAGATGCTCTGCGCGTCGTCGCCCACGACCATCACGTTGCGATGCTTGACGGCGAGCAGGTCTATGATCTCCGCCTGAAGCTTGTTTGTGTCCTGATATTCATCGACAAGTATGTGCTGGAACTGCTCAGCATAAATGTTGGCGACCTCCGTTTTCTCAATCAACAGGCGTTTCCAGTTGAGCAGCAGGTCATCGTAATCCATGACGTTGCGCTCGCGCTTGCGCTCCATGTAGATCGTGTCGACGCGCTTGATCTGTTGGCCCAAGGGCTCGAAATGTGGAAAGCGTCGCGCGACCACCTCTTCGATGGGCCTGTCCGTGTTGTTGGCAAAGCTGATGATGTCCTGCAAGACTTCGGCCTTGGGAAAGCGGCGCGCGCGCGTGTCTATGCCAGCCTCGTCCACGCAGACGGAGAGAAAATCGCGCGCATCCTCCGAATCCAGAATGGTGTAGCTCGATTCATAGCCTAGAGAGGCGGCGTGGCGGCGCAGGATTAGATTGGCTATGCGATGAAACGTTCCGCCCCAGACGCGGCGCACATCGCCAGCGTTGGTCAAAGCCTCTACACGGCGCAGCATCTCGCGCGCCGCGCGGTTGGTAAAGGTCGCGAGCATGATACGAGAGGGCGCGACTCCCTGCTCTATCAAATAAGCGACGCGATAGGTGATGACGCGTGTCTTGCCTGAGCCCGCGCCCGCCACGACAAGCGCCGCGCCGGGATTGGCGGTCGCCACCCTGAACTGCTCTTCGTTTAATTCCGCGCGATAGCGCGCGAGCTTTTCGGGCGCAGTCGCTTCGGGTCGCTTGATGACATAACGTTTCATGACGACAATCGCAAAAACTTAGAAGGCGAAACGGAGCGGGCCTGTCGCCGCTTTTAACTTAAGGGCTTTATCTGGTAATTTAATGACGACAACGCGCGAGCCGAGCCGTCTCACTTCCCTGTGAATATCAATCCCAATTATCAGGAAGAACGATCTTAAAACACATGCGACGCCATCTACTAATTAAAGCCGTTGCGCTCTCTCTTTTTCTGCTCGTGCCGGCCTCTGCGGCGGCTGCTACAGCTTCGGCCAAAGAGAATTGGTCCAGCGTGCGCTCAAAAAACTTTACGGTCGTGGGCAATGCCTCTGAGAGCGACCTGCGAAAGATGGCGACCAAGCTTGAGTTGTTCCGTTACTCTCTCTCGCTGCTCTTTCCGGGCGCGAAGATTTCGACGCCCGTGCCGACGACCGTCATTCTGTTCAAGGACGACCACTCCTTTGACCCCTTCAAGCCTCAATATAAGGGCAAAACGAAGCAGAACGTCGCGGGCTATTTCCGCAGCGGCGAGGATGTCAACTATATAGTCCTCTCTAAGGAGTACGGCTCTTCCATCTCTTTCCAGGTGATATTTCACGAGTTCGAGCACTTTGTCGTTCACAACAACATCCCCAATGTGCCGCCCTGGCTGGACGAAGGTCTGGCGGAATTTTATAGCACGTTTCAACCGCTCAGCGAGCTTAAGGTCAGAATCGGAGACCCTGTTCCCTGGCACGTTAATACTTTGAGAGACAGAGACCTCCTGCCGCTGAAAACTCTGCTCACCGTTGACCGCAAGTCGCCCTACTATAACGAGAACGACAAGGCGAGCATCTTTTATGCGCAGTCCTGGGTGTTTGTTCATTACCTGATGCTCGCCAACAACGGCAAGCGGCAGCAGCAACTTATTCGTTACATCGGCCAAATGAGTTCAGGCATCTCGCCCGAAGAGAATTTTCGCCAATCCTTCCAGACAGACTATAAGACGATGGAGGATGAGCTGCGCTCTTACATCAGTAAATTTCTCCTGCCGGTACTCGACGTTACTTTCAAACAACTGGACTTTGTTAAAGAGATGCAGGGCGCGCCGCTGACAGAATCGGAAGCCCATTATTATATGGGCGACCTTCTGGTGCGCGGTCTCCGTCTGAAAGAGGCCGAAGAGCATCTGCTGAAAGCGACGGAGCTTGATCCGAAGCATGCGTCCAGCCTGATTTCTCTAAGCTCTCTGCGCATTCTTCAAGGCCGACGGGCCGACGGCAAGAAGCTTGTGCAGGAGGCGATCAATCTTGATCCAAAGAATTATCTGGGTTATCTCTCTTACGCCGACTTGCTGGTCGAAGACAATCAGTTCGAGGAAGCGATAAAGGTCTACCAGCAGGCGGCCCAATTGAAGCCCGATGCCTGGAGAATACATACAGGGATGGCGCGCGCCTACCTGGGTTTGGGACAGGAGGTGGAAGCCTCGAAAGCTTATTCGGCGGCGCTGCGTCTTGACCCTAGAAATCCATACATCAATCGCAGCTATAGTTACATCGCGCTGAGAATGGCACGCGGTTCTCTGGCAGCCGTCAATGCTTTAATCTACCTGAAGCGACAGGGATGGCGTGACGATCACTCGCTCTACATGGCGCTCGTCGCACACTTCGGCTACAGGCAGTCGAAACAGCAGGCGTCGGCCGATAAGGTTTTAGAGGACGCGGCGACAAAAAGCGACGCGTCGAGCTGGCCTTTTCCGGTCGTGCAGTATTTGCAGCGCAAGCTGACGGCGGATGAGCTGCTCGCGCTCGCCACCGACAACAACAAGCAGACTGAGGCACATGCCTACATCGGCATGGACCTCTCGATCAACGGAGAGCGCGACGCGGCGCTCACTCATCTGCGCTGGGTCGCGGAGAACGGCAATAAAAACTTTGTCGAGTATCCGCTCGCGCTCTCTGAAATCAAACGCCTCGCAGGACAGACGCAATAAGTAAGTATTTCGCTTCGCTCAATAATAACAAGATGCCGGATGCCGGATGTCAGAGAAAAGCTTTGACTAGCATCTAACATCCGGCATCTGACATCTGTTTTTCACAGGACGATCATCTGTTTATGAAAAAGACTGCGCTCCGTTTAATCGCTCTTTCTTTCCTGCTTCCGCTCTTTCTCTTTTCCGCGAGCGGGCTGGGTATGACGAACACAAAGACCGTTGCTGTGGCTGCTACTTCGCAGGACACGCCGGGGCAAAAACCCGCTGACAAAGCGCCGGAGGGTATCGAAGGCACATGGTTCGGGATTATCCGCAAGCTGCGGCTGGTGCTGAAAGTAACGAAGGGGACGGACGGGAAACTCGCTTACAAGCTGTACAGTTTGGAGCAGGGCGACCTGCCTGTTGATACGTTCGAATTCACCGACCCTAAGTTTCGTTTCGAGATGAAGGCGTACGGGGCTTCTTTTGAGGGCGCGCTGAACAAGGAAGGAGAGATTGCAGGGACTTTCAAGCAGGGCAACGCGACGTTTCCGCTCGTCTTCAAGCGCGTTTCGGAAGTCCCTACTTTGAGCCGACCGCAGGAGCCCAAAAAGCCTTACCCTTACGACGAAGAAGAGGTGACGTACGAAAATAAGCGTGACAAGGTGCGAATCAGCGGCACGCTGACGCGGCCCAAGGGTGCGCGCGGCCCTGTTCCGGCTGTGCTGCTGATCACAGGCTCAGGCCCGCAGGATCGCGACGAGGCGGTCATGGGCCATCGTCCGTTTCTGGTGCTGGCGGACTATCTGACGCGCAAAGGCATCGCCGTGCTGCGCGTAGATGACCGGGGCGTGGGCGGTACATCCGCCGGCACTCCGAATGATACTTCCGAGAATTACGTCGCGGATGTGCTGGCCGGAATCGAGTTTCTCAAAACACGCAAAGAGATAAATGCGCGCGAGATCGGTCTCGTCGGTCACAGCGAAGGCGGCATGGTCGCACCGCTGGCGGCCGCGCAATCGAATGACGTGGCGTTTTTAGTCCTGATCGCCGGGCCGGGACTGCCAGGTGATCGTTTGATCCTGTTGCAGAACGAGATGATCGCCAGAGTCGGCGGCATGAGCGACGCGGCGCGTGAACAAATGCGCCTCCTCTACACACGCATCTTCGCGCTGCTCAAAGAAGAGAAGGACAACGCCGCCGCCGAGAAAAAGATCAGAGAGGCACTCACAGATCAGATGAGCCGTATGACCGACGCACAAAAGCAGGAGTTTGCGGAGATCAAGGCGGTCGTCGAAGCGCAGGGCGGCATGTACGTCTCTCCCTGGTTTCGTTACTTTCTCACCTATGACCCGCGTCCCGCTTTGATGAAAGTCAAAGTCCCTGTGCTCGCCATCAACGGCGAGAGAGATTTGCAAGTCCCTGCGGACGAAAATCTGTCGGCCATAGGCGAAGCGCTCAAGGCCGGAGGCAACAAGGATTACGCCGTCGTCAAGCTGCCGCGTCTTAATCACCTGTTGCAGACCAGTATGAGCGGCGCTCCCGCAGAGTACGCGGAGATTGAAGAGACCATCTCTCCGACCGCGCTCGATACGATCACCAACTGGATACTGAAGCACACGGTCGAGCAGAACAAGACCACGTCCAGCGCCAAATGAAGGGCGACTGTTAAGCGAAAGCGCTCAAGGGACGCGCAGGGGGAAGTCCGATTTAGCGCCGCTTTCGTGCTGCGCAGAGTGCCGCGCGTTGCATTCGCGCCTCTCTGTAGCTTAGGATGTTTGCCTTGGCCGCATGCAGCTCATAAATAAATAGAGAAGTGAGGTGGAAGACGATGAAGTTTCCCGGTGGATTTAATATTCAGCAGATGATGAAGCAAGCGCAACAGATGCAGGAGAAGATGCAGAAGGATATGGAAGCGCTGGTCGTTGACGCTTCTTCGGGCGGCGGAGTCGTCACCGTCCAGATGCGCGGCAATCACGAGATCGAATCGCTCAAGATCGACCCGGAAGCCGTCAAAGAGGGCGACGTGGAGATGCTGCAAGACATGATCGTCGCGGCCATCAACGAGGCCAACCGCAAAGTCGACGAGGCGATGAAAGGCAAGCTCGGCAGCATGCTCCCGCCAGGACTACTCTAAAGTAATCAGCAATTAGTAATCAGTACTCAGCCCAAAGCTTTTACTGATAACTGAAAACTGAAGACTGAAAACTTTTATGCTTGATTACGCTGAGCCAGTCACGAAGCTGATCGACGAGTTCAAACGCCTGCCGGGCATCGGCCACAAGACGGCGCAGCGGCTCGCTTTCCACATTCTGCGCACGCCCGAACAGGATGTCGAGCGCTTCGTAGAGGCGCTGCGCGAGGTCAAGCGCCGCATCATCTTCTGTTCGGTCTGCAATAATCTGACAGATACAGACCCCTGCCGCTACTGCGCCTCGCCCGGTCGCGACCGCTCTATGATCTGCATCGTCGAAGAGCCGTTCAATCTGGTCGCCGTCGAAAAGACGCGCAGCTATCGCGGCCTCTATCACGTGCTGCACGGAAGCCTCTCGCCGATTCGCGGCATCAGCCCGGACGATCTACACCTTGCCAATCTTCTGCCGCGCCTCAGGCCAGAGAACAACGACGGCGTAGAGGTGCGCGAAGTCATTCTCGCCACCAATCCGAACACGGAGGGCGAGGCCACGGCCAACTACATCAGTAATCTGTTGAAGCCTCTGGGCGTGCGCGTCACGCGCATCGCGATGGGCATGCCGGTGGGCAGCGACCTTGAGTACGTCGATGAAGTGACGATGGACAAGGCGCTCGCCAATCGCCACGAGATGTGAGCGCGGCCGAAGAGTTCAGAGATGACCTCTCAGGAGTTAGAAAGCATCGTTGATTATTTAGCGGAGACGCCCGAAGCGCTGGAGCGTCTGATTGATGGTCTGGACGACGATGAGAGACGCCACAGGCCGGACGGCGTGGAATTTTCCGTGCTGGAAAATGTCTGTCATCTCTTGGACATCGAGTGCGAAGGCTACGCTGTGCGGATCAATCGTCTGCTCAAAGAGGATAATCCTGTCTTAGAGGATATTGACGGCAGCCGTCTGGCGCGTGAACGCGCTTACAACACGCAGGACATTCGGACGGCGCTCGAAGGATTCAGCAGTGCGCGCGAAGATAATGTCCGCATCCTTAGAAGCCTAAACTCAGATCAATTCGAGCGCGGCGGAGTGCTCGAAACCGTCGGGCCGATCACGCTTTCCTCATTGCTTGGGATGATGCGCGAGCATGACGCATCGCATCGCAAAGACATTCTTGAGCTGCGCGACCAATTCCTTAAAGCATAATCGAACTTAAAAGCAGCGCTGGATGAGAAGCCGCTCAGCCAAGCGTAGGCCGGGCGGCTTCTGGCTTGATGATGCTCAGAACCGCACGTGTTCTTCGGGCGCTCTCTCTTTGCAATCCGCGCACTGGTCTCCGGTGTCGTACATCTTGGCCTCAAAGTCTATGAGCGACTTGATCGGCACTCCGTCGATGTTATCGGGCGCTGAGGTAAAGCGGACGATGGTGCCGCAGCCGATGATCTTTGCGCCAAGTTCTTTGACGAGCCCGACGGTCTCTTCGATGGCGTGGCCGCTGCGTATGATGTCGTCGACGATGATGCAGGGATTGACTTCGCCCTGATTGACGTACTGGCGAAACATGCGCTTGCCGTTCTCTTCGCGCTCGGCCCAGTAAATCTGCTCGGCATTGAGGGCCTCGCGCACGCCGAAGCCGACAGGAATACCGCCGGAGCTGGGAGAGATGACCGCGACCTTCGGCAACTGGCTGGAAATATCCCTGTCCAGCCGAAACTTGCGCGAGAGCGCGACGGCCAGCACGCGCGCCGTATCGTAGTAGCGAAAGGCGAGCGGCATCTGGAAATAATGCGGCGTATGTTTGCCCGACGGGTAAACGAAATGGCCTTCACGATAAGCGCCCGTGCGCTTCAAGATTTGCATCACGGCTTCGGGTGATGGAATCAGGTTCACCATTTTCTACTCTCCTAACAAGGCTGATGTCAGATGCCGGATGCCGGATGTCAGTGATCCTCTTTTTAACTAACATCTGACATCCGGCATCTATCCTCTGCTTTTCAATGCGCGATTGATGATTCGTCGCTGGTCGCGTGATATATCTTCCGGCAACCGGTCTAGCGCGAACCACTCCGCGTGCTTGATCTCAAGGCTGTGCGCTCCCGTCTCTCCGCGCGGACGGCAGCGAAAGATGATCTCGACCTGCGCGGGTTGCTTAAGCGTGCGCACGAAGGCCAGCTCCAAAGTCTCTATCTCTAACCCGATCTCTTCGCGCAGTTCGCGGCGTATGGCCTCTTCCGGCTGCTCGCCGCGCTCTATAAAGCCGCCGGGAATGCCCCAGCCGCTGCCCGCGCGAAAGACATGCTTGAGCACAAGGACGCGCCCCACATCGTCCGTCACGACCGCACCGGCCGTCACTGTAAAGCGCGGCTCGACCAGACGCACGCTCCAGCGACGTAAACCCTTCGGCGCAGTCCGCCACAGAGCCCCGAGCAACTTTTTCAACATGCGCGCACAATATAAAGGGTAAAAGGCAAAAGGTAAAAGGCAAAAGTCGGACGTTCACCACTTTTGCCGGGAAGGCACGGCTTCGCGCTTTTTATCTTTGGCCTTTTTACTTTGACCTTTATTTTGTAAGATGACCACGCGGGCGACTCTAAAACAATCAAAATTTTTGCACGCTAGTCACGAACCTTATCGGCCCTACGAAAAGGAAAATCGAGCGAGAGCCATGTCAGCCAATCCAACAGACACAGCGAACACGAACCTTACGGCCAAAGAAGCGCCGACCGCACAACAAACTTCGCAGCCGGGCGTGCCGAAGAAGATCACCAACGCGCAGACCGTCTGCAATGAGAAGAACGAGAAGGGGAAACTCTGCAACGGCCATCTCAAACAGTTGCGCACCGGCGGCGAAGAGGCGGACAAACACCTGCGCGGCGATGACGTGATGTTCAAATGCCAGACCTGCGGCGCGCTCTACATGGGCCCACCGCTGGGCCATGTGCGCGATCCGAAGAAGCAGTCGCGCTTCGTCGAAAAAGAGTTGATGGCCATCCTCCAAGCGGCGGGAGGAACGCTTCCGGCCTTCAAGATGTCCGAGCGCGGCACGCTCGTCCCCGTCGAAGAGAGCGCGCATCACGCGCCCGCCCCGGCAGCAGAGGCAAAGCCCGCGACAACCCCGACAGCGAAGCCCGCTGCTCCCGCACCAGGCCCGAAGGCCGCGACCACACCGGCGAGCAGCAGCGGCGCGCCCGCTGGTCAAGTACGCGATTCCTCCGCGCAGGCCGACGCGCATCGTCCGGCGGCGGAGGCACAGGCCGCGACGGGCCAGGCATCAGCCGCGCCGATGAGCCCGGCGGCAGCCACGGCCTCGCCCGCCGCCGGAGCAGAAACGGTCGCAGACCTCGCGCCCGAAGCCTCAACCGAATTAACGCCCGGCGCTCCGCCCGACACGCGAAAGCCCGACACAACGACTGCAACTGAAACGCCAGCGTCTTCAACAGAGGAAGGAACGCCAGAGCAAAAGTAACGGCACGAAAAAGTTAAAAAGAGCGTGAGGCGAAAATAGGATGAGCGCGAGAATCTTTTTATTCTCGCGCTCATTAGATTTTAATAGTTTCGCGGCCTTAGCCGCCGTTGATCGTTAAGCCTTCGCGGTCGAGCCGCCAGTCCATAACCTCTACGCCCTCTTCTTCTGCGAGCGCGCGCTCAACGTCGCGCTTTCTACCCTCTGTGCAGAAAAAGGCTATGCAGCCGCCGCCGCCCGCGCCGCAAACCTTGGCCGCCTCTGCGCCGTTCGCGAGAGCCTTTTCCACCAGCATCTCCATCTGCGGCGTCGTCACTCCGGGCGCAAGACGTTTGCGATTCGGGTACGCCTGAATCATCGTCCGGCTGACGCTCTGCCAGTCGCCCGCGAGCAGGGCTTTGCGCATACTCAAAGACGAATCCCTGATGCCGTCGAACAACTCGAAGAGTAAGGGATCGCCGTCGATATGGTTTTTGGTGATCTCCCAGTTATTCGTACCCGAGAGGCGCGGCTCGCCCGTGTAGCAGATGGCGATACGGCTTTCGAGCACGCCCTCGTCAACTTGCAGAGCCTCGCGCTCGATGCCGTCCGGGCGAAAGTGTATGCAGGATGTGCCGCCGTGAAGAGCAGAGTAGTAGTCCTGAAAACCAGCCGGAACTTTTATCACCGTCGTCTCGACGTTGGCGGCGATGGTAACGAACTTGCGCGCTTCGTAGCGGTCTCCGACCAGGCGGTTGAGCGCGCCGATGCAGGCGATGGCGAGCGCACTTGATCCGGCAAGGCCAGCGCCCGCAGGAGCCTCGCTCTCGGCCACCAGATGAAACCCGACGGTCGGTTTGAAGAAATGGACGAGCTTCGAGATTAGTTCCAGACGCTCTTCATGAATCAGGTCTTCGAGCGCATCCAGCTCTGTCTCGAAAGAGACCTTGCGGTCGCGCGATTCAAGAATGATGCGGCGGTCGTCGCGCGTCTCTATGCGGCAGTGCGCGCGCAGAGAGATGGCGAAGTTCACGGTCGAAGCGCCCGGATGAAAAAGGTAGAGCGGCCAAATATCAATTGTTCCTCCGGCGAGGTCAACTCGTGTGGGGGCGGATGATTCGATGATCACTTATCTTAAGAACCTCTCAGTCTCCTTCGGCTTCGCCGGGTTTGGACGGCGGCGTAGGCCGATGCTTGGTCTGGTCTTTGCGGCGCGCCGTCTGCGGCTTGAAATGTATGCGCTCTTGAATCTCTTCCTTGATCTCGTGCAATTTTTCCTGCGCGGCCTGCTCGAACTCCTGTATCGCTGCGGGGTCTGCCTCTTCGACCTTCTTCGCGAACCAGAAGCGTTCGGCCAGGTAAAAGCCCGTAATGCCCAGCACGACGATGACCAGCAGGATATAACCTATCTGGTGAAAGTCGCCGATTAATTTCGTGATCGCGCCGCTGAAAAAATAGCCAGCGCCCGACAGGATCAGCGCCCACGCGAAGCAACTGCTGAAGGCGAGCGCCAGAAAGCGCCAGTAGCGCATGCGCCCGACTCCGTAAAAGACGCAGGAGGCCGTGCGCAATCCGTAAATGTATTTTGAAAGAAAGATCGAGAGCCCGCCGAACTTATCCGTCAGCCGTTCGATGCGCGGACTCGCCATCCTGTAAAAGCGAAAGTTACGCACGCTCTTGCCAAACCCGCGTCCGGTGACATAAGCGACCTGGTCGCCGACCACTCCGCCCAGCGTGCCCGCGCAGAGGACTTTGGCAAAGCTGTAATCACCGAAGAAGGCGCTGTGAGCCAGAACGCCAGCCAGCAGCAGCGTAATGTCCCCCTCGATCATGGCGAGGAAGAAAACAGCATACAGGCCGTACTGCCCTATGAGATCGTAAAAAGGATGACTGTCCATATAAAAGCAGGGATGAGGGCGGAGGGATGAGGGATGAAAGCGTGATTATTCAAGTTGAATAATTTTTATTCATCCCTCATCCCTCATCCTTCATCCCTTTCTTGCGGCGGTTTGACGACGAGCACAGGGCAAGGCGCGTGGCGCACGACCGATTCGGTCGTCGAGCCGAAGAGCAGCCTGCCCAATCCCGTTCGTCCGTGCGACGAAATAACGATCAGATCGACGCCGCGCTCGCGTGCGACGCGCACGATCTCGGACGCCGCATCGCCGTGCGCGATCACTTCCTCGACTTCAAGGCCCTCGCATTCCTCGCATTCGGCGATCTTCGGCAGCTCCCGCTCGGCCGAATCTTCCAACTGGTCGCTGATGTCCGCAATCGGCAAAGGCTCTGCCATTCCCGTATAGCCGACTGTCGGCACGACAGGCTCTATGACGTGTACGCAGAGAATCGAAGCGCCCGCCTGGCGCGCGAACGAAGCCGCGTACGAGAGCGCGTAATTGGCGCACTCGCTAAAGTCCGTCGGCAACAGTATAGAGCGTATCTCCATCTTTATATTTTGCCCGGCTCATTCTACACGGACAGGCCATTGTTTGACACCCCCGTAAACCGTTTATTACAATAACGGCGCTTCCTGCCTGTGAGCGCATTGTCTGAGAATTTCTCTTTTGGAAAGCTTAACTGAGCATGACGAGTCCGAACACAACGGCCAGCTTTATCGGAGTTGATCTTTCCGGCAAGACCATCAGGGCGGCGCTCGTCACGGACGACGGCCGCCTGATCGAGCGCCGTGAAGCCCCCATGAACGGCGACAAGCTGACGGCGCAGGTGGCGCGCATCGTCACGGAGCTGCGCGATGTCGCGCCCAACGTCGAGGCCATAGGCGTCGGCGTGCGCGGCCTCGTTAACCCGCGCACGGATCGTGTTTACATCTCGACAGACCTGCCCTCGGTCGTACACGGAGACTTTCATCCGGAGCTGATGGCGGCCACTGGCCTGCGCGTAGAGCTGTGGAACGATGCGAACGCCGCAGCCTACGGCGAATACAAGGTCGGCGCGGGTCGCGGCAGCCGCGACATGTTTTACGTGACGATTGGCACGGGCATCGGCGGCGCGATTATCTTAGACGGTAAGCTGTGGTTCGGGGCTTCTGGTTTCGCGGGCGAGTTCGGGCATATCACGATTGACGCGGAGGGCGTCGAATGCATCTGCGGCAACACCGGCTGTCTTGAGACTGTAGCCTCCGCGCCCAACATCGTGCGGCGCGCCAACGAAAGGCTCTACCGCGACAACACTTCGTCGCTCTCGAAACTGGCGCTTAACCGTGATTTCACCGCTGCGGACATCGCTCGTGAAGCCAAACAGGGCGACGACTTTGCGCTGTTGATGATCGAGCGCACGGGCAAGTACATCGGCGCGGCTGTCGCCAGTGTCATCAATCTACTGAACATAGAGCGCATAATCCTCGGCGGCGGCGTGATGGAGGCGGGCGACCTGATCCTCAACGCCATCATACGCGAGGCCGGACGGCGCTCCTTCCAACCATGCTTCGAGGCGACACAGCTCGCCGCCGCAGTGCTCGGCACAGACGCCGTCCCCATCGGCGCGGCCATGCTCGCGCGCGACGCCGCACAGCAGGAAGCCACCATGCGCTGAAGCCCCGCGCAAAGTTAAGACGACACGCCTATCTCAAAGGTCAGTACAGCCTAAGGTCTCTGGCGAGTCATCGACGCTGAGCACCCGCCCGAGACCTTAGGCGGTACTGACTGCACGCTTGCATCCCTCTTTCATCCTGCCAAACGCACAAAGCAAATATGTCAACACGGTTCGGAAACGTACAGCCCCCTTTTCTTCGGCACGGCTACACTCGATTGCGGTCGAATCATTCGACTTCAGTCTGTTCAGACTGAGCGCCAGTGTTGATATTTTTTTTGCTGCCAGCCCGCACTGGCACAAGGAAAAGGTTTTCAGTCGCGCCGACGACCTGGTTGAGCGCGTCTGACGGACGAGCAGGGGGTTCAGGAGGGCGAGGCTTCGCGTGTCGCACGGAAGCCTCGTCCCTTTTTATGTCTGAAGGCTGTGAAGAACAGTCCTAGCCGTGCGCCGAAGAAGATGTGGATTCAGCTATCCCCTCAACATTCTCCCTCTCCGGCGCACCTTCCTTCTCGTTTTCGAGCATGGCTTCGTTAAGGCGTGTCAGCAGCCACTGGCGAAAAATCTCCGCCTCTCTTCCCTTGCCCGTCCAACGCGCGCGGTCGAACATCGTCAGCGCCATTCCGAGAGCGTGATGTTGCCCGGCCCGGTCTCCCGCCAGCTCGAACTGCTCATAGAGACGATCAATCAGATCGACGCTCGCGCTCGCCGTCTCTTCGTCCTTAAAGCCCAGCTTGTTGGCGAAGAACTTCGAGTAGACGTTCATCGGGTGCGCCGTCGACGTGTAGAGGTCGAAGTAGCTGCTGATCAATCCCGATTCCTGAAGGATAGACCCGACGTAGCTTGGCCTTGAGCCGGTGATGATCGCCAGATCTTCGACCTCGTTCATCCCGGACAGGAAAAGCGCTATGATCTGATCCTTTTTGCTGACGCGCCGCGCCGGTCGCTCTTCGCGCGCTCCCGCTTCGCTTCGCTTCCGTTTTGTAGCCATATCTGCTGCTCCTTACCTGGTGGCCTCAAACCAATCATCAAAATTTTCGGCGTGCTGGATGATAGAGTCTTACTTATATCCCGGCTCTGGAAAATTGAAAAGCGCACGGTGATGTCACGAAGGGACGGATCACCGTGCGCTTGATCGTTAAAGGATCTGTATTTCCGGCTACAGCCTTTGCGTTCCACTGTGACTTGCGTTAGCGTCCGCCGCCGCCACCGGAACCACCACCGCTTTTGCCGCCGCCGCCACCGGAGCCGCCGCGACCACCACCACCTCCGCCGCTGCCGCCACCGCTGCCGCCTTTGCCACCTCCACCGCCTGAGCCACCACCCGATGAGCCGCCACGGCCGCCTCCACCGCCGCCAGAGCCGCCCTTGCCGCCGCCGCCACCGCCGCTACCGCCTTTACCGCCGCCGCCGGAGCCGCCACCTTGTGCATAAAGTTTGTCAGGCATCGTAGATTTCCTCCCCTTGTAGGATGTTTAGGTTCAGTTAATGGACTTGTGCCCGTGTCGCTTCCGTAGAAGCAACGCCGGCTAGCAGTCCTTTCAATGGGGTGCGGTCGAATTCTATGTAGTTTATAGAAGCCATGTCCGTACGTTAACGGACAAAAGTTGGCCCAGCGCTTGGCATGCCTGCACGCACCTCTCATCTGTCCGCCTTACTCTATTGTTCACTTCAACCTTGGCACGCCCGGGAGCGCCGAAAGTTTCGGGCGCTCCTCTTCATCCTTTCGTGTCAATTGGGAATTAGTCTGTCTTTGTGTGTCAAGCCGAGCGTGCGAGAAATTTATAAAGTGAAAACTTGCACATCGCGTCAAAAAGTAGTATCACATGAGAACTTCATGGCAGTGAAAACCAGTGGGGGGAACAAGGCACAGGTGTTCAGCCTTTAAGGCGCGCACACCTTGATAGTTTTGTGCCCGTGTAACGAACTTAATAAAAGTAAGGTGGCTGACTCTCCCTGGTCTGTTGGTTCGATTCGCTGAAAGGTTTAGAGGAAAGGTGCGGCGATGCCACAGATTTTCCACCATAGCACTAATTTTCTTGCCCGTTTGAGCATCTTCGGCGCTGTCTTTATTCTCGTCGCAGCCGTCTGGGTGCTGGCCGAGATCAATCGCTCTTCGTGGAACACAGGGCAATGGACAGAGCGCCAGCAGCCCGTACAGTTCTCTCATAAACATCACAGCGGCGACGACGGCATCGATTGCCGTTACTGTCACACCTCCGTCGAGACCTCCGCTTCAGCCGGGATGCCTTCGACGCAGACCTGCATGAACTGCCACACCCAAATCTGGGCCGACAGTCCTTATCTTGAGCCGGTCAGAGAGAGCTGGCGCACGGGCAAGCCCATCGAATGGACGCGCGTTCACGATCTGCCCGATTACGCCTATTTCAATCACAGCATACACGTCGCGAAGGGTGTCGGCTGCTCGACCTGTCACGGCAACGTCAACGAGATGCCGCTGATGTATCAGGCTTCATCTTTACAAATGGAGTGGTGTCTGGAATGTCACCGCTCGCCGGAGAGATTCCTACGGCCGCAGGAGCAGATTTTTAATATGGAATGGCCGCGCGAGAACACCTCCACCGCGCAACTCGAACAGGGCAAGGACCTCGTTCGGCGCAACCACATACGCAATGTTCACTCGTTGACGAGCTGTTCGACATGTCACAGGTAGTTGCGCACTCGAAGGATAACCAGATGGCCTCCAGTAACCGTCATATTAATTTCGCTCTGATGCGCGACCGTATTCTTGCCGATCAAGAGGCTCAGCCTGACGGCAAAAAGTACTGGCGCAGTCTGGACGAGTTGGCCGACACGGCGGAGTTTCGCGAGTTCGTCGAGCGAGAGTTTCCGCAGCAGGCAGAAGAGTGGGATTCGCCCCTGGAGCGACGCACGTTCCTTAAACTGATGGGCGCTTCATTAGCGCTTGCGGGCTTGAGCGGCTGCGTCTATCAGCCGCCGGAAAAGATCGTGCCTTACGTCGTTCAGCCGGAAGAGATCGTGCCGGGCAAAGCGCTCTTTTACGCCACCGCTATGGAACTGGGCGGCGTCGCCACGGGTCTGCTCGCCAAGAGTAACGAAGGACGACCGACCAAGCTCGAAGGAAACCCCGATCATCCGGGCTCGCGCGGCACGACGGACGTGTTCGCACAGGCTTCCCTGCTAGACCTTTATGATCCCGACCGCTCGCAGACCTTAACTTTCCGCGAAGAGATTCGTCCCTGGTCAGGCTTTCTGGATGATATTAAGCGTGCGCTGGATTCCGCGCGCGCGCATCAGGGTGCGGGCTTGCGCTTTCTGACGGAGACCATCACGTCGCCGACTCTGGCCGCTCAACTGAGGGACATTTTTAGAGAGATGCCGCAGGCGCGACTGCATCAGTACGAGCCCGCCGGGCGTGACGGCGCGCACGGCGGCGCGATGCTAGCCTTCGGCCAGCCGGTCAATACTATTTATCGTTTCGATCAGGCGGATCGCGTCTTCTCTATCGATTCGGATTTTCTGGCGTGCGGCCCTGGCAGCCTCACTTATGCGCGCGACTTTATCTCACGGCGCAAGGTCGAGGGCGAGCGGCGCGATATGAATCGCCTCTACGCGATTGAGACGACGCTGACCAACACTGGCGCGAAGGCGGATCATCGCCTGGCGCTGCGCCCGAGCGAGATAGAAGGATTCGTGCGCGCCGTCGCCGCTGCGCTCGGCGTCAACTTGGGCTCTGGCGGTCAGGGTTCAGGAGCGGGACAATACGATTGGTGGGTAGGTGCGCTTGTGCGCGACCTACAGCAGTCCAGAGGCCGCTCGATCATCATTCCGGGCGACGAGCAGCCCGCTGTCATTCATGCTCTGGCCCACGCGATGAACGACGCGCTCGGCAACACCGGCAAGACGGTCATCTATACAGACCCGCTCGAAGCATTTCCGGAAGACCAGATGCAGTCTTTGCGCACGCTGGTGGCGGACATGAACGCGGGCCAGGTCGAAACGCTGATTATCCTCGGCGGCAATCCAGTCTACAACGCGCCCGTCGATTTGAAGTTCGGGGAGAGCCTCCTCCATAAGGTGGCGTTGCGCGTTCATCTGAGCGTACACAGGGACGAGACCTCCGAGCTTTGTCACTGGCACATACCGCAAGCGCACTATCTGGAATCATGGGGCGATACGCGCGGCTATGACGGCACGGCGACGATTATTCAACCGCTGATCGCGCCGCTCTACGGCGGCAGAAGCGCGCATGAGCTGCTCGCAATCTTTTCGACAGAGACCAATCGCACGGGCTACGACATTCTGCGCAGCTACTGGCAGGGACAGATGAAGAGCGGCGGCGCTGGCGGCAGTCAGGCGGCGACGGCAACGACTGCCGGGCAAACAGGCGGCGCGACGACAGCGGCTACGCCTCAGAATGCAAACACGGGTGCGACTGCAAGCAACGCTGGCACGACGGCTGCGCCTGCGACAGCCAATAACCAGACCTCAAACACGTCTGGCGCAGAAGGAGGAGCAGGCGCAGGGGGCGGAGCAAGCACAACAACTTCAGCCGCGCCCGCAGACTTTGAAAAACTCTGGCGGCGGGCCGTGCATGACGGAGTAATTCCGAACACGGCGCTTCCCGTAAAGACTGTCTCTTTGAAAACGGATTGGGCCAACCAGCTTTCAGCGCCAGCTCAGCCCGCATCATCAAACGCGGACGAGCTTGAGATAGTCTTTCGCACAGACCCGACCATCTACGATGGCCGCTTTGCCAACAACGGCTGGCTTCAGGAATTGCCCAAGCCCCTGACCAAGATCACCTGGGACAACGCGCTTATCTTAAGCCCGACGACCGCCAATCGTTTCGCGCTCAAAAATAATATCGGCGTTCAGGGCGGCGATGTTTTGGTGAGCACGGCCAACCTGAGTTATCAGGGGCGCACGCTCTCCGCCGTGCCGGTCTGGGTGATGCCGGGACAGCCCGACGGTGTGGCGACTGTTCATCTCGGATACGGCAGACGCCTTGCGGGCCGCGTCGGCAACGGTCGTGGCTTTAACGCCTACGCGATTCGCACATCGGATTCGCCTTGGGCTGGCCGTGGCGTGAGCCTCAGTAATACGGGCGACCATTATGCGCTCGCGACGACGCAGCTCCACTTCAGTATGGAGAACCGCGAAGTCGTGCGTGAAAGCACGCTTAAAAAGTATTTGGAAGAGTCCGCAAAGAGCGAGCACGCTGGCGAAGAGGTCGAGCACAAGCCCGGACAGGACGAGTCCATGTACCCGCCCTACGATTACTCAAAGGACGCCGCGTGGGGCATGGCTATAGACACGACCAGTTGCGTCGGCTGCAACGCCTGCGTCATCGCTTGCCAGTCGGAGAATAACATTCCGGTCGTCGGGCAGGATCAGGTCAAGCGCAGCCGCGAGATGCACTGGCTCAGAATCGACGCTTACTTCAAAGGCACACCCGATCATCTGGAAGGCACGGAGTTTATGCCAGTGCCCTGCATGCACTGCGAGAACGCGCCGTGCGAGCCCGTCTGTCCCGTTCACGCGACCGTGCATGATGCAGAGGGCTTGAACGTGATGGTCTATAACCGATGTGTGGGCACGCGCTACTGCTCGAACAACTGTCCTTACAAGGTGCGCCATTTCAATTTCTTTCTGTATCAGGATTTCAACACGCCGACCTATCAGTTGATGCGCAACCCTGAAGTCAGCGTGCGCTCGCGCGGCGTGATGGAGAAATGCACCTACTGTGTGCAGCGTATCCAGCTTGGCAAGATCGAGTCGGAGAAGGAGGGTCGCGCAATCGCGGACGGCGAGGTCAAGACCGCTTGCCAGGCCGTGTGCCCGACCGAAGCCATCGTCTTCGGCAACGCGAACGACCCCATGAGCCGCGTCGCACAGCTTAAAAGGAGTAATCGCAACTACGGGCTGCTGGCGGATTTGAACACGCAGCCGCGCACGACCTATCTTTCGTCGCTGCGTAATCCCAACGAAGAGATTACGGGTAAGGCTTAAAGAGGAAGCTCATGCAAGAAGTCGATCAGCCACATGATGACGTGCGCATTCACGGGACTGCCGTGCCGGTCATAAAGCCTGGCCATACTTTCGCCTCGGTCACGGACAAGATCAGCGCGCTGGTACTCAGACGCCGCACGCCCGTCTACTGGTTCATAGGCTTCGCTCTGGCCTTTATGCTCGCGCAGGTGCTGCTCATCACCATCACCGTGCTGGTGATGAAGGGCATAGGCATCTGGGGCAACAACGTTCCCGTCGGCTGGGCCTTCGATATTATCAACTTCGTCTGGTGGATAGGCATCGGCCACGCAGGGACTTTGATCTCTGCCATCCTGCTCCTGCTTCGTCAGGAGTGGCGTACCTCTATCAACCGCTTCGCGGAGGCGATGACGCTCTTTGCGGTCGCCTGCGCGGGCCTTTTTCCGCTCCTGCATACGGGCAGGCCGTGGCTCGCGTACTGGCTCTTTCCCTACCCGAACACGATGGGCATGTGGCCGCAGTTCCGCAGTCCGCTGATGTGGGACGTGTTCGCCGTCTCCACCTACGCGACTGTCTCTGCGCTCTTCTGGTTTATAGGATTGATACCGGACTTTGCGACGCTTCGTGACCGCGCGCGCAGCCGTCCCTTCCAGATCGTTTATGGACTGCTCGCGATGGGCTGGCGAGGGAGCGCCAGGCACTGGCATCGCTACGAGACGACGTATCTGCTGCTCGCGGGACTTGCCACGCCGCTGGTGCTCTCCGTGCATACCATCGTCAGTTTCGACTTCGCTGTGGCGCAACTGCCGGGCTGGCACGCGACCATCTTTCCGCCTTACTTCGTGGCGGGCGCAATCTACGCGGGCTTTGCGATGGTGCTGCTGCTGACGATCCCTCTGCGCAAAGTTTACGGCCTCGAAGATTTCATCACCATGCGCCACATAGACAACATGGCAAAGGTGATGCTCGCCACAGGGTTGATAGTCTTTTACGGCTACGTGATGGAGGCCTTCTTCGCCTGGTACAGCGCGAACACTTATGAAGAGTACATGATGTCGAATCGAATGATGGGCCCGTATGCGAAGTATTATTGGATGCTCATCTTCTGTAACGGCGTCGTGCCGCAGTTTCTCTGGTTCAAGCGCTTCCGCAGAAACCTGTGGTTCGTCTTCGGTGTCTCCGTGATCGTCAGCATAGGCATGTGGCTTGAGCGATTCGTCATCATCGTCACCAGTCTGCACAGAGACTTTCTGCCCTCTTCGTGGGGCATGTATTCGCCGACCATCTGGGACTTCTCGATGTTCTTCGGGACTATCGGGTTGTTCTTTAGCTTGATGTTCCTCTTTATACGCTTCCTGCCGATCATCTCCATCTTCGAGATGAGAACCATCCTGCCGGAAGCCGAGGTCGAGGAGGAAGCAACGTAAGGAGTTTTCAGTTTTTAGTTTTCAGTTTTGAGTTAATGCTTGAAGCTGAAAACTGAAAACTGAAAACTGAAAACTGATTATGGCAAAACCACCGCTTTATGGCCTGATGGCTGAGTTCGACAATCCGACGGACGTGGTCGCGGCGACGCGCGAGACCTGGGATGCCGGCTATCGCCGGATCAACGCTTACTCGCCGTATCCGATTGAGGAGCTATCGGAAGCGCTGCACTTTCACACGCGCTTGCCGTTGATCGTTCTTATAGGCGGCATACTGGGCTGCCTCGCGGGCTATTTTATGCAGTACTACATGGCGGTCATAGATTATCCGATCAACGTCGGAGGCCGCCCCTATCACAGTTGGCCGTCCTTTATTCCGATCACGTTTGAATGCACAGTGCTCGGCGCAGCGTTTGCCGCCGTCTTCGGCATGCTGGCTTTGAACAAACTGCCGCAGCCTTATCATCCGGTCTTTAATGTCGAGCGATTTGCGCTGGCTACGCGCGACCGCTTTTTTCTAGTCATCGAAGCCGACGACCCGAAGTTCGATCACGAAGAGACGACCAGATTTTTAGCCAGCCTGTCGCCGCGCGAGGTCACAGATGTCGAGAGATAAGGGACAGCAATCAGCAGTCGGCAGTCAGCAGTCCGCTATCAGCAGACGGCGCAGGGCTTTTTGCTGCCTGCTGCTCGCGGCTTACTGCCTGCTCTTTATCACTGGCTGTCGTCAGGACATGCAGGATCAGCCGCGTTACGAGGCTTACGAGGCGTCGAAGTTTTTTAAGGACGGGTTGTCGTCGCGCACCCCTGTCGAAGGAACTGTTCCGCGCGGCTATCTGCAAGATGATCTGCATTTATATACGGGCAAAAAGAGTGCGGGAGGTCAGAGTCAGTCCGCGCGTGGCGCAAGCACGAGCAGCAGCGCGGGCACTCAAACCGGCACGAGCAACAGCGGCGCTGGCAGTGCCGGTTCGACTGCGGGCACGGGCGCGCAAGGTGGCGGTGGCGGTAGCAGCGCGGCGATGTTCCCGGACGATGTGGATACTTTCCCCTTCCCTGTCACAAGGGAAGTGGTCGAGCGCGGTCGGGAGCGATACCAGATTTTCTGTTCGATGTGTCATGGCGCGACGGGTGCTGGTGACGGCATGATCGTCCGTCGCGGCTACAAACAGCCACCCTCTTACTTTACGGAAGATTTGCGCAATGCTCCTGTGGGACATTTCTTCGATGTCATCACGAACGGCTGGGGCTCTATGCCGCGTTACTCGCAACAGATTCCCGCGCAGGACAGGTGGGCCATCATCGCTTATATACGCGCGCTGCAATTGAGTCATCCGGCCACAGAGCCAGATAAGAGCACACAGGCGCGACCCCGTGGGGAAGGCGAAGGAAGCAGATAGAGATGAACGCTGCGTACACAACTCCGCCGGAGGCCAGCCGTTATCAGCAATTGGCGCTGATCGTCGGCGCTGTCTTTACAGCGATTCTGGCGCTGGGTTTTTTCCTGAGCCCGCGCGAGATGTTCTTTCGCTCGTACCTGCTGGCCTATGTGTTCTGGATTGGTATTGCGCTGGGGTGTCTGGCGATTCTGATGCTGCAACACCTGTCGGGGGGCGCTTGGGGACTGGTCATACGTCGCGTGCTAGAAAGCGGCACGCGCACGCTGCCGCTGATGGCCGTGCTGTTTGTGCCGATCATCTTCGGCATGGGTTATCTGTACGAGTGGACGCACATAGAGCAACTGGCCGGCGGACAATCGGAGGAACAAAAGCATCTTTACGAGATGCTCAGGCACAAGAGCGCTTACCTTAACGTGCCGGGGTTTCTGCTGCGCACGCTTCTCTATTTCGTGATCTGGGGAGTGCTCGCCTTTCTCTTGAACAAGTGGTCGCGCGAGCAGGATCGAACGGCCGAGCGGCGTTTCACGAAAAGGCTGCAAGCGATCAGCGGGCCGGGGCTGGTGCTTTTCGTCTTGACCGTCACGTTCGCGTCCGTCGATTGGGTGATGTCGATTGACCCGGAATGGTTCTCGACTATCTTCGGGCTGCTGTTCGTCGCGGCTTGGACGCTCAGCTCATTCGCTTTTGTGATCGGGGTGATGGCGATTCTCTCTGCGCGCGCGCCGCTCTCCGATGTGGTTAGGCCCAAGCAGTTTCACGATCTGGGGAAACTGTTGCTGGCGTTCGTCATGGTCTGGGCCTATTTCTCTTTCTCGCAGTTTTTGATTATCTGGAGCGGCAATATTCCGGAAGAGACGCGCTGGTATCTATACAGGATGCGTGGCGGTTGGAGCCTTGTCGCGCTCTCGCTCGTCATTTTTCATTTCGCGCTGCCATTTCTGCTGCTGCTCTCGCGCGATTTGAAGCGCAATGCGCGGCGGCTCGCGATGGTCGCAGGCGTTGTGCTCGTGATGCGGCTGGTCGATCTGTTCTGGCTGATCGCGCCCAAGTTCAGCAAGGGCGATTTTTCGATGACGTGGACGGACGTGGTCGCGCCCATAGGCATCGGCGGATTGTGGCTGGCGTTTTTTCTCTGGCAATTAAAGCAGAGACCGCTGATCCCTTTTAATGATCCGCAACTGCCCGAAGTACTCGAAGCGGCGCATCACGCGGAACACTGAAAGGCAGGGATGAGGGCGGAGGGATGAGGGATGAAGCTAAAGACTAAAGAGCTTTCTCTTTGAGCTTTATGTTTGAGCTTTCTCTTTCATCTCTTATATCGCGTTTATCGTTGAGGTAAGGAGCTTTTGTTTATGGCAAGGCATGGAAGGCGGGACGACATACACGAGACGCCGGACGTTTCGCACATCCAGAACCCGGACGTGACGCACGAAGAGAGCGATGTCAACGTCCGCGCCATCCTACAGTTCGTTCTCGGGCTGCTGATTTTCGCGTTGGTGGTTCATTTTTTGATGTGGTACATGCTCAAGTTCTTTGAGCGTCGCCAGGACGCGCTGACGCCGAAGCCCGCGCCGATGGCCCTCGGCGAGAAAGAGCGTCTGCCGCCAGAGCCGCGTCTTCAGGGCGCGCCGGGCTTCGGCGTCGACCTTAATAATGGAGGGCGCGTAGACCTCGCGCTCAAAGAACCGACCGCCGAGATGAGAGTCGTGCGTGAGCAATGGGACAAAATCCTGCGTGAAGGCCAGAAAGATCAGAACGGCAACGTCGTCGCCATTCCCATTGAGGAAGCGATGCGACAACTAAGCGATAAGGGATTGCCGACCAGACCGCAGACAGGCGGCGCGCCGCCCATCAGCATCAAGGGCGGCATAGACATCCCCTCGTACCAGAGTTCAGGGCAAAAGATGGAAAAGAGAGATCAATGAAGTCAGGTAGTAATCAGCAGTCAGTCATCAGTATTCAGCAGGCGGCGAAGAAAACGTGGACGCTCGTGCTGCGGCGTAAGCGTGTGCAAACGGCGTTGCTTTTATCACATAGCCTCTTTCTATTTTTCTCTTTTCTCCTTTTGCCTTCCGTTGCGGTGGCGCAGTCGCGTGTGCCCGTGCCGAGCTATGGGCCAATGCGTGAGAGAGGCAGCGCGGGGCCTTCGGGTTTGCCTCCGGCCCTGACGAATGTCGGGCTCGATCAAAAGCTCAATGCCCAGTTGCCGCTCGATGCCGTCTTTCGTGATGAAGCGGGGCGCACAGTCCAGTTGCGCGAGTATTTCAAGGGCACGCGGCCTGTCATTCTCTCACTGGTCTTTTATGAATGTCCCATGCTGTGCAACCAGATACTCAACGGCTTGACGGGCATGATGAAGGGCATGTCGCTAAAAATTGGTCAGGATTACGATGTCTTGACCGTGAGCTTTGATCCGCGCGAAGGGCCGGAGCTGGCGCGTCGTAAGAAGGACGGTTATGTCCGCAGCCTCAATCGTCCGGGCGCGGAGAGTGGATGGCATTTTCTGACCGGGGACGAGGCCAACATCAAACGGCTAACAGAAGCCGTGGGCTTTCGCTACTATTACGACGCGAAGACAGATCAGTTCGCGCACGCCAGCGGCATCATGGTTCTCACGCCAGACGGACACATCTCGCACTACTTTTACGGCGTGGAGTACGCTCCGCGCGATGTGCGCCTGGGTCTGGTTGAAGCCTCAGCGGGACGTATCGGCTCGCCCGTAGATCAAATACTGCTCTACTGCTATCACTACGATCCGGCGACAGGGAAATACTCCTGGGTCATCAATATTTACAGGTGGGGCGGCGCGTTGACGGTTGCAGGCATCGCGGCGCTGCTGATTTTCCTGTGGCGGCGAGGTTCGGCGACGACAGCGGGAGCGGACGCGCGCTTGAATCAAGGAGGAACCATTTAACGTCATGCAGTCCTGGATTCCATTTCCCGATTCTGCTTCGACCTTCGCAGGAAAGGTGGACGCGCTCTATCTTTATCTGGTCGGCGTGACGGTCTTCTTCACGGTGCTGATCGCATCC
>DATLMN010000119.1:0-6180 GCA_035537255.1 Pyrinomonadaceae bacterium | reverse complement strand
AGCAGGCGGAGTATCTTGAACACTTGCTTCCGGCCAGTACGGGCCTCGTCGCGGAGATGGAGGAGTACGCCGCTGCGAACAGAGTGCCGATTGCCGACCGCGAAGTGGCTCTGTTTTTGGAGATCACTGCGCGAGCCATACGCGCCCGCCGCGCCTTGGAGATCGGCATGGCCATAGGCTATTCGGTTGTGCATCTGGCACAGGGCATGACGGCGGACGGCCTCGTCGTTACCATCGAGCCGAGCGAAGAGATGATCGCTCGTTCGGAAGATTATCTTTCACGCGCTGGCTTGAGAGACCGTGTGAAGATTGAGCGCGGCCGCGCGCTCGAAGTCATGCCGCGCCTCGAAGAGACTTTCGATCTGGTCTTTATAGACGCCCTTAAGGAAGAGTACGGACAGTATCTTGATCTTGCGTTGCCGTTGCTGCGCGACGACGGCGTCATCATCGTCGACAATCTGTTATGGGGTGGACAGGTCGCGGGCGAAATTCGCTCGCCGGATCAAAAGGCTTCGACCGAAGCGCTGCGTGAGTTCAATCAAAAGTTCATGCGCCATCCACAACTGCGCGCCGAAATACTTTCAATCGGAGACGGCCTGGGCTACGCCGTCAAACAAAGCAACGCTGCTGCGTAGCATCAATCGCTTGTAATAAACAGTAGTCTGACTCTGCGAGAGAGTACACAGAGCAGCTCTCCTTATGACGATTCTCAAAGACAATCAGCAGACACGTCAGTTGGCGGCCAGCGCAATCACACGCGGCGGCGTAATAGCGTTTCTCACTGACACATTTTATGGATTGGGCGCAGACCCGTTCAACCGGCAGGCGCTTCAGAGAATCAACGCCTTGAAGGGGAGAGAGGGAGGCAAGCCGATTCTCGTCGTACTGAGCGATCAAGCGGAAGCGGAGCGCTTTATCTTGAACCGTTCGGAATTGTTCGAAGCCGTCAGCCGCAAACACTGGCCCGGCCCACTGACGCTGGTCGTCAAAGCGCGCGAAGAAGTGCCGGAAGAGATCACAGGAGGAAGCGGGACGGTCGGCCTGCGCCTGCCTTTTGTTGAAGAGGTGCGCGAATTTGTACGCAGTTGCGGCGGCGCGTTGACGGCAACAAGCGCGAATCCGGCTGGCGAAAATCCTGCGCGCACCGCCGCTGAGGTCGAAGGCTATTTCCCGCGACTGTTAGACCTCATTGTTGACGCAGGCCGAGCACGTAGCGACGCGCCTTCAACCGTGCTCGATACCAGCGGCACAACGCCGCGTCTGATACGCGAAGGCGCAGTGTCCCGTCAACAGTTGCAGGAGACGCTGCGCCAATTCGACAGCAATACTTAAAAGTAAACAGTTCGGCGGGGATACTTAAAAGAAAAAAGGTCACGCCTGATTCTATATCACAAGGCGTGACCCTTCGGATTTTTATGTCGCTGCGAGAAAGCTTAGCTCTTTCTGAGCAGTTGAACGACGATGGGCTCGTTAAGATTGCTCGCGTCGAGTGTGACGACCTGCTTCTCAAATCCCGGCGCTTGAATCGTCAGCTTTAACTGTTGGCCCATGTGAAGCGGAGGCAATACTGCCTGCCCAGCGGCGTTCGACCAGTTCCAGGCTTCACACAAGCGCCCGCCCGTGCGCTTCGACTTCAACTCGACCTTGGCCCCTTTAATCGGATTGCCATCGGCGTCCAGAATCCGCGCATCGACACGCCCGACGCCGTCCTCGCCTCTCGGCGCACGACCCATATTCGTCAGACCGGAATTTTGCTGGGCCAACGCGGTGGTCAAAGACGCGCAGATGATAAGCATAACGAGGAATAGCTTACGCATTCTTAATCTCCTAAAAATTCTGCCGTTGATAAAATGGAAGGGGGGTTAAAGCTGATCGGTTACGCGCTTTGTGCAATTGCGGAAATGTTTTTTATCCCTCTCAAAGCACGTGAAACTTAGATGCCAGAAGCGTCGTTCGGTTGCCTGCCGGTATGGGCACAAATCTCTGAAAAGGCCCATAAAAACGGGCTTTTACGAGCAGAATTGAATATTCTTAGAAACGCAGGAATCGCCCCCATAGTGCTTTAGTTAAGGCGCAAAAGGAGAGCGTTTGCAGGGCTATTTTTCGAACGTCAGGTTGCGCACGAAACGCCAGTCGCCGCTGCCGTCAATCTTAATATTGCCGACGTTTTTGCGCGCGACGACCATGTTGGCCGGATACCAGAGGGGCAGCATAGGGACATCGCGGCTGATGATCTCCTGCGCGCGTTGATAGAGCGAGAGCGCCTTCTGTCGATCAGCCGTGTCTACGGCTTCCTGCAAGATGGGATCAATCTCAGGGTTGTTGTAGCGGCTGCGATTAAAGCCTACGCGGTCGGGTTTCGGAATGCCCGTCGAAGCGAAGAGGTCGCGCAGAAAGATTGGGTCTTGATTGCCGCCGACCCAACTGCCCGTCGTCATCTGGTAATTGCTTTTGACCAGTTGATCTGTGAGCGTGCTGCTTTCAACCGTTTCGATCTCGACGGGAATGCCTATCTTCTTGAGCTGGTTTTGAATGACGCCGGAGTACTGGCGCGCAGTGCCGCTGCTCGAAGATATTTTGAAGACGATGGGCTTTGGGAAACGCATCTGCGGGCCGTCGCCGTCAGGGTCACGAAAGCCCGCCTCGTCCAGAAGCTTTTTGGCGCGCTCAGGATCGTAATTATATTTCTGCCCCGGCGCATAGGCCCAGGACTCTTCCGGCAAGATTGAATGAGCGATCTTGGCTTGGCCCAGCAGGAGGTCGCGTATCAGGCTCTCACGATCTATCCCGTAGGCTATCGCCTGGCGGACGGCGACCTTGTCGAGCGGCGCGCTCTCCGTGTTGAACGTAATGTGAACGATGTTTGCGCCGGGGAACTGTTCGACCTTGAGGTTCTGATCCTGGCCCAGCACCTTCAGGGCATCTGGCGTCATGTTGGTCGGCAGCGGCGCGAGATGGACGCGCCCCGTTCTGAGTTCCGCCTGCAAGGCGTTGGCGTCGGCGATGACGCGCACGCGCAACTGTTTGAGCTGCGACGCGCCTTCCCAGTAGCCGGGGTGTGCTTCGAGATCGAGCACCTGTTGAGCCGTGTCGAAGCGCGCGAACTTGAAAGGCCCAGAGCCTACGGGGTGATCCTTCTGCGCGGCGGCGCTGTCCTTAGGAATAATCGCGATGGGCACAAGGTTGGGCAGCAGCGAGAGCCACGGCTTACGCAATCGTATGACGAGCGTGCGCGCATCCGGCGCTTCGATGCCTGTAATAAAAGATTGCTTGCTCGCGCCCGAGCCCTCAAAAAAACTGGAAGCCTTAGCCGAGGCGGAAGCCAGCAGCGTATCGAGCGTGTACTTGGCATCGGCAGAGGTCAGAGCTTTGCCGTCATGAAATGTTACCCCGTCGTGCAGTGTGAAGGTGTAAGACATGCCGTCGGCTGAGGGCTCTATCTTGTCTGCCAGCTCTGGGACGTAATCGAACTTCTCATTTTTACGAACCAGCGAGTTGAACATCAACACGCGCACGCGCTCCGATGCGGCGTCGACGGAGGCCGCGCCGATGGGGTCCAGCGTGGCTATATTGCCGGAGAGCGCGATCACGAAAGCATCGCTGGATGTACGACATGAGGACGCGAGGGACGCCACAATTAACAAGACGAGAGAGACAAGAGTGATCAGTCGAGCGCGCATTAAATCGTCCCTCCGTACGTGTAGTTGAGCTTTCGATTCACCTCGCCGATCTCTTCGGACAGCTCGCGAAACCGCTCTTGATCGAAAGGCAGCGCCGGCTGAATCAAAGCTTTGAAGCTGCGTATGCGTTCCAGCGTTGCGTGTATGCGCTGCTCGGAAATCTCTCCTGTGCGTGCCGCCTGTAGAAGCGCTTGATAACCGCGACGGATAATGTCCGGGCGCGAGCAGATCAGGAGCATATCCTGACCGGCCTGAAACGCGCGCACAGTCGCCTGCTCAATCTCGCAGTGTTTGCTGATCGCGCCCATCTCCAGATCATCCGTGACGACCAGATGTTTGTAGCTCAATTCATCCCTGAGCAGCTTGGTCACGACGTTATAGTTGAGCGAGGCTGGCTCTATGCGACCGCCCGCGACGTTCTGACGAATATCTATGTTGGGAAAGCCGCCGTGGCTGACCATCACTGCGCGCACGCGGTCGTCTTCGCGTTGGAACAATTCTATGTAAGGAGCTAGGTCCTGCGCCATTAAATCGTCGTGCGAGAGATGAACCATAGGCATCTCTTCGTGCGAGTCGACTTCGCCCGCGCCGATGCCCGGAAAGTGTTTGAGACAGCCCAGACAGCCTGCGCTCTGAAGCGCGCGCAGGTAGACCATCGTGTACCCTAAGACTTCTCCGGGCGAGCGGCCGTAGGAGCGCGAGTAAAGACCGTTGGAGAGCAGATCACGCTCGTCCGTCATGATCGACATGACGGGCGCAAAGTTCAGGTTGAAGCCGAGCATGCGGAGCACTTCGCCCGTGATGCGGCCGAGGGACCTGGCCGCGGCCAGATCGCCGTGCTGGCGAATCGTGCGCGCAGAGGGCATAGGCGTGCAGATACGGCGCAGTCTGTCTACAAGGCCGCCCTCCTGATCTATGCCGAAGAGCGGCTCGACGGGGGAGATGGCGCGCACATCGTCGAGCAGCGTGCGAAGTTGTTCGGGCGCGCCGACGTTGCGTCCGAAGATAATCACGCCCCCGGGCGAGACATCTTCGACGAGCGAGCGCGTCGCAGCGTCCATCTCCATGCCCGGCAGCCCGATAAAAAAGATTTGCCCGATCTGTTGTTCGAGAGAGAGAGAAGTTAAAGAATCAGTCATGTAAAAAATAGCTGCTCTGATCGGCGACCAAGGGTTTTAAGTAGGCGCAAGCAAAGGCGACATTGTTTTATCCGGACGCCTAAGGATTACACCATTCGTTTGCGTAAACTGAGGAGAAGTTCGCGCGCTTCATCTGCTGAAAGCGTTTCTACATTAAGCTCGCGCAGCTCGTCAAGCAGGGTTTGATTCGTCGAGTCGAAAAGTGTGGCCTGCGCGGCGATAGCGCGCCGTCTTGCGCGCCGCGCCGCGCGCTTCAACCCCGCTTCATCCAGCGCCCATTCGTCCCATTGATCCGAAGGGGCCGACGCTGCCGCTGCTGTCATCTCTGCGCCCGTATCGGTCGTCGTCGCCGCTTCCTCTTCGGCGAACACGTCCAGCTCGTAACGCTCAAGGCGTGCGAGCACATCGCGCGCACGCTCAAGCACTGCGGGCGGCAATCCTGCCAGGCGCGCGACCTCTATCCCGTAAGATTTGGAGGCGCGCCCGCGTTCCAGTTTGTGCAGAAAGACGACCTCGCCCTCGCGCTCTTGCGCGGTGATCTGGTAGTTCTGCGCGCCCGGTAGACGCTCGGCCAACTCCGTCAACTCGTGATAATGCGTGGCGAACAAGGTTTTCGCGGAGTGCTCGGGCGAATCATGCAGATGCTCCGCAACGGCCCAGGCAATCGAGAGCCCGTCAAAGGTTGCAGTGCCGCGACCGATCTCGTCGAGCAGCACGAGCGAGCGCGGGCTGGCGTGATGCAGTATGGCCGCCGTCTCTGTCATCTCGACCATAAAGGTCGAGCGCCCGCCCGCCAGATCATCCGAAGCGCCGACCCTCGTCCAGATGCGATCAAAAATAGGAAGCCTGGCCTTCTCAGCCGGAACGAACGACCCCATCTGCGCCAGGATAGAGATGATCGCCGTCTGCCGTAAGACAGTGGAATTGTGGCTGACAAATCCGTTGGCAATGTAAGAGTGTTCCTGATCGACGGAGAGGTCATAAACAAAGGCTTCTCCTGGTTCAATGGTAACAACGCTGTCGTAAAAGTAGCGCTGTTTCTGAATAATCTCGAGCTCCGAGGAGAGCACACCGTTCTGATGACAATAAGAAATCAACTCGTCCAACTTGTGATATGAAATATTACGTTTGGAAGGAATATATGTATAAAAAATAGAGTTAATGCTTTTGTTATGCTTCAGTGCGAGTGGCTTTCCGGAGGTCGCCACAATGCGAGCCTGTAGTTCTTTCAGCATCCCATCAAGATGAGGGATGCCGATATTAGGCATACGCACATCAGAGGCCAACTCTTTTCTGGACTGCTTGCGTGGAAGACGGAAACCTATCTGCTTGTAAAAACTTATCGCCTCCGCCCCATAAAT
>DATLMN010000118.1:0-29417 GCA_035537255.1 Pyrinomonadaceae bacterium | reverse complement strand
GTCGCTTTGCGCTGTACGCTGCTGGCCAAGCTATTTTGTCCCGCTCAGGCTCAAAGCCATCTCTGCGGCCTGCCCTTCGCGACTTTCATTCGCGCATAGCACTCTTTCGACGGCGCGCGCCATCTCGCGCTGAAAGTGGTTGCACATATAATTGATGTCCAGGAGCAGCGGCGTCGTTCGACCGAACTCCCTATAAAAGTTTATATAGCCCCATTCGGCACGCTCAGTCGAGAGCGGCAAACGCAGAGTCCAGAAATCATTCGACCCCTTCACCTCGCACTCCGCGACAGCGTCTCCGTACCAGCTCCATCCGATCATCTGATCGCGCAAGCTGATCTCGCCGCTCAGTCCCTCATCCAATTTCTCTGCGGCAAGCACGGCTGCGTTTCTCTCCGCGCTCGAAGCATGCCCGACCTGCGCAGTGGCGTAGGCGAACTCTCCGTGTTCCAGCATCCGCTCAATCGCGGCGAACACTTCCACAATCGTCGTCGCCTTTGACAGAGCCTGACACGCGCGGCGTACGCGCAGGTTATTGACGCCGCGCAAACGGCGCTCGGCCAGATTGCGACGCATACTCGCCCTGACCTCTTCTACTTCGTGATAACGCAGGCGACCGATGGCGAACCAGACGGCCGTGCCCACGACGAACAGGACAAGACCTGTCATGCGTCCGCCGCTGTCGTTGACGAAGAGCAGCGCCATCAATCCGAACAGCGCGCAGACTCCGTAGAGCACTACCGCCACGCGGCGCTCAGACCAGCCGCGCGCCAGCAGCATGTGATGAAAATGTTCGCGGTCGCCTTTGAGCACGTGCTGCCCGCTCAAAAAGCGACGCACTATCGTAAAGGCCGCATCCATCATCGGCACGGCAAAGGTCATAATCGGAATCGCCACGGCAATCGCCGTCGAAGCCTTCTGCGAGCCGCTCACAGACAGGGCCGCGAGCGTAAAGCCCACGAAGAGCGAGCCCGAATCCCCCATAAAGATCGAAGCCGGATTAAAGTTATAACGCAGGAATCCAAGCAGCACGCCGCATAGCGCGATGGCCGCCACCGTCACAAGCGTGTGGCCGCTCATAATCGAAACGACCATGATGACCAGCGAAGAGAAGAGCGCCGCACCGGCTGCCAACCCGTCAACACCGTCGATCAGATTAAAGGCATTGGTGATTCCGACCACCCAGATGATCGTCAACACAAAGCCGACCCAGGGGTCTAGCATGACCGAGCCGACAAAGGGCACGGACAGAGCTTCGACGCGTCCCCCCAGCAAATAAAAGATGATGGCCGCCGCAACCTCTACGCACAGTTTAAAGATGGGCTTCGCGTCGCGCAGATCATCATAGATGCCCAGCAGAAAGACCAGAGTCGCGGGCAGCAGAATAATCAGTAGTAGTCTGCTTTGCGCCCTGACGGACTGTGTGAGCAGATTATTGACGAGCGGCAGAAACGGGAGCGAGAGCGTGATGAGCATGCTCGCAAAGATGGCTACGCCGCCGAGACGAGGGATTTGATGAGGCTCTTCGTCGTGACGGTGTTCAGCGGGACGATTAAGCCAGCGCGTGCGCTCGCACAGGCGACGCAGGAGAGGCGTCAACAATGTAGACGTAAAGAGGGCCGCGATGAAGAGCGCCAGGTAGGTTTTCAAGGCGAGTTCTCCTCCAATCTTGCAGCCTCATTGAGCGTGTCGGGAGAGTCGCTCTTCAGGCATCTCTCGAACGTTTTCAGATAAGCACTGACGGCCTGCCCGCGCTCGAAACTCTTTTCGAAAGCCGCGCGCGCCGCACTGTTCATCTCCAAAAGCTTCTCGCGATCATCGGCCCAACCGATAATCACCTGTGCCAGTCGCTCGCTCTCGCCCGCCGCCAAGACAGCGCCGCATTCATGCTCCAAGACCATCCGCGCCACATCGCTTCCGCCATCGCCGACGTAGAGCAGTGCGCGCCCAGCGGCCAGAATAGTGTAAGCCTTGCTCGGCACGCTCAGACCAGCAAGGCCGTCGCGCAGCGCAACGAGCAGGGCGTGACCTGCACGTAGACTGTAACGTAACTGTGCGCGCGGTTGATAGGGCAACAATCGCACATTTCCGAGCCCGTGCCGCGCGACGAAATCTTCGATCTCAGATTTTTGCGCACCCTCGCCGATAAAAAGAAAAAGTATCTCGCGCCGCTCGCGTAAGATGCGTGCGGCATCAAGGACTGTGCCGAATTCGTTAACGCGCCCGAGGTTTCCCGAAAAGAGCACGACGAAACGATCTTCCAGATGATGCTCCGCGACGAAGGGATTTTCCTCTTCATCTTCACCGCTGTAGTCGAACTGGCTTGCATCGGCCCAGTTGCGAATCACGTCCACGCGCGATGAGTTGGACTCACCGATCTTTTTGATGATTCGCTCGCGCATACAATCGCCGAGAACGATGATGCGATCAGCGCGGCGCAAGATAACGCGGCTGAGATAATCAAGGAGGCGCGTCGCGGGACTTCCCTCGCGAAGTGTGCCGAGCGCGACGGCGACATCCGGGTAAACATCCTGCACGAGCGCGACCGTTCGCGTTCCGCGCAGGCGTCCGACGATGATCGCGACCAGTCCGATCAGCGGAGGCGTGGTCAGCGCCAGCACGATGTCCGGCCGTGAGGTACGCGCGAGCCGCCACGTTGCGCCGATAAAGAACGAGAGATAATCCGAGAGCCGACCCGCAATGCTTCCTTTGCCAAAGCTGGTCGCCCACGCGCGCTCGATCCTGACGCCGCGATACTGTTCGCGCGAAGGCAATGGAGCGCCGCCCTGATAACGGCTGCGGCTACTGAGCGCAGTGACCTCTACGCCCTGCTCCACCAGACTCTCGGCCAGATCGGTCATCAACTGGCTGGTCGCCGAATAATCCGGATAAAAGAATTGATTCAGGATCAGTACGCGCATACTTTCTCGATTCAGAGCCTCATTGAAGGCGTAATCCTGAAACTCACCACAGAGGCACAGAGGACACAGAGATTACACAGAGACTTGAATAGCTTTAATCTCTGTGCTTCCTCCGTGCTCTCTGTGCCTCTGTAGTGAACTCCATGTCAAATTACTTTCAATTTCCGCTCTACGTGCGTCGCACGACATGATTGCCCAGGTAGAGCACATCCATGCGAGTCTTCATAAAACATTCGATGGCGTCATGGGGCGAGCAGACCACAGGCTCATTTTCGTTAAAGGACGTGTTGAGCAGGACGGGCACTCCCGTCAGCTCGTAAAAATCCGAGATGAGCTGATGATAACGCGGATTCATTTCGCGCGTGACGGTTTGCAGGCGGCCAGAGCCGTCAACATGTGTGACGGCTGGAATCAAAGCGCGTCGCTCAGGCTTGATCTGGTAAACCATCAGCATCGTCGGCGCTGGATGCGTCTGCTCAAAGTAATCGTCCACGCGCTCTGCGAGGATAGAGGGCGCGAAGGGACGAAACGGCTCGCGTCGCTTGATGCGCTCGTTCAAAATATCTTTCATCTCTGGCCTGCGCGGGTCTGCGAGAATGGAACGATTGCCCAGCGCACGTGGGCCAAACTCCATCCGCCCCTGAAACCACCCGACGACAGAGCCCCGCGAAATCTCACGAGCGGCGTCGCGCGTCACTTCGCTATCGGATAGTCTCTGAAAGCTAAGGCCGCTTCGCTCAAGCTCCACTCCGATCTCTTCATCAGAAAACTCCGGCCCGGTGTAAGCGCAGTCAACGGGTGAAGGGGTGCGCGGCTGATTCAACAGGGCGTGATATATCTGGTAGCAGACGCCGACCGCAGTACCGCTGTCGCCCGCCGCCGGTTGCACGAAGATGCGGCGAAAAGGGGTCTTGAGAAGAATCTTTCCGTTCATCATGGAATTATAGGCGACGCCGCCGGAGAGGCCCAGATCGGTCGCGCCCGTCTTTTCATAAAGATGATTCAGTAGATGAAAGCAGACCTCTTCGAGCCGCAGTTGCAGGCTCGCCGCGAGATCACGGTCGCGCGCCGTGAGCGCCTCTCCCTCTTTGCGCGCGTGGCCAAAGGCTCTCGCGTACTCGTTCGAGAAAATCTGGCCCACAGTGGGCGAGCCGTCGTCCCAGGTCATCTCGACACCTTCAGTGTGATGACGAAAGTAATCCAGATTCAAACGAAAGCGCCCGCCCTCTTCCGTGCGTATGATGTTGCGGAACTCTTCTATAAAACGCGGCTCGCCATACGGGGCAAGCCCCATCACTTTCCCCTCGTCGCCGTAATGAGGGAAGCCCAGGAACTGCGTCGTCGCCGTATAGAGAATTCCCGTGGAGTGCGGGTACTCGACCTGCCCCAGCAATTCAATCGCAGAGCCTTCGCCGATGGCCCACATCGTTGAGATAAAATCGCCGAAGCCGTCAATGGAAAGCAGCGCCGCGCGCTCGAACTCTGAGACGTAGAAGGAGCTGGCGAGATGCGCGCGATGATGCTCGATCTTATGAAACCGTGCGCGCAGGCTGCTGCGTGTGACGCCCAGCGACTTCGTCAGATCATCGCGCAGGTCAAAGACCTTAGCAGCATTATTTAATCGCTCTGCGACCGCATTAAAAATCCCGCGGCGCGCTCCTTCGCCTCCTTCTACGCGGTCGCGCACGCCGTCGCTTGCTCCGACTCTTTTTGCGGCGCGCGTCGCGGCGTACAGAATCTTTTTGTGCAGGTGCGCCGAAGGGTCGCGCGAGATTCCTATGTGATCTACGTCTTCAAGACGCACGCCTGCGGCGGACAGGCAGTAGCGCACGGACTCTTTTGGAAACCCTGCGGCGTGCTTACAGCGATTGAAACGCTCCTCTTCGACGGCGGCGATCAATTGTCCGTCGCGAATGATGGCGGCCGCAGCGTCTCCGTGATAAGCGTTGATGCCTAGAATGATCATCGTCTAAAAAAAGCGTTCGAGCTTTAACCTTCGATCTCTTTTTGCTTCCGCTTCAACTCGTAAATCTTCGCGTCCACGAGAAAGCGAAACCAGCAGCCCTGTAAAAAATGGAAGATCAAACCCTCTTTGCCGTCGAGGAATCCCAGACGCAGGAAATATCTGTAAAACCAGTAGAGAAAGGCTCGCAGGAAAAGCGGCGCGTGCGCGTATGGCCCTTCCCGCAGCCAGCGGCGTCTTTCAATCGGATTGCCCCGAAAACTTGAGCGCACACGAAGCGTGGAAAGCTCATCACTTTGCGTTAACATTTGCCTGGCCTCGGCCTCTGCCCAGCGCGCGTGTCTTTGTGTCCAGGTGCTCAGGTCAGAGGTGAGCACATCCAGATAGTCATGCTTCAAACTCTCTATCCGCCCATCGACCAGAAAGTGCTGGTCATAGAGGCGATCTTCGCAACGCCCGCGCCCGCGCCGGAAAAGGCGCAGGTGATGCGAAGGATAATGCCCGCCATGTTTGATCCAACGGCCCATAAAGACCGTGCGCTTGCGCAGCATAAAGCCATCGACATTCGTCAAAGGTTTCGCAGCCAGCGTCTCTTTGATTTCTGAAGAGAGCGCAGGCGTCAAACGCTCGTCCGCATCCAGATTGAGAATCCATTCAGTCCGCAGGGGCAAGTTCTCTAAAGCCCAGTTACGCTGCGCGGCATAATTATCGAACTCGTGCTCGAACACAAGCGCGCCCGCGCGACGTGCGATCTCCACAGTCCTGTCCGTACTACCCGAATCCACGACGAAGATTTCCGTTCTCAGCCCCGACAGGCTTTCCAGACACGCGGGCAGGTTGGCTTCTTCATTAAAGGTCAAAATAATTACAGAGAGATTTCTGTCTGTAGCTTCCACCTCTTCTTTATTCATGCGGGCTTAAGAAAAGCGCGTGCCATTTTTAAATTACAGATTTCCGGCTTCTATTCGGCAGAGCGCAGGCTCTTCGTCGCGTTGATCGTCGGCGGCCAGAATCTTTTCGTAAACTTCGATCATCGCGCGGGCCACCTTGGGCCAGGCCAGATGTTCAGTGGCGAGACGACGCCCGGCCAAGCGCATGCTTGCGGCGCGAGCCGGGTCGTTTAGTATCTCCGCGACGGCGTTTGCCAGTGCCTTTGCGTCCGCAGTCACGACACGGCCCGCGCCGTATGCCTCTATCTCATCAAAACGCACGGTGTCCGTCAGGCAGATCGGAACGCCTGTGATGAGCGCCTCGTTCATCGCCACGGAGTGCGCTTCGTGCCGCGAAGTCAACAGGAATACGTCCGCGTCCTTCAAGGCTTCCAGACAGCGGCTTTGCGACAGCGGCCCTGTCCATAGCACATGCTGCGTTAGGCCCAACCGCGCAATCTGTTCGGAGAGGTGGGCCCATTCCCCTTCATCAGGCCCGACAAGCACCCAGACGAGGTCTGGAAACTCCCTGACGAGAAGCGCGAGCGCGTCCGCTTGTAATCCTAAGCCCTTGCTCCAATGCAGGCGGCCAAGGAAGAGCGCGATGCGCTTGCCCTGAAGCGAAGGGTAAGCTTTTCTGAACTGGCCCGCCGCCACGTCTTTCAACGCATCCGGGTCAACGCCGTTACGAACCACCGTGAAAGATGCGTTCGGAGACATGAAGGGCTCTGACTCCGCAGCCTCCGATTCTGTAAAGAAGTGTAGCGCGCTGGCATGCCCCACAGTGTCGCGTTCCCAGAGACGATAGTAAGCGGATTTTAGTCTGGCCTTACGCCGGACAGCGCCGCTCTGAAGCATACCTCTGGGCGAGAGAACATAGGGCACACTCGCCCTGCGACAACAGAGCGCCGCCAGACTGATGGCCGGATTCCACAGACTATGCAGATGCACAAGGTCGTACTGCAAAACGTCGCGGCGCAGCCGACGATAAAAATTTACAGATGGCAACTGTCGGCTCGTCGAGAAGGGTTTGAAATAAGTGATGGGAAAAGTCTCGCCGGAAGAAACGGTCACGGGCGCGTCGGCAGGCCGGAAGGTATAGAGCGAAACTGTGACGCCCTCCGCCTGCAAAGCTCTGCACAGTGCGGGGACGGAACGCGCAGGGCCGCCCGTCGCCGGGTCTAGACTTGGAACAACGTGTAGCACGCGCATCTGTGGAGACTCTGTCTACTCTATAAAGGAAAACCGAGCGCCCTGCTAATCACACGCTCGCGCCTGCCTGCCGCGCGGGCGAGCAATGCCGCATCGCAGGCGCGCCAGAAATTTTGAGCGAAGAGGTCTAAGCCCCAACCGGAAATTAGACGACGCGAAGCCTGGCCCATCGCGTCAAGGCGCTCCCTGTTATCAATCATTAGTTGAAGCGCCTGCTTCAGGCTCTCCGGGCTTGAAGGGTCAAAGGTGTATCCGTTGACGCCCTCTTTGACAAGGTCTTCGCGGCAGCCGCAAGCGTTCGAGACAAGGACAGGAAGCGCGCAGGCCATAGCCTCGTTGACGACAAGCCCCCAGGGTTCTACGAGACTCGGTTGCAGGTAAACGTCCGCTTCACTGTAAACTCGCGGCAGCTCATCGTAGTCAACGTGTCCAACAAGACGGACACGCTCGGTCAACTGAAGTGTTTTAATCTGTCGCTCTATCTCCTCAAGCTGCGGCCCGTCTCCGGCAATCGTCCACGTCCAGCCGTCAAGGTCTTTCATTACATCCAGAACGCCTAGAATATTCTTACGCGGAAGCAGACGCACGCAGCTCAACAATCGCAAGGCAGATTCTCTCTCCCTTTCCTGCCTCTGCTGCTGCGCTCTATCCCTCTGGCTTTCCCTGTCGAAAAATTCGTTATCGACGACATCACAGCCGACAAAGCAACGCTCCGGCGCGAGGCCCAACTCTTCTAGGTATCGCACATGCGGTTGGCCTCCGGCGAATGCCGCTTGGAAGCGGGAAACGATCAGGCGTTTGAGCAATAGCTTGCTCTGCGTTTGAGCAGAATCTATCGCCTGGCTGTCGGAGATAACCACGCGATGACGGCCTCGCCTGATACACCAGCCCAGTCCCGCGAGCGTCTCAGCGAACCCCCACCCCGGCAACGCCACCACGTCCGGCGAGATTTCATCCAGCGCACTGTAAAGCGCCCGCCGAATACGCCTGTAAGAGAGCGTCCAGTAATCGCATCCGGGAAAGAGCACGCGGCTGTGCAAGTCTTCCTGAGAGCTGTCCTGTTGCGGCCACTTGTAATCGCCCTGCACATCGCTGACGGCAACGCTGAACAGTTCTCGATTGTCTTCAAGCCCGCGCGCGCGAGCGGCACGGAAACGCGCGCGGTGAAACGGCGCATGGGCGGCCTGAACAATAACGGCAATCATAACCGGCGAATCAGTTAAAAGCTTTTCTTCCGACGATAGCCATCCCGCGCGCGGCAGTCCGGCGAACCTCGCTCATCCCTGTTGAGGCCAGCGCGTCTCTCACTTCCCTTTCCGTTTGATTCGATTCATATACGGGAGAGTAGGAATCGAAAGTGTCGAGCATTGTCCATTCCCACTGTTGCCGTACGGAGAGTTTGCCCCAGTAATGGCGGCTTGAGATGGGAACAAGCGGCAGCGCCTTTTTTAGTCCGGGAATAAGCGAGAGCAGGAGCGTCAGCGGGAAAAATATCGTGACCAGCGCGGCGCTCAAAGCATAGTTTGCCCTTGGCGAAAGTCTGCGCGTCAGCAATCTTAGATAATTGCGCGGCATGATAAAGCGCGTCCAGCGCTTCTCGTAAATCCAGAAGGCCAGATGCCCGCCCGGTTTCAAATATAAAGGCAGGGCGCTGATCGCCGCCTGTGGATCGGGCGTGTGCTGAATCACGCCCAGCGAAAAGATGCGGTCGAACGTTGCCGGACGAAAAGGCAGTGCGTAGAGCGAAGCCTGTATGACCTCGACCCTTTGGCCCAACTCTTCCATATTACTGCGGCAGGCTTCGACGGCCTCGTTCAAATCGACACTGATGACACGCGCGCCCCACTGGCTGGCGATGGCGCTAAAGCGACCCGCCCCACAACCGGCGTCTAATGTGAGTTCGCCTTTTATCTCATCTGGCTGCCAGCCAGTCTCCGCGCGAAAGCGTCTCTCGGATTCCTGTGTTCCATTAAACGCATCGATCTGCGTTCGCGAAAATCTATTCCATTGCCAGCTAAAATTATCGACGTAACTTTTATCCGCAACGAATCTGGGAATCCCTCTCTTGATCGAGTAGCATCTCCCGCAAGCAACACACTTGAGCGTGCCCGTCAGCACTTCCGTCTCTGACTGTTCGGAGATTTCCAATTCAAGCGCGCTCCTGCAATCAGGACACGCCAGGATATTGCACAGGTCTGTACGCATCGACTTCTAAGAGACGCGCGTCGGCATTGCGGCGGCGACGGCTGGTCAAGAGCATCATTCCGATCATCGCGAAAAGGAAATAGGCGAAGTAGATCGGCGAGTAAAATCTGAAAGACGAGATGATAAAGGCGTAGAACATGCCAATCGCAATCGCCATCGCTAGTTGCCGCTCAAGCTCTATGACGAGCAGCGCGCGATCCGCCAGCCGCGTCAAAAATCCCAGCCAGACGCCTATAAAGATCACTCCAATAAATCCGAAGCTCATGTGATACTGCCCTATGATCGAAGGCGTGACATTAAAAGCCTGTCCCTGCGTATATTCGCCGTTATAAAACTCCCATGATTGCATCAAGGGTTTGTCCGGCCAGAACTGTCGCGGTATCCAGTGGATGACGAAATACTTTTCCGGGATTTCCAGAAAATAATCATGCCGCTCCGGGACTAAATATTCAGCGTAGAGCAGCGCGCCGAACTGACCCGTGACATCCGTTTCGAGCAACTGGCTCGATTCCACATTTGCGACCTCGCTCCATCCCTCGTTCCTCAACGAATACTGAAGCTGAAGAATGATCAGCAGGGCCAGAGAGATCGCTGCCCAACGCACAAGGCGACCGGGAGTCAATCGCTGCTCGCTGCGAGACATCAGGATAAAGGCAGGAAAAGCCACGAAGAGCCAGAGATGTCGCGCGCCGCCCATAATAAACGGCAGCGCCGCGATTCCCCCTATGACCAGAGACCACAAACGTTTCTTAGAACGCAAGAGGACGGCTTCGGCCAGCAAGATAGCCGCCCCGTACATTCCGAAGAAGGTTAAGAAATGTAGCAGCCCGACATTATCCATCTCGACTTCTGCGCCCGTGCGCGCGGCCAGGAGCACATCGAACATCGCTTTGAGATTAAATCTCAGCGCCAGAAGCAAGGGAAAGACGGCGCACCCGGCCAGCACATACGGCATCACGCGGGCGCGAAGCGTTTTTGAGTTGACGCGCGAACCTATCCAGTCGAAGACTCCGCGCATACGCGGTCGCAGGCTGTAACCGACCAGCAGCATCAATTGAAAGAGAGCGACATAAAGATAAGCCTGCCTGACCAGCTCTTCGCCATATTGAGCGGAAGGATAAGGAAGACCGCCGGGCACAGGGAACGGAGTCTCCTGAAGCGCAAGGCTTAAGGCTTCAAGCCAAAAAAAGAAGAGCGTCGAAGCCACCAGCAACAACTTTCCAAACGAGCGCGTACGCAATGCTTCTTTCCCGAGAATTATCAGCAGCAATATATCCACAAGGACGAACAGTTCCGCGAGGATGATCAGCGCTTCATACGACGAAGTTAAAAAGCCAAGCCCCGCGAGCCCCAGCAGCAGGTACGATAAGACCCACTGGTGCGCAGTGACCTTCGGCGGCTGTTTGAGCTGATCGTCCTGTCTCAAACTAATTTCATTCATCGGCAGACGGTCGCGACCCCTTCAGTCTTGAGGCAAAGCAGCTCTTCATAGACCACAGCCATCTCCTCTGCCACGTCCCGCATCGTGCGCGGTTCTTTGACTCCGCGTTTAAGAGCACTCAAACGATCACAGTCTTCCGCAAGCGATCTTATTATCCTTGCCAACTCGGTCGCGTCGCCCGGCGTAAAAAGCAGACCGTCAACACCGTCGCTGACAAGTTCCGCGATTCCTCCCAAACGGCTTCCGATGACGGGGACTCCGGCAGCAAACGCCTCAAGCACCACCAGCGGCCCTGTCTCAAGCCAGAGCGAAGGGACAACACAAATATCAGCGTCCTTTAAAGCGACGCTGACATCCGCATGCGGAATAATTTTCGGTTCAAGAAGGCGCGCGTCTCCGCGCATCATCTCGCGCAGGCTCATGCCGTAATCGCGATCCCAGTACGGCCCCCAGAACGCCACTTCAACCGGATAATCCTCTGGCAGACTCTGAATAGCTTCGACCAAGACCTGCACGCCCTTGACACGATCACACCGGCCCAGATAGACGAGGCGTAATTTCTCAGATGTTGTTTCAATGGGAGGCTGAGGCTCGCGTTTGTGCCAAGGGCCGCCTGTGCGCAGCATGACCAGCTTTTCAGCATCGACGCCGTTAGCAGCCATCATCTCTGCCACCCAGTCTGCATAGATATGAATTTTATCTACACGCAAGATCATCTCTGCCCAGGCGCTCTGGAACTGTTCTGTCATGGCGCGTGCCGTCAGCGCGCGGCTCAAAAAATTCTTCGTTTCCGGTCTGAGAAACGGCAGCGAGACTTTTGCTGTAAGCTCGCCGATGGTTTCCGGCATTCCGCTCACACCTAAGCGACAGGCAGTGCAGCGCACGGAACTTATCACGCCGTCACAGACTTCTCGACCACGATAGAGCAATGATCGTTGCAGACAGGATTGGCCCGGAGAATGATAAGTCACGAGCGTGCGCGCACCCGCAGCCTCGGCCAGGCGCAGATGAAGCAGATTAGCCCCGACAGAAAAGTCGTGAAAGTGAACGATGTCCGGCTGAAACTCTTTTAAGAGAAATTCAAACCCGGGCACATCAGAAGGCGCACATCCATAAACGGCACTGCGCGCCTCCTGTCCGGGCAAGGGCGGCAGGACAGTGACCGGCACGCCTTCGTGCTCATGCTCGCCCGTGGGCTCATGTGTGTTCAAATTCTGGTGAATACAAACACGCACATCCCAATCGCTCGCCTGTAGATTCTTGCTCAAGTGATGCGCGTAAACTTCTCTGCCGCCAATCGTCCAGGGCAGATATGCGACGGGCAGTTGCAGGACGCGTGCTCGCTTACGCATTCAGATACGTCTCCAGATTTTCGACGGCGCGTTTGACCGAGTAGCGCGCGTGCGCCGTACGGAGAGCGTTTGCGGCCAGCCGCTCTCTTAATCCCGCATCCTCCCAGAGAGTTTTCAAACCCTCTGACAAAGCTTCGGGGTCTCCGGGCGAGACAAGCAGACCTGCGCGACCATCATCTAAGACTTCAGCACACGGCCCGCAGTCGGTCGCGACAATCGGCACACCGGCGGCCATCGCTTCGGCGAGCACAATCCCGAACCCCTCATTCGCCGTCGTCGCGTAAACGAAGATGTCCAGTTGGCCCACCTGCTCCGGCACATCCGTCCTCGCTCCCGCAAACTCTATACTTTCGCCTAAGCTCAACTCGCTCGCCAATTCTTCGAGCCTTGCCCGCATAGGCCCGTCGCCAATCAGACGCAGCGGCGCTCCACTGTATTCGCGACGGAATAACTGGAATGCGCGGAGTACGGTCGCGTGATCTTTGATCGGGTCTAGGCGCGCGACGATGCCTATGATTGGCCCAACGTCTGTCCGGGCCTCGCGCGCCCTTCCGGCACGCGCCGCGATTGATTCTGTATCGCACCAGTTCCAGAGCACACTGACACGACGACGCGGCAAACCGTATTGGCCCACGACTTTGTCCGAGACATAATTGCTGCAAGCCAGCTCGCGATCAACGAAGGGACGACTGAGCTGCGCAAGCAAAGCCGTTTTTCTGCGAAGCGCAGTGCCGTTCGGCGGCGGGTTCTGGACGCTGACCAGAACGCGTTTGACTCCGGCGAGGCGCGCACCCATCGCCACGAACAAGTGCAGCCCAAAGCTGTGCGTCAGCACAACGTTCGGCTTTACGGCGCGGCAGAGGCGCGCGAAACGGCGCACAAAGCTCAAACGCTCGCGCCTCTCGTATGCGCAGACGTGAATGCGCGTTCCCATCTCGTTGAGACGATCAAGCACGGGGCCTCCCTCTTCCGAGAGAAAGACCACCTCTGAATCCCAGCGCGCGGCGTCCAGATGCCTGACCAGATCAAGGCACAGGCTTTCACAGCCACCCAACCCACCGTGAAAGAGCACATGCAGGACTCTCTTGCGTTGGTCCATACTCGCTTTCAAGAATTTCCGAGTAGCGCATCGTAGGCGCTAAACGTCTGGCGTATATCGTAACGAGAGAGCGAAGGTGCGGCCTCTATCTTCATGGCCTTTGCCGCCATCAGGGATTCAGCCCAGGCGGCTGCGCTGCGGCCCTCGACGAGTTGCCCAAGCTTTCCGCCTTCGAGCACTTCACGGCACGCGCCCGTATCCGAAGCGACGACCGGCAAACCGCTCGCTAAGGCTTCCACCAGAGCAATACCTAACCCTTCTTCTTCGCGCACCGAATAAGCGAAGACATCCAGTTGGGCCAACTCTGCCGGAACATCCCTAGCCGTGCCGACCCATTCGACGCGCTCTGCGATACCGAGTCTCTGCGCGCTCTCGCGCAAAGCGTCGCGGCGCGTCCCATCACCGATCAGGCGAAGCCTGACATTGACATCTCTTTCCGCCAGCAGCCGCACGGCTTCCAGCAGCATCAACTGATCTTTATGCGCCTCAAGGCTTCCCACCATGCCGATGGTCAAAAGACCATGACCGTTCGGCTTCGCATCTGCGTTCGGCGCACGCGAAAACTTTTCAAGACGAATCCCGTTCGGCACAGTCACAACTTTTTCGGGAGAGAGACCATACGCGCTGATGCACTCGCGCCGCACATAATCCGAGCAGGCCGCATAGCGACTGACGAAAGGCGCTCCGGCCAACATCTGTAGACGTATCTTTGAACGGGCCACGCGGTCAGACGCGGGCGGAGCATTGCCCAGATGAACGACCACTGGAATCTTCAAGCCGCTGGCGGCCATAGTGATGGAGACATGCAGGCCGACCGTGTAACAGATAACGCCTCGCGGCTGCGCTTCAAGGAAAGCGCGCCGCGCCGTTCGTGCCAGCTTGACGAACCCACGCCTGCTCCAATGAAGATGAATGACGGGAACGTCAAGTCTTTCTGTTTCCGCGAGCAGCTCTGCATTCTCTGTTGTCGCAATCGCAATCGTCCCGCGCCGTCCGGTTTGCGCTGTTTCCTCCTGTAACAGATCGAGCGCAAGGCGCGGGCATCCTTCCGCGCGCAGCGAATACAGGGCATGAAGAATACCGCTTGGGCCCAAGGTTCAGTTTGTCGCTTTCTCTATGATAAAGGTCGGCTCGACGCCAAAGCCTATGCGGCGAACGACGCGCCCGAAGGGACGCACCAACGCTTCTATCTCTTCCGCCGAAGTGTTCGGATGAATCTCAAGCACGAATCGCTCGACACGCTCAATCCACGGCGCGCATGAACGGAAGATGTCCAGCTCCGCCCCTTCGATGTCCATCTTCACGACATCCACGCTCTCCCAGCCCAGCTCGTCAAGCAGGCTTTCAATCGTCCGCACATTTACCCTGACAGATTTTGTGTGCCCGTGAAGACCGGTGGAGATCAGCGAGCTAACAGCCATGTGCTCGTTGATGCCAAGCTCTGCTTCGCCATCCACAGCGCCAACGGCACACGGAAAGATGCGCGCCCGCAAATTATTACGGCTCAGATTTTCAGTGAGCAGCGAAAGATTTCTTGGATCAGCCTCGACGCAGGCAAGCTCCATGTCGGGACTAAAGAGCGAAAACCAGAGCGCCGCCAGTCCGATGTTAGAGCCAAGATCAAGCAGCCGTTTGATAGGAAAAAGCTTTGCGTCCCAGTATTCACGATCACCTATGAGCCCTGTAAAGACAGTCAGATCGCCGCCACCGCCGTTGATTCTGATCAGAGCCGAAGCACGACGCTGCGCTTCCCGGTCCGAGAGCTGAACGGCGACCCTGCGCGTGGAGAATACTTTTGGAAACCGCGAGGCGAGCCTGTAACGGTAAAACCATCGCAGGTAACGTCCGCTTGGTAGTCCCGTGCGCCGCAGTTTTTGATCTGTCGCCCAGACTCTTCGCAACTGGTCTAATCTTTTATTCATCATGGCTCGGCCCAGTGCGCTGGCACGACGCGCTCTCCCGCCCACAGCCAGCGATAGACCTCCTCGAACTTATCGACCATACGTGTGACATCGAAACGCTCGACGGCTTCGCGTCGGCAGGCTTCGCGCGAAATGGTTTTGATATTCCTGACCGCTTCGATCATCTCCGCTTGATCGCGGCAAAGAAAGCCCGTCACGCCGTGACGTATGACGACCGGCATCTCGCCTCTGGCAAAAGCGATTGACGGCGTGCCGCAGGCGAACGCCTCTATATTGACATTGCCGAAGGGCTCGTCCCATTCAATCGGATTCAGCAGCGCCATTGCTCCGCCCAGCAGGCGCTCCTTTCCAGCGTCGTCCACTTCGCCGATGTATTCGACAGTCGTTTGATCTATGTGAGGTGCGATACGGCTTTCGTAGTACTCGCGGTCACCGCTGGCGTTTCCGATATTCCCGCCGATGACGAGTTTTATTCCGACTTCGCGCGCCACATTGATGGCCGTGTGCGCGCCCTTGTTCGGCGTCAGCCTGCCCAGGAAAGCAAGATAGGGCGGCCGAGAAGGCGTCGGTTGATATTGAAAGCGGTCCGACTCAATCGCATTATGAATCGGCCGCCAGAGGCCGCGCGTCTTAAATGATTCGATCATGCGCACGCCGCACCCGACTAGGACGGTTGGCCCACGCGCGTGTCTCTCGATAAAATCCAGTTGCTCCGCAGTGATTGGGTTCTGAAATTTCAAGACCTTTGGAATCGGGTATCTCAAGGCAGGCATGACGTAATCCAGCCGCGCGGCGGAGTGCAGCAGATCATGGCGCGGCAATTCGCGCACGAGGCGCGCCCAGAAATTTGCTTTCGCCAGCCCGCGCGCGGGCTTTGAGGCAGAGCGCGCATCCGAGAAAGTCACAAGCCTTCCGGGCGGCTGCGACCCGCGCGCTCCCATCAATGTAGTTTGATAGCCACGCTCCGCCAACCCCTTCAGCAGATAGCCTAGCACGCGCTCCGTCCCGCCATAACCCTGCGGCGGAACAGGAATCGCAGAGTCCGCGACCACCAGAATCCGTTGCGGCTTCGCCGAACCGTTGCCCTTCATTTTTTCAAGACCCGCGTACTTCACCGATGAGGAAATTTTGTTCTTTGCTCTTAGAACTTGCCTGTCTTCCCTGCCCTAGCCATCACCAGCGAACGCAGTCGCGCGCGCTCAGTTCCGGTCGGAAAGAAGAGATACGCAAAGAGCGTCGTTATTAAAGTGACAGGCCCAACCAGAAATAATCGCCAGGCGGTCGGACACGCCCATGCCAGCAGACACAACAGGCAAACCATTCCCGTCGAGACCAACAGGATGCGTGTTCCCCTCTGAGTGATAGCGTGGAAACGTTGCAGCACCGGAACTGACCATGCGACCAGCAACAGCACCGCCAGCAGGTGGGCCAACGCGAGCCCAGCCCCGCCAGCGCTGCGTAGCAGAAAGGTCAGCAACAACACGGAGCAGCCATAAGTCGCCTGCTGTAAAAAGCTGAACCACTGTTTGCCGTGGGCCAACAGCGCCGTGCCGACGGTCGAGCCGATTGCTCCTGCGCCCGCCCAAGCAATGATTGGAAGCAGGATGGCCCAGTTCGCCTGATAAGAACGTCCGAACAGCGCCATGACTTCAGGCCCGCCGAATGCCAGCGCCGCGCTGAGCGGCAAGACAAGAAGCGCCGTGCCGATCAGTCCAAGGTCGAGGGCTCTCGCGCTGTCCTCGGATTTTTTATCTTCGCTACCAATCGTACCCGCCAGAATCGGCAGCAGCGCAGTGCCGACGAAACCCGCTACGAAGACCAAGATCAGCCTGAACCGATCAGCCGCCGTGTAGTAAGCAAGCTCTATAAACCCGTTCGGCCCGCGCGCAATCAGCATCACAGAGAGCCACGAGGCTGGCATCACAAAAAAGCTTGCGAGCACTGACGGCAGGCAAAAATTGAGCAGCGGCTTCCACTCTCTGCGCAGATGCTCAAGCAAACTTTGCGTATCGAAGCCTCTGAAGATGTCGCGTATGCACCACAGGCACAGGACGAGCGAGACGGCTATGCCCAGCACCTGTGCCCAGATCGCGCCGGACAATCTGAAGACCGGAATCAAAGCGACAGAGCCGATCAAGATCAAGACATTCTGAATGATGTTCGCTACGGAGGTGACGCCGAATCGCTCTACTCCGCCAAGGATGCTGCTCGCCAAGCCGAAGACGGAAAAGAAGAACAATTGAACGGCGGCCCATTTAAGCGGCGTGACCAAAGAAGGATTATGCAACGCGTGGACGGCCAGCCAGGGCGAGAGCGTAAACATTATTAACGTGGTCAATGCGCTGCTCGCCGTCCCTATAAGCAGGACGACCAGAGCGATACCACGCGCGCGCTCTTTTTCTCTGACACGGTAGAGCGCAATATAACGCGTCGCGCCCAGGCCCAGAGATAACCCGGCAGTAATACCGAAGAGATTGAGCGTGCTCTGAAGTACTCCGTAAGCGCCGAACTCAGCTTCGCTGAGCAATCGCGTGCTGACGACAGTAATAAGGAGCGCGATAAAACGGCTCGATATGCTCCCGAAAGCGATCAGACTCGAAGCCCTGATAAGTCTGATCCCGATGGATTGATCGCCACTGACCTGTACATCCTGAGACTCAGGCATTGAAGCGGCGACTTCCGGCACAGACATATTCTCTAATTGCCTCTTAGCTTCTCAAACATCTCAAGCGTTTGTTGTCGATTGTGTACTGATGAGTGATCTGCGCTTTAGGAAATCCATCAGACCTATAACGAACAGGGGTATTAATAGAACGCGAGCAAACATCAAGTGCCTGTGGTCAACATAAGCGACGATGCCTATGCTCACCATGACCACAAAAGGGATGGCGAGAAAAATAGTCTCTCTTCTAAAATGTCGCCAGAGACCCGCAATGACGAGGCCAAAGAAAACAGGGCCGTAAAGCAGTATCACCAGTCCTCTAATAATCAAGAGCGGCCAGCTTCTATTCGCACTGTGAAAAGACCAAGGATTTTCTGTTCCCCAGATAAAACCTTCCAGGCTGTAGAGCAGCGCTCTACCCAGAGCTTTGAGCTTAAAGGCAAATAGCTGTAGAGGCTGCGCCGACCATCTTTCGAAGTAGACGCGGCGGGCGCGAGTAAGATAACTATCGCGCTCCTCTTGTGAGCTGTAGCCGCGCATGTGTCTGAACGCTTCCAAATAGAGCGGGTCAGTCCAAAATGCAGGCGATGTTCCCGCGATAAGATTGCAAGCGGTCAGGGCCGGGTCGTTCACCGCACCCAAAGCCCTATAATTTCTGACCATCCAGGGCGCAACCAAGAGTAATGCGCTGGCTATTAACGTGAGCGCCTGTCTTGGCTTCCGGATGCAGACCACAACCAGCAAAAGAATAAAAAGATTTTCCGGCCTGCATAATACAGCCAGTCCGAAAACCAGCCCCGCATAAAAAATATCTTTCCTCAGCAATAGATAAAATGCCATCACACCCAGAAAAGCATTGACCGCCTCTGTGGAGAGCGAGGGCGCATAGGAGATGAGTTGCAGGCTAAAGAGCAGAAGACAGAAAATAGTTATCCCGGGATTGGCATCGGGAACAAGTCGGCGAATGATTTTGTAGACGATAAAGATGGTCAGCGTATTTGTGATCGCCTGGAAAATAAAGATATGCGTGTATGTCCCGAACAGCTTGATAAAGAGAGCCAGCACCGCTGGGTACAATGGCCCACGAAATGCGGCGGGCAGAAAAGGCTCGCTGAGGCTCAGGGACAAACCCTTTCCGGCGGCGAGATTAACAGCCAGTCTAAAATATTCTATGCCGTCAACATCCGTACAGCAGAACAAGCGTAAGATCAGGAGATTAAGAGCAAGACTGATCCCGAGCAGCGCCAGATAATCCTTTTTCACTATCGCACTACGAACGCTGGCGACGATTCCCTGTCCGTGTGCTTTCATAGTTGAATCTGATACTGCGCCTGGCGCTCTCTTTCTAAGGGTTGAGAGTTGGAATCATCTTCCGCGCAGTCTGCCCAGATCAATTTAATCTTTCGCACAGTCTCGTCCCACAGGGCAAGGTGTCTTTGCTGGCGGGCGCTCTTTCGCAGAGCTTTCAAGCGCGCGCCGTCCCTCTCCAAGTCCATAATGATTCGACTGATCTCTTCATCCGTACTGTTTGTGGAAACGATGACGGAAGCGCCGGGCAACATGTGATCGGGCGCGCCGCCCGTGTCCGTGCCGATGACCGGCAAGCCGAGCGCGTGGTATTCACGAAATGCTATGCCGCCCGCTTCCGCGCGCGAGAGAAGACAGCCGATGTCGCATTCACCGAGCGCGCACAGAAAAGCATGCGCTTCATTGCGCTTATCAAGAAAGCCGCTCCATTCGACGCCCTCTGTATTCCTGAGATGGGCGGGAAGCGTTTCGCGTCGGCAACCGATCACTCTTAAAGTCGCAAGCGAACCTCGGCGGCGTGCCAGCGCCAGCGCACCAAGCAGACGGTCGAGCCCTTTCCTATGCCAGTACTTGCCGACGAAGACCAGACGCAAAGGCCGCTGCTCATGTTCGATGTTTGCGGCGCGATGCTGCTCTTCGTCTTTTTCCCAACGAGCGTATTCCGTCGGGTCTATGTTTGCGCCGGGCATGACCGTGTAGACGCGCTCGGGCGAAACTCCGTAATCGTTCACCACGCTGCGTGCGGCCCAGCGGCTGTGGACGATAATGCCTCTGGCCGCATGATAGCCTTCGCGCTCGCGTGCGATTGATTCATGCGCGATGCGTCGTCCGATCAATGGCCGCTGCTCGTAGTAATCGAAAAGCTGTTGGAGAGTCTGGTCTATAAAAAACCATTTCTCGACGGTCTGATCCCGGACGATTGAGGGCGCGAAGAGTTGAAAGCAGTTGACGACGATGCCGCCTTGGACACTGTTTCTCACAGGACGCCAGAGACGTTCTAGAAAGCTCTCGGAATACTGATAGCCGCCGCGCCGATCACCCTTGAAGACGCGGGAGAGATTCCACGCGACGCGGCGCGCTTGCCAGACGCGCCCGTCGGTCGAGAGCGGCAGTCCCTCGTCCAGAAGACCGGCGGCGCGTGCAGCCTGTAGAAAGTGAAAGGGTATGCCGCTCCATGTGACTGGATTATTCGAATCGCCGACGGCGGCCAGAAATCTTCTGCGCGGCTTGGCCTGCATGACGCGGATCAAAATTTGTGAGCCGAAGAACTCTGTCAGCCGAAAAAATCTTTGATGGCTTCGACGACCTGCTGTTGTTGCTCGTCAGTCAATTCAGGATAGATGGGCAGCGCCAGAGTTTCCAGCGCGGCGCGCTCGCTCTGCGGGTAATCGCCGCTCTGGTAATTCCAGTCCTTAAAACATTCCTGCAAGTGCAGCGGGACGGGATAATAGATTTCCGTTCCGATCCGGCGCTCTTTGAGAAACTCCTGCAACTGATCGCGGCGGCGCGTGCTGATGACGAACTGATTATAAATATGGCGACGCTCAGGCGCTTCCGTGGGAAGAATCACGCCTTCACGCTCATCGAAATCGTTATCGCCCACATGCTCTAAAGCTATGCGTGCCTCGCGGAAGAGCGTGCGATACCGCTCGGCGTTGCGCTGGCGCGCGGCTGTCCAATCGTCCAGATATTTAAGCTTGACGCGCAAGACGGCGGCCTGAATCGCATCCAGACGAAAATTCCCGCCCACCTCTTTGTTGTAATACTTCTCTGCGTAGCCGTGATTGCGAAGTCTGCGAACGCGCTCGTCCAATCGAGGGTCGTTGGTCATAACCATTCCGGCGTCGCCGAACGCGCCAAGGTTTTTCGTCGGATAAAAGCTTAAGCAGCCCAGGTCTCCGATAGAGCCCGCGCGACGCCCCTTGTACTCCGCGCCGATGGCCTGCGCCGCGTCCTCTATCACGAATAAGTTATGACGGCGCGCGATTGCCATGATCTCATCCATCTCTGCCATCTGGCCGAAGAGATGCACGGGCATAACGGCGCGCGTCCTCTCCGTAATAGCGGCCTCGATTTTTTCAGGCAGGATATTGAAGGTCGCGGCGTCGATGTCTACAAAAATTGCGCGCGCGCCCAGACGCGCAATCGAGCCTGCCGTGGCGAAGAAGCTGTATGGAGTAGTAATGATCTCGTCGCCGGGCTTGATGTCCAGCGCCATCAGCGCGACCAGCAGCGCATCCGTGCAGGAAGAGACGCCGATGCCGAACTCGCACTGCGAGTAACGGGCCACCTCATCTTCGAGCGCAGAGACCTCCGGCCCTAGAATCAACTGTTGCGACTCCATCACACGCTCGACGGCCACAAGAACTTCGTCACGAATACTTTTGTACTGCTCTTTCAGATCGAGCAGCGGGACGGGCATGGTTTCGACTGCGGTCTCAGTTTTTTGCACTTTGCTGATTGTATCTTCTCCTTCTATCAGTTTTCGATTGAATGTCAGGAACGTTATGACTCACCACAGAGACACAGAGCGCACAGAGGCTGCACAGAGAGTCGAAAAGCATTCAAGCCTCCGTGCTTCCTCCGTGTTCTCTGTGTCTGCGGTGGTGAATGCCTGTTCCATACACTCGATTGAAATTTGCTCTAAATCTCAGCGGACGTGATCAAAGCCAATGGCTCGTTATCTTGCTCAGAATATCAAACGCGCTCTCGGCCTTAAGTGCCGGAGGCGACTTCGTCCGCGTCCTCTTCAGCTTTGTAATAGGCTTCGTCGTAGTAACGACGATAGTAATAATAATCATCCGCGTGCAGATTGACGTTGTTGAGGACGACGCCGAGGATTTTTGCTCCGACATCACGCAGGGTCTGCCGCGTGCGCCGCACAATATTGCGCGAGCTTTTGCCTCCATGAACGACCAGCAGCACTCCGTCGACCATCGCGGAGATCAACACGCCGTCCGTGAACGAAGCAATCGGCGGCGAGTCGATGATGACGTGCGTGAAAGTCGCGGAGACCACTTCGAGTAGGCGGCGCATCTGCTCAGAGCCCAAAAGCTCCGCAGGGTTGGGCGGCACTGGGCCGGACGTTAACAGGTGCAGACCGCTCTGCTCGTGCTGGCCGATCATAGACAACATTTCGGCCTCTGTTATTTCGCTTGAAAGGATCGTGCTCAAGCCTCGACGGTTCTCTATATCGAAGAGGTCGTGCAGGCGCGGGCGGCGCATATCCGCGTCGATGATCAGCACTCTGGCTTCTGTCTGCGCCAGACAGATCGCAGTATTGACGGCGGTCGTCGTCTTACCTTCGGCGGGTACGCTCGAAGTGACGAGCAGAGTTTTGGGCGAGCGCCCGGCGGTCGAGAGCAGCACGGAGGTGCGCAGTTGCCTGTAGGCTTCGGCCAGCGCCGAGCGCGGGTCGGCATTGATTAATAGTTCCCCTCCCCCGTGGCCGTTTCCATTGCGTAGCTGCAAAGCGCTCGTGGAAGAGTTGAGGCGGCGACGACTGCGTCTTGATTCCAGCGCCGCTGTTGGAATGACAGCCAGCGCGGGCAGACGGAGCATCTTCTCTACGTCGTCGGCAGAATGAACAGTGTCGTCCAGGTATTCCAGAAAGAGCGCGAAGCCTATGCCGAAGGCCAGTGAAAAGAAGAAGGCCAGGGCGACGCTGCGCATACGGCTTGGGCCAACTGGCTCTTCCGGCGCGAGCGCGTAATCGACGACGCGAATATTATTTGGCGTGCCCGCCAGCAGCACGTCGTTCTCCTTTGAGCGCTGCAAAAGTCCGTCGAGTAGATTCTTATTGGTTTCGATCTCCTGTTGAATAATGCGATAGTTGATCGCCGCCTGATTTTGCGAGAGCGTTTCGCCGCGCTGCTTTTCAAAGGCCGAGCGCAAAGCGTTCTCTCTTTCGAGCGCCTGCTCATAACGCAGCTTCAAATTGGTAACAACGGTGGAAGTGGCCTGCGTGCGCGTCTCGCGCAACTGTTTTTCGAGCACCGCGAGCTGCTGATCAAGCTCTACGACTTCGGGCCAGTCCTCCGTATATTTCACCAGAAGCTGCGCGCGTTTCTGCTTCAATTCGGCGATCTTGGTTTCCAGTGCGGGCGCTTGAGTGGCGGGCGCGGCTTGCGAGAGAGCGTCCGCTGCACCGGGCGTTTGCGCGGAGCGATAGGCTGCCTCTGCCAGCTTGCGCTCGTTCTCCGCTTCGAGCAGTTGACGATTCAAACCCGCCAGGCGATCAACCACAGTATTCTGATTCGCGTCGAGCGAGGTGATCTGATTATTGCCGGCGTAGTTGACCAGACGTTCCTCGCCGTTGCGAATCTGCGATTGCAGCTCTGCGACACGCCTTTGCAGAAAATCGCCGGTCGTAGAGTTGGTCACGGTCTTGCGCTCTAAGTTAAGGAGCGCGAAAGCATCGGCGATGGCGTTGACCACCTTGGCAGAGATTTGCGGGTCTGGATGAGCAAAGCGTATGTCTATCAGGCGCGTCTCTTTGATATAGCCCGTGCGCGTCTCCTTGACGGGCTCGACTTTGAGGCCGCCCTGAAGCATGGCGACATAGCCTGATAGCCTTTTGGCCTCGACCAGATCGTCGCGCGAAGTGGGCGGCGCAACCGCGTCCGTGCGAGGAATCTCCGTCGTCTCGTTCTGCGCAACCGCAGGGGCTTTACCGCCGAGGCCCACCATGCGCGCCAGATTTTGCCAGAGTGTGTTGCGCCCTGTTTGTGGACGCAGGAAAGACTGGTTGTGCTCAAGGTCTAAGGTCTTGACGACGCGGCGCAGCAGGCCCGGACTGGTCAGGATTTGCAGTTGTGTGTTGAAGTAGGCTGGATCGTTGACGGGATTGTTAAAGACGACAGCGCCGCTTTTAGAGTTGTTGCCCAGGGGGAGTTGATTACTGTTCTCAAGATCGACCTGCACGCGCGCCTGCGATTCGTAGATGTCAGGTTTACGCGCGACATAGATGGCAGACAGCATCGTGACCAGCACGGTGATCCCTATGACCAGCCAGAGACGCTTGCGCACGGAGCGCCAGTAATCTCTCAGATGGCGCTCTTCATCCGCGTCCACGTCCGTTCTGTAACCGTAAGCGGACGAGGCGGCAGCAGCGGCAGGCGCTTCCCTTAGTTTCTGCAAAGCGCGTACTTCCGTGTCGCTCTTTACTTCAACGTTTTCTTCCATCGGCCACCTTAAAGATTTGTGCGCGTCTGACTCTGTAGTTCGGCTCTAAGAATATTGGATCAGAGCATGCGGCCTGTTGATAGAGTTATCCCAGCGTATGCCCCGCTCTCCATCAAAAGTGTCAGCGCCGGATGGAGGAGCATCATACTGTACCCTCAAAAGGGGAAGCCTCTGATGGTAGAGGCGGCCATTAAGATGTCTGCATCGGATGCGCGAGCTTTGCGCTTGCTGTAGCGGGACTCTGAGCCCGCGCTTTTCATCCTTTGCGGCGCGCGGCCAGCAAAGCCGCCGTGCCCAGCCTGCGTCCGGCCTGCTCAACTCCTTCCGTAAGCCTTCGCTGTTTGACCAGTCGGGTGGGATGTTTGAACCGTCGTCGGCGAACTTTGCTGTAGATGAAAATTTTCAAGCCCTGCAAGTGATGTGCATCTCTTGCATTTTTAGCCTCCGGTGCAGCACAACGAGAGAGTTTTTCTCCCTGTGTGTGCGACACGGTTAGCGGCGGGTCGCCGATCTGGGATTTCCCTGCATGGCACTGCGCCTGCGCATTTCAGCGCCAAGCTGCTGGTCGCGTAGGCGACGATTTTCTGCGGCACGCAAAATCTGGCGGCGCACATTCAGCGTCAGAAAGAGCGCCGCGATTAAGAGTAACCCCACGAACGCGAGTGTGAGCACATCCATTAAAAACTAACCTCCAAGGGCCTTCCAATGATTCCGCTTCTGCGATTGTACTACAATAAGCTCGCTTTCAATATCCTGCGCCGCCACACAAATCCGCACACGCCCTGCGCTCTCGCCTCGGCTCACCTGCGCGCTACGGCAGACCATGTGCCTAGAGTATTTAAAATACTTGCTGCCGGTTGTAACAAGCCGTCGAGAGACAGGAGATTGACTTCCCTTGATTGCTCGCTTGCGCTCGAGAGCCCCTTGCGTGTAGGGTTTTAAGCTCTACATCAATTGAAGGCGCATGCCCTTTTGTAACGATCACTTTTTGATGAACCGATGACGACCTCTACCCCTATGCTCAGGCAGTATCATGAGCTGAAGCGACAGCATCCGGGCACGATCCTATTTTTTCGGCTGGGAGATTTCTACGAGCTGTTTTTCGATGACGCCGTTCTTGGCGCGCGCGAGTTGGAGATTACGCTGACGGCCCGCCATAAAGAGCGCGGCGACCCGATCCCTATGTGCGGCGTCCCGCATCATGCCGCATCCTCACACATCGCGCGCCTTGTGCGCAGAGGCTATCGCGTCGCCATCTGCGAGCAGACGGAAGACCCGCAGCTTGCCAAAAAGCTTGTCCGCCGTGAAGTGGTTCGCATCATCACGCCGGGCACGGCCATCGATCCGCAGCTCATAGAGGCGCGCGAAACAGTTTATCTGGCCGCCGTCACGGGCAGCGGCTCTGTAATGGGCGCAGCCTTTCTAGACCTCTCGACGGGAGAGTTTCGCGCGACCGAAGCCACAGGCCCAGACGCCTGGGCACGCATTCGCGCCGACTTAGAATCCTATGCTCCGCGCGAGATTCTCTTTCCTGCCTCGCTCGCGCCCCTTATCAAGCACCCGCACCAGACCACAAAACAGACCGCTCCTCTTCCTCTCTCTGAAAAGAAGAGTTTGAATGAGACTGCCAGAGCGCAGTCTCAGACGTTAGCGGACGCTAAGGGTAATACTGCGGATTCATCGAGAGGTGATACAAGCGCGTTCGGTGGAGCGACGCTCACGGCGCTGGACGATTGGCAGTGGCAACAGGAAGCCTGCGCCGCCAGTTTGCGCGAGCAGTTCGGCGTGCGCTCTCTGGATGGATATGGTCTCGAAGGCAAATCGGCAGCGGTCTGTGCCGCTGGCGTCTGTCTGCGCTATGCGCACGAGACGCAGCGCGCAGCCGCAGCCCACGTCACGGACATACAGTATTTCGAGCCGCAGGATCACCTGATTCTTGACGCCGTGACGGTACGGAACTTAGAGCTGACCGAGTCGCAGGGCACATCGAAAAGGGCGAGCGCGCTCCTCGATGTGATTGACGAGACGGTGACGGGCATGGGGGCGCGGCTGCTTCGTTCCTGGCTGCTGCGCCCATCTCTGCGGCGCGGCGAAATCGAAGCGCGCCTTGGTGCAATCGAAGACCTTTATGCTTCGCAGATCAAAAGAGACCGCCTGCGCGCGCAACTCAAAGAGGTCGCCGATTTGGAGCGTCTGACGGGAAGGCTCAACATGAGCGCGGCCTCGCCCCGTGATCTGGCGGCGCTTCGACGCTCACTCGATCAAGTGCCATTGATTCGCCAGACCATTTCGGACTCCAACGCTTCCCTTCTGCAAGTTCTGCACGAGAGCCTGGACGAGTTGGAAGACGTGCGCTCTTTGATCGCACGCGCCATCAGCGACGAGCCGCCCGCCAAGCTCTCCGATGGCGGCGCTTTGCGCGACGGTTATTCGAGCGAGCTGGACGAGTTGCGCGCCATCAGCAGCGATGCCAAGCGAACAATCGCAGGGATGGAAGCGCGCGAGCGTGCGCGAAGCGGCATCTCTTCCCTGAGGATTCGCTACAACGGCGTCTTCGGCTATTACATAGAAGTATCGAAAGCCGCATCGGTGCGCGTCCCCGAAAATTACGAACGGCGACAGACCCTCGCGAACGCGGAAAGATATACGACGCCGGAGCTGAAGTCCTGGGAGACGCGCGTGCTCGGCGCTGAAGAGCGCATGTTGCAGTTGGAGACGGAAATTTTCGCGGAGGTCTGCGCGCAGGTCGCCGCAGAGACACGGCGCATACAGGCTACCGCGCGTGCGCTCTCTGCGCTCGACGCTCTCGCCTCGCTCTCGGAAGTTGCCGTGCGCCGCCGCTACGCACGCCCCGTCATACACGACGGCGACGAGATAGAGGTCGTACAGGGACGCCATCCCGTCATCGAAGCCGTCAGCGATGAGCCCTTTATCCCCAATGATCTCTACATGAACAACTCCACGGATCGCCTGCTCATCATCACTGGCCCGAACATGGGGGGCAAGAGTACTGTATTACGTCAGACGGCGATCATCTCTATCCTGGCGCAGATGGGCTCGTTCGTTCCGGCTGAGAAGGCGAGGCTTCCGATTTTTGATCGCATCTGGACGCGGGTCGGCGCGTCGGATGATCTGTCGGGCGGGCGCTCGACCTTTATGGTGGAGATGACTGAGACGGCTGCGATCCTGCATCACGCCAGCCCGCGCTCGCTCGTGCTGCTGGACGAGATCGGTCGCGGTACTGCGACCTTTGACGGGCTCTCAATTGCATGGGCCGTCGCGGAGCATCTGCATGATTCGCCCGAGCACGCCGCGAAGACTTTGTTCGCCACGCATTATCACGAGCTGACGGAGCTGGCCGAGCGTCTTCCTGGCGCGCAGAACTATCAGATCACAGCCGCCGAGCGCGAAGGCGAGGTTGTCTTTCTGCACAAGCTGGAACGCGGGCGCGCCTCCAAGTCTTACGGTATAGAGGTCGCGCGCCTGGCAGGATTGCCGCCCGCAGTGCTTGAGCGTGCGCGCGATGTGCTGGCACGCCTTGAGCGTTATGAGCTGGACGTGTTCGCCGAAGAGGAAGCTGCGCCGACCGATACGGACGCAGAGGCGCAGGCGGCAGCGGCCCCCTTGGATCAATGGAACGAATGGGCGATGGATGAAGCGGGTTTGAAGAGGGCTGCGCGTCGCGCACGGCGGCGCGCGATAGCCGCGCAGGCCACACTTTTCGACTCGACGAACCAAAGCCTGCTTGACGAGCTGCGCGAGCTTAATGTAGAAACCATTTCAGCAGATGAAGCGCGCGAACTTCTCCTCAGTTTACGCAAACGAATGGTGTAGCCCTTGGGCGTCCGGATAAAACAGGTCGCCATTGCTTGCGCCTACTGAAACCCTTGATCACTGATCAGCAGAGCAGCTATCTTTTACATGACTGATTCTTTAACTTCTCTCTCTCTCGAACAACAGATCGGGCAAATCTTTTTTATCGGGCTGCCGGGCATGGAGATGGACGCTGCGACGCGCTCGCTCGTCGAAGATGTCTCGCCGGGGGGCGTGATTATCTTCGGACGCAACGTCGGCGCGCCCGAACAACTTCGCACGCTGCTGGATGAGGTGCGCTCCATCTCTCCCGTCGAGCCGCTCTTCGGCATAGATCAGGAAGGCGGTCTTGTAGACAGGCTGCGCCGCATCTGCACGCCTATGCCTTCTGCCCGCACAATTCGCCAGCATGGCGACCTTGCCGCAGCGCGCTCTCTTGGTCGGATCACGGGTGAAGTCCTGCGCATGCTCGGCTTCAATCTGAACTTTGCGCCCGTCATGTCGATCATGACGGACGAGCGCGATCTGCTCTCCAACGGTCTTTACTCGCGCTCCTACGGTCGCTCGCCCGGAGAAGTCCTGGGCTACACGATGGTCTACCTGCGCGCGCTTCAGAGCGCAGGCTGTCTGGGATGCCTCAAGCACTTTCCCGGCATCGGCGCGGGCGAAGTGGACTCGCACGAAGAGATGCCTATGGTTCATCTCTCGCACGACGATTTGATGGCGCAGGACCTTGCGCCCTACATAGAGTTGTTCCAGCGCGAAGACGACCGCGTGCGCGCAGTGATGGTCAGCCACGGCGGCTTTCCCAATATAGACATTCGTCAGAACGTGGCGGGCGGTCGCATAGAGCCCGCCTCGCTCAACTACAACGTCGTGACCAAGCTGCTCAGGGATGAACTCAGTTATAAGCATCTGGTCGTGACGGATGATCTGGAGATGGGCGCGATCAGCAAACACTGCGAGATTGAAGAGGCCACTGTGCGCGCGTTTCACGCCGGGCAGGATATGCTGCTGATCTGCTCGCGCCCGGACATTATCCGTCGCGGTTATAAAGCGCTTCTGGAGGCTGCGCGCACGGGCGAGATTTCCGAGCAGCGCATAAGCGCGACGCTGGAACGCATACGCAGCTTCAAAGCTTTGGTTCAGCCGCCCGTTCCTTTCGATAACGTTCGCTTTCGCGAGCTGTCCGACGAAGTCGGCGCGCTGAATGGAAAACTCAACTACACGTACGGAGGGGCGATTTAATGCGCGCTCGACTGCTCACTCTTGTCTCTCTTGTCCTGCTTCTGACTGCGTCCCTCTTCGTGTCATCGTGCCGCACCTCCAGCGATGCTTTCGTGATCGCGCTATCCGGCAACATCGCCACGCTGGATCCCATCGGCGCGGCTTCAGTCGACGCCGCATCT